>NZ_JBGTFY010000359.1:0-54789 GCF_041747015.1 Nostoc sp.
GGAGATCATCGTCAATCACCCTAATCTCAAACAACTCAATCCTACCCGCGATGCTACACGCGCTGAGGTAGCAGTGATGGTATATCAAGCTTTGGTAGATGCTGGCCGTGTAGCGGCGATTAACTCGCCTTATATTGTAAGCGTTATTCCGTGACTCGTGCGTAAGTGTAAGTCCTGATTGATTTGGAATGGGTGGTTTATTTACGCCGTGCTGTACTAGCTATATTAATAGTATTACCAGGTTCTTTAGCAAAGCGATGTCTGACGACAAGCCGCTACGCATCTACGCTTACCCATTTTCGCAAGATTAAAGCTAAGTTCTCATTGAGTTTGCTTAAGTTATGTTGCAGAATTGGATATACTTCCTGATTTTGATAAGTTGCTTTTAATAAATAAATCAGGAAGGTTTGCTCCTGGTTATCAGCTTCATTTGGCATAGCTAAATCCCTGACAATGCACCTTTTAGCTTAGTGTTCCCACTTTTGCATGACATCTAACATTTAAAGTGGTGTAATCCAATAAGTAATGCCGCGAACGACTTTATTTTTAAAACCAAATAGAGGTAAATTCTCTTCAGATAAACCGACATAAGTCCAATGTGGGACATCGTTTTCTACAGTTTGAAACCAACCATTTTGATTGAGAGCTTGTCTTTGTTTTTGGTTTGATATGCGTAAATCAATTGCTAATCCCCAGAGATGTTGTGAAGTTCCAGGAGGTGCAACTACACCGAGAATTTTTGTTTCTTTACCCTGTTTAACTTTTGCCAAAATTTGATTGTTAGCATATTTTTGCCAAAATTTTAAACTCGTGCTAAAAGTGCGAGTACAATCACCAAAACCATAACCAGATTTGAGCGGAATATGTTGCTGGGTTCGCGCTTTATTTAAAGCATCAGCCGCCGATTTTTGTAAATAACAGTCGTTAGTATTATCAACACGACCCATTATTAGAGTAGCTTGAAAAGCTTGGGTTTCTTGTTCATTAGCAAAGATATCTTTTTGCGGTAGTTTAATCCCTACATCTTGATTTACAAACACTGCACCGTATGTCCGCAGCAAAATATATTCATAAGTACCAAGCTGGGGAACTGTGGTTAAATTTCTAGCGATCGCAGACAAAAAACGTTGTTGATCATTTAATTCTGGATTGGGAGTAAATGGTTGTGATGTTGCCTTTTTAGAGGTATCTATACAGGGCAATGAATCATTAATCAAGCATACGTTTAATGGTTGGGCAGTTCTAGCTATTTTATTGTGGGTAATCTCATTACTAGCTACTAATGTAAAAATCATCAAGATAATAATAGTAATAAATTTCGTCTTTTTCAAAACTTGTTTCATTAATCAATTGAATTAAATAGATAATTTAGGTCTAATTGTATTGCAAAAATTTATAAAATGTTGAAAACTAGGTAAGTGATAGTTTTTGTCTCGAATTCTTGTCAATAATTCTTCTAGGTAATATGGCTTCAGTACCTCACCAGGATTTTTTTTAGAATACTTAATATTTTTGGCTCTAAATAATTCTTTATAGATTTAAGTATTTGCGTTTTCCCAACACCGGATATACCAACTAAAAGATTTAGTTCAGAAAAATATATCGGCTCAAACTGCCACTCGAATTCATGGTCATAATACGTTATTTTGTTGATTTTCATATTTTCACCTAAAGAAAAGAAATGAGAACCAATAAGAAAGCGACAAATTTAATTATAACTGACCTTAATTAGTCTTTTATTTATAGTAATTTTGATAGTTTTCTTATCAGAAAGTTACATCCAGTTAACCACTAGAACAGTTAAAATTGAAAAGAACTCTAAGCTTGTCGATCCTGTAAGTATGACCATGCACAATTCCGTTGAATTCCAAGACGCTTTTGATGTCATAGTCGTCGGTGCAGGTCACTCCGGTTGCGAAGCAGCTCTCGCCTCTGCACGCCTCGGTTGTCGCACCCTGTTATTGACGCTCAACTTGGATAGAATCGCTTGGCAACCTTGTAACCCAGCAGTGGGTGGCCCGGCCAAATCTCAGTTGACTAATGAAGTAGATGCACTAGGCGGAGAAATTGGTAAAGTAGCAGACCGCACATACCTGCAAAAACGTATCCTCAACTCTTCACGAGGTCCTGCTGTTTGGGCATTACGCGCCCAGACAGATAAGCGCGAATATGCAGCGGTGATGAAGAATATTGTCGAGAATCAAGAAAACTTGACAATCCGCGAAAGTATGGTGGTAGATTTGGTGCTGGGTGCTAATGATGAAGTTATTGGCGTTGAAACTTATTTTGGTGTAGGGTTTCAATGTAAAGCAGTTATCTTGACAACTGGCACCTTTTTGGGTGGCAAAATTTGGGTAGGTAACAAATCAATGCCAGCCGGACGTGCTGGAGAATTTGCGGCTGAAGGATTGACACAAACCCTAAATCGGCTGGGATTTGAAACCGGAAGGCTCAAAACTGGAACCCCAGCACGGGTAGACAAGCGATCGGTGGATTATAGTAAAATGCTAATCCAGCCAGGGGATGAAGATGTGCGCTGGTTTAGCTTTGACCCGGATGTGTGGGTAGAACGGGAACAGATGCCTTGTTACATTACGCGCACAACCGCCGAAACCCATCGCTTGATTCAGGATAATTTGCACCTTTCGCCAGTTTATGGCGGTTGGGTGGAAGCCAAAGGGCCGCGTTATTGTCCCAGTATTGAAGATAAAATCGTGCGCTTTGCCGATAAGGAAAGCCACCAAATCTTTATTGAACCTGAAGGACGGGATATACCTGAACTTTATATCCAAGGGTTTTCCACAGGATTGCCAGAAAATTTGCAACTGCAAATGTTGCGGACTCTCCCCGGTTTGGAAAAATGTGTGATGCTCCGTCCGGCGTATGCTGTGGAATATGACTATTTACCTGCAACTCATTGTTACCCTACACTGATGACCAAAAAAATTGCAGGGCTGTTTTGTGCTGGACAGATTAACGGCACAACAGGTTATGAAGAAGCCGCAGCGCAAGGGCTTGTGGCGGGAATTAATGCAGCTCGATTTGTTCGCTCTCAAGAGATGATTGTCTTCGCCCGCGAGCAAAGTTACATTGGGACGTTACTTGATGACTTGTGTACAAAAGACCTACGGGAACCTTACCGAATGCTTACCAGTAGGTCTGAGTATCGGTTAATATTGCGTTCTGACAATGCTGACCAACGCCTGACACCCTTGGGACGAGAAATTGGTTTAATTGACGATCGCCGCTGGAATTTATTTACCCAAAAGCAAGAAAATATTACCACAGAAAAACAAAGATTGCAAGCTACACGAGTCAAAGAACATGATGAAATTGGCATAGCGATCGCATCTGATACCCAGCAAATAATTAAAGGCTCAATTACTCTCAACAACTTACTGCGGCGTCCAGGATTTCATTATGTTGACCTCGACAGGTTCGGATTGGGAAACCCCAACCTCAACCGCGCCGAGAAAGAAGGCGCAGAAATTGACATCAAGTATTCTGGCTATCTCGCTAGGCAACAAAATCAGATTGAGCAAATCGCCCGCCAAGCGCACCGTCAATTACCTACGGATTTGGATTACACAAGAATTGATACTCTATCCATTGAGGCACGGGAAAAGCTGACTCACGTCAAACCACTCACTCTTGGTCAAGCTGCACGTATTGGTGGTGTAAACCCAGCAGATATTAACGCTTTATTATTATATCTAGAATTGCGTAGAGCCAAGAGCCAGTCACAGTTTCCAGCGTTAGCTTAACACCAACTTCATAAAGATTGAGTATAGTAGTAGGCAGGGAAATTGGTATGATAGATGACATTAGTATTATTACTGACATCATCAACAATTCCTAGATTAAAGTTGAGTTTAATACCAACGCTCAAGCAACTCGTCTCAATCAGACGGGGGATTGGATGTTTTATTAGTAATCCTGATTTACAGGTAGTAGGGGCGGCGTTTCCCCGTCGTCTTAGCAGCAACAACCTAGAACGTCTATGTTAAAAAAAGCTAGCACCCGTCTCATAATACCGGAACTATCAGAAGACTTGATCGCCAACGAGCCTTGGTCGATAGAAAGCTATGCTGATGGACTAATGGATGAACTCTTTGCCGATATCGACTACATTCTGAATGTTAGCGGTAATCTGGCTTTTCAAACCATTAGGCACAGTAGTCAGAACAAATCGAGCCAGCCTGTTGCCAAGGTTTCTTCCAAAGTTCAGAGCAGCCCAACCACGCCAATTGCTCCAAAACACGTGCCTCTGCAAACAGCTATGGTACCGGAAATTATCTTACCAAACGCGCCCAACCGCCCAGCAGAGTCAGTTGTTCCAGATAACCACAAACGATTGAGTACGGTTGTGTTTGACACCGCCACCGTTAAACCAGTTAGTAGAAAGCGCCAGAAAACCAATAGTGCTTTGGGTAAACTGCTGCTTGTGGGAACAACTTTAGGCGTTGCGATCGCTGGTATCATCTACCTATTACAGTCTGGAGTCATACATCTTTTAAATACCAGATTAACCGAGTCATCTCTTCTAGTGCCCCAGTCACAGTTACCGACAAAACCAAAAATTGAGGCAGAGTTGGTTGACTATATGCTGGCAGCACTGGTAGTTATAGATAAGCAAGCAGCAAAAAGCAATCAAAAGTCTTTCAGAACTGGATTATCCAGTCAGGCAAATACTAACCAAACAGCTATTGCTAACGAGCAACTAATTGGTAAATTACCACCACTTCCAGTTTTAGCTGCTAGCAATACACCACCAGCCCCTAGCCGTTCTGGAAGCTTTGTCGAGCGCATATACGTCCCTGTTTATCAAGCGCCGTCGCCAATGCGCTACGCGCTCCCGGCCATTCCCGGTACTCCCACACTTCTACCACAAGTTGCTAGGGCGTTTCAGGGATATCAACCTAATATTGTGAAAACTGCCCTGAATAAAGTGCAACAAGCCGCCAAGCCTGTAACTGTTAATATGTTGGCTGCGGCTGTACGAGCAGAACTCAAACCTGTGGCTGCGAGAACTGCACCGATTACCGTGCGGCGAAGACCTAACCCTCTGCCTGCATTACCAGTAGTTCCATTACGTGCAGCCCTCGCACCAGACTCAGAACCAACTATTACTCAGCATCAAGTATATTTGCCAACTGCGATCGCAGATACTCCTGCTAGCACCTTAGAGGGGTTACTAGAGTTGGGCAACAAATCTGCCGCTTTGTTTAAAATTGAGGGCGTAACTCGCCGCATCAATATAGGTGAAAATATTGGCTCAAGCGGTTGGACATTAGTAGATGTTAGTAATGGCGAAGCTGTTATCCGGCGTAACGGCGAAGTGCGATCGATTTACGCAGGACAGAAGTTGTAAAAGTTCTGATGATTATGATCCAAAATCTTCTTTTACCTCCTTCCCAGTCTCCGGCTGGGAATGCCTCTCATTAAGGCTCCGCCTCCCTGACTCGCAGCAGAGCCGCAGTGAGCAGCATTTCCAACCTCTGGCTGGAAACGAGGTTTGAGAAGTAACCGTACAGAATTAATTACACAAATTAATTAATATAATACTCTCCACTTTCAACTAAATTAATAGAGCGAATTTATCACCAAAGCCGACATCATCAGGTACGTCAACGATTGCATTGCCTGTAGACCCTGTAATCGACAGCCTATAACGATTTGACACCTGATAAGCATAACTGTTTGACCAAAATTAATTAGTATTAACTTTCATCCTTGTAAACCTTGCTACGATGTCCGTAAAGGATTGTCAGTCACAATATCACGGGCTAACCACAACTCCCAAGTCATCAGAGGCATTAAGTCACTCCACCTTTCACATTGCTTGGGGGTACTGAGTTTTGAAACAGTCCAGTGCAGCCGTTGGTTTAAAAAACGATACCAGTAGACATCTCCGAAAAATAATGCATGACCCCTCTCCAAACCTCTCCCCGAAACGGAGAGAGGCTTTAATTCCCCCTTCCCTACAAGGGAATGGGGGTAGGGGGGTTAGGTGTGCGCGTAAATTTAAGGTTTCTAAATCTTTTCCGGAGATGTCTAGTGGTCAAGTGTAAAGCGACGCTAGTATTGTCGCCAGACTTGTTCTACGGGTGGCATCTCTTCTCCTACCCAAGCCAACCACAAAGGTTTTAACTCTTTCAACTTACCTTGTGCATCGAGACGCTTTTAGTAGCAGTAATTCTAAACTTTGAGCGCCTTTTTCAAATCATGCCCTGATTAGGATCTATCAGCAAACTGAACTTTTTTAAGTTTGATTGTGAAAATCAAACTCATGCATAAACTAAGTTTATTTTGCTGACAATTACTAAGGCACAGGAGATAAAAATTAAACTTACTTGCAAAAAATCAATTTTTGACACACTAAGTTTCAAAAAAATTGCATAAAAACTAAATTAGTGACTGATAGGTTAATAAGATTATGTTCGGAAGTGGTGACAGACTTACATAATTACAAAGTAAATCTTTAGACAATTAACATAAATTAATCATGCTCACAATAGATGAACCATCTTTAGCTAATGTTCTCGGGTTGATGGCATTAGTTAGCTATTCTATAACATTAATTCCCACAATTATGAGAATTGTTTTTCCCAAAACTAAAGGGACTGGTATTCCTAAATTGCTGCTGAAACACCGCCGCATTATCGGTATTATCTCTTTCTTTTTAGCTTTAGCTCACGGATTACTGATGATCCAAAAGAGAAACTTTGATTTTTTTGATCTGAAGACATTTGAGATTTATATCCAAGGAATAACCACTTTGATAATTTTTACACTTCTCGCTATAACTTCTAACAATTGGAGTGTAAAAAAGCTGAAGAAGAACTGGAAACAATTACATAAACTTACTTACTTAGCTATGTTTGTTTTGACCTGGCATATCTGGGATAAAATGTCTGGACATTGGACGTATTTAACTCCTATTAGTATTTTAATTCTTATGGTAATCATCGCTTTATTTGCGAAGAGACTTAGGATTGAACACCAGGGTAAGCAACAAATATCTGAACCGAAGCTAACTCCAGCAAAGTTACCAACTAAAATCACTAAATAACGTCACTATTTGTCAAATATATTGCGTAATTGGAAAGACTATTAATGCTGTCAAAACCAATTTATCGGAAACTTACAACAGCCTTGTTAATTAGTACTACAGCCGCTGTGGGGATCAGCTTGTCTAGATTACAATCGCCATTCAAGATGTTTACACCTGCTGTTAAATCTTTATCTCTCCCAATTATTCAACCCGATCGGACTCTCAAAGACAATTCAGCCTGGATTTATGCGATCGCCATTAGTCCAGATGGCAAGACTCTAGTCAATGGCAGCTATGATGGCACGATTAAGATTTGGAATCTGCATACTGGCAAATTACTCCACACCCTCAAAGGTCATACTGATGCGGTGACATCCCTCGCCATCAGTGTTGATGGCCGTATCCTTGCTAGTGGGAGCTGGGATAACCGGATTAAGCTGTGGAATCTGGAGACGAATACTCTAATAAGTACTCTTGATGGACATAAGGACGATGTAGGGGCTATTGCTATAAGTGCCAACGGTAAATTACTTGCCAGTGGTAGTGCCGACAACACGATTAAGCTCTGGAATCTGAACACTGGCAAACAACTCTTTACGCTCCAGGATGCAGACTGGGTGAGGTCTATTGCTTTTAGTCCCGATAATCAGACCTTAGCCAGTGGTAGTACAGATGGCTCCATAAGGATTTGGCAGTTAGATACTCGCAGTCCTACGCTCCTGCACACCATAATCGGGCATTCTCAAGCCGTGTGGTCTGTTGCTTTCAGTCCAGATGGACAGACCCTGGCTAGTGGTAGTGTCGATAAAACAATCAAACTGTGGCATCTGAGCGATCGCAAAGTGTTACAGACACTAACGGGGCATTCTGGAGCCGTGTGGTCTGTTGCTTTCAATCCGAACGGTCAAACTTTAGCCAGTGGTAGTAATGACAGAACAATCAAGCTGTGGCATTTAGCTACTGGTCAACTCATCGGTAACTTTGTGGGGCACACCAACCCTGTGTGGTCTGTTGCTTTCAGTCCAGATGGGCAGACTCTAGCTAGTGGTAGTGGTGACCAAACTATCAAACTATGGACTGTAAAGAGTGACACAACTTCTCAAACTCAAAAATTAAAGAATAGGCTTTCAAAGACCGAATACAGACATCTGGAGAAAATACAATGATGAAATATAGCCAACAATATTTAACTTCAAATCTTACATCCAGTCTTGGCAAATGGACTTTGCAGTTAAACGGACGAAGCCCGCCACTGTAAATTAAAAAGGAAAATAATCGACTTTCTGACTTATTTATAGAGGCAGATTTAGTCGAGAGCATCTCAGCTTCGCAAAAATATTTCAGAAAAAATACGAAAAGCATCAATCTCAGTTTGTAGATCAGTATATATCCACAAAAGTGAGATACACCCGATTTAGTCTGTACGACTGTGATTCTAACCGCCTAAGTAGATAAGGTTCAAACTTTCAATTTAATTGAAGTTAACTTTACCGACAATAGGGCAAAAACAAACAAAATCCAAAGGAGTTTTATGTCAGATCAAGTCATCAATTGGAACAATGTATATTTACAAGCAATCCGTCTAAACGGCGGTGCCCCCGGACCGATCGCCCGTACAGGTGCCATGTTACATGCTGCAATATATGATGCAGTCAATTCCATTGAGAAGACACACAAACCATATTTAGAAATCATTCCGGCAAATCCAGGAGCTGACAAAGAAGCGGCAGCAGTTTATGCTGCATATACTGTCTTAACCAGCGACATTGTTTATCCTAATGCTAATTTTCCCAAGTCCAAGGATAAAAACAATAGCTTCTTCGATGCAGAACGCAAAAAAGCCATTGAAGAACTTGAAGCAAGTGGTGTATCGCTACAGAGCATCGGAGATGGTAAAGAACTTGGAATAGCAGCAGCTCAAGCAATCATTCAAAATCGACAAGCAGACGGGTATAACGACAACACGCCTTATACTCCTGGAAATCAGCCTGGAGATTGGCGTCCAACCGGTTCTGGCGCTCCAGTTACTCCGAATTGGGGCAAAGTGAAACCTTTCTCAAAGACGGAAATAGAGCGCTTCCGTCCGACTCGACCAGCCGGCTTCAAGACCAAGCAGGCTCTGCTCGCCAGCGTCGAATATGCTGCTCAAGTCAATGAAGTAAAACGGCTTGGTTTTGCTAACTCTAGCGATCGCACCCAAGAACAAACCGATATTGCTCTTTTCTGGGCAAACGATCTTGATGGAACATATAAGCCACCCGGACAACTGTACGCCATAACCCAGATTGTCTCTAAATTGAGGGGTCTGAGCTTTTCCCAGAATGCACGACTGTTTGCTCTGGTGGGTTTAGCTTTAGGTGATGCAGGAATTTTGGCGTGGGATGCGAAATACGACACCGATTTAGACTTGTGGAGACCTGAAAGTGCAATTCAATTAGCAGATACAGACGGAAACCCTGGAACGATCGCCGACCCCACCTGGAGACCTCTGTCGCCCAATCTTGATGGCACTCGTTTTTCGCCTCCGTTCCCAGCCTATGTCTCTGGTCACGCAACTTTCGGAGCCATCCATGCCGGCATCCTACGCAACTTCTTTGGCACGGACAATGTTACCTTCACTGCAACATCAGAAGATCCAGCTGCCAGGGGTAATAATGGCATTCGGATCACACGTACATTCAATAGCTTCTCCTCAGCAGCTTTGGAAAATGGCCGCAGCCGTATTTATCTTGGTGTTCATTATCAATGGGATGCAGATGCCGCTTATGTCTCTGGCACAAAATTGGCAGATTTCGTGTCTGAAAACTTCCTAACGCCAACATCATCTGCGGTATCTGTGACGTTGAAAGTCAGTATTCAAAACCTAGCACCAGACAAGGGTACGTTCCTGACTCCCCTTTGGGTTGGCTTACACAATGGCAAATTTGAGATTTACGATAAAGGCAAATCCCTGGCGAACCCAAAATTGGAGTCTTTAGTGGAGGATGGCTTAACTGAACCCTTTTCTAAGTTTTTCTCTGAGAGTGGATCTGGTGTTGTCCAAGGGACAATATTCGGTGGTCCCGCTCGTCCCATTGCTCCAATTGCCCCTGGTCAAACTGCCTCAGTAACGTTGACGGTTGATAAGAGCAGTATTTCCACTAGCCAGTATTTCAGCTACGCTACTATGGTTATCCCTAGTAATGATGCCTTCATTGCCAACGATAACCCGCTTCAGTACAAAATCTTTGACGAATGTGGTAATTTTATCCCTACTAGCTTTGTAGTTACTGGCGCTGAGGTAAACGATGCTGGTACTGAAGTCAACGATGAAAATCCCACAAATACTGCTTTCTTCGGTCAGATGACTCCTAACACTGGCGTCCCTGAAAAAGGTGTGGTTCTTAAACACCCAGGCTTTATACCAAAAGGGCCGATTCTGAGCGATCCTAGATTCGTGAATGCTGATTTTACGGCTACAGGCTATAAAATAGCACGCATTACGATTGAGAAAGCCTAAGAGTCATCTGAATACAAGATAAAAGACTAGGAAAGGTTGACACAAAAGGGTTTTATAAGATTTAGTTCAACTCTTATAAAACCCTAGTGAAACTTTGAAATGCTCTTGTGCCTAAACATATAAAGAAAGTAGCGAGCCTGACATTAACCACCACATAACGTCTGAAGAGCTTGCTACGAAAGGCTTATAAAAATTAAATTGCTATTTAATCCGATATTGGCATTGAGCCGAGATGTCTGCACATTCGGAAATTAAAGCTTTAATAATTTGCTAATTGTTGATACGTAACACCGTTATCGGCAAGGAAAAATTCAGCCTTTTCAGCCCCTATTTCTGTTTTAGTTTTGATGTCGGCTCACTAACAGTTTGATAACCATAGTTCCTAAAAAATAGGAATTCACATAGATTTTACCAAGGAAGAAAGAGAATGTTGAAATTGAATTACTCTGAAAGATTATCAGTCAAATCAGACTTAGTACAGACCAATTCCTGGGAAGTGCTTAAGCAATATTTTAAGCAGTATGTATACCCCATCGAGCAAGTCGAAAATTTGGCACATGAAGCTTTTCAAAAGAAAGGAGGTCTGGCTTGGCGAAAAATTCAGTTCCTTTTATTTGACATGAACTTGCGCTTGATGCGAGAGGGGTTTGGGTTAGCAACTCCCCGCTTCCTCAGAGAATGGGAACTTCGCCACCTGATTGAGCAAGTTGAGCAGCAATACTTACCCCAGGAACAACTCCCTCGTGAACTCGATCGCTTTGAAGTTTTTATGCCGTGGCTAAAAGAGCGAATTAGCGAGCATCGAGTCAACCACCATCCACTATTTGACCTGTTCGATCGCGATGATTTGAGCCATGAAGAAGTTCGCTATTTCCTTGCCAATTACCGAGTCAATATGCAACGTTTTCACCTGCACGTTGCCGCTTTTAGCCTGATTGTGCCCTTTGAAATGCGCGAAGAACTCTATCACAATCTCCATGATGAGTTTGGCCAGGGAGATTTCGCCCAGGCTCACCCCAATTTATTTGAACCCCTAATGGATTACTTCGGCGGAGCGCGGGAAGAGGATATTAACCCAGAGACTTGCAACCTGCTCAATACCAAGATTAACCTCTGCTGGTTTGCCGATGGACTTCATTACGGCATTGGCGGAATGGGAGCTTTGGAATTGGCAATTCCCCTCCAACAGCGCCGAGTTTTAGCACATCTGCGCCGTCGCGGTTTGAGTGAAGATATGGTGAAATTCTTTGTCGTTCACTGCGAACTTGATGAAGATCACGGGGAGGGGTGGTTTGCTGCGGGAAGACCCTACATACACACTTCTGAAGACTTGCAAAAGGTGTTCTCTAGTGCGATGCGGATGCTCGAAGCCAGAGCCGGAGTTTATGACGGCGTTCTCAAGGGCATTTTAGAAGGCCGCAACCAAGCCAACAAAGGACTTTCCGTCGCTTGAACGTATGGCACGCTTGAAAAGCAGGGGAAGTAAAGATAAATTTTCAGTATTTTTTACTACTGTAATATTTCTTTCTCTCCTCCTGCTTACTTCAACAAATAACTAAACTTTGTGCCATCCCGATCAAAGCCGAAGTCTATGTCTGCCATTACGATTTAAGCATTAGTGGCAGTAACAACTAACAACAAGGAATAGAAGCTATGCCGCTCATAACACTCAGAGCTAATAAGATATCTTCTGAGAAGGTTAGAAACACCCTTGCTGAAAGTTTATCTCTGATAACCGAGAACATTCTCAGGAAAAATAAACAAGTAATTGTTGTTCGTTTTGAAGCCGTCGAGCAGCAAGTGCAATGGTATGTAGGCGGTGCTGTTAAAAGTGATGATGAAGCAATTTTTGAGTTGAGCATTATTGTCACAAAAGGAACAAATACCGACGAAGAAAAGGCCGAGTGGATAGCACAAGCCTGGAAAATCGTTACAGAGGCTCTTGGCAGTGCGCCCCACCCCAACTATATTTCGATCCAAGAAATAGATGGAAAAAGCTGGGGTTACAACGGTCTTAGCCAAGAACAAAGAAAGATTCAATCAACGTAAATATTGAGAAGCAAATGTCAAACAAAGATCAAATGTCAAAAACACTTCTAGCGGGATACAACGGCAAAAACAAAAGTGACGATCCAATTAAGAGAAATGGCCAATTGATGAGCAATGGACAAGTAAAGTTCGAGCCATTCCCATACAATTCCATCAACGACAGGGTAATTAAGTTCCAGGGTATGGAAAATGTTTCCTTGCCAGATGATCTTGAGTTTATACCTTATCAACCAGAGGTGAGAAAAGGTGTTGGGATTCACACAATCTTTAGTCTGGTAGAGCAAGACCCGCAAGGCCCTGATGCCGCAATTCTTAAATATGAGCCAGGCGCATTTATTGCCTTGCATGAACATATAGGGTATGAAATGGTCGTGGTGTTAACCGGGGATTATATAGAGAATGGTGTTACGTTCTTGCCCGGATCATTAATACTTCGTTCACCAGGCACCTTTCATACAATGGCTTCCATCAATGGCTGCACCATTTTGGCTACGCGTTATATCAAGGTCAAGCAGCGGCCTGATTTGTGGAACGAGTTTGCCTCAGGTAACGGAGATATTAATCCTGTTTAAGGATAACTCTGATTTTGTGGTCAATGAAGAGGCAGAGGAGTATGTAGAGACATTGCAATGCAACGTCTCTACATACCATAACATCCTATTAGCTTAACCGAACCGTATTGGGAGAAAGGCGAGGTTTCACATGAGTCTTCGTACCATTCACCCATAAATAAATGTCACCTTTTCTTCATTACATTCGGCTTGAAACCATTTTTCTTTCTTTTGCATTTTAACTTTTTACTTTTACGTTGTTTGGCTATATCAGTTCGTATTAAAAGAGAACCTATGCATTCCTACGTACCCTTGAGTCCAACCACTTTCTTAGAGCGCAGTGGTCAGGCATTTCCTAACCGAAGCGCGATCGTCTACCCTGATGGAATAATGACTTACGCCGAGCTATTGCACCGCTCTCGCTGTTTGGCACAAGTGCTGAAGCGACTCCAGGTGGGGTATGGAGATCGGGTTGCTCTCCTAACAGAGAACAACCGACAGACAATCGAAGCCCACTTCAGCATTCCAGCTATCGGTGCCGCGATCGTCATGCTTAATCCTTGGCTGGCGGCGCAAGATATCGTATCCCTGCTGGACTATTGCGAGGCTAAAGTCTTGATTGTGGATGCTTCCTTCAGCGAGAAAATTCTCCTTAACCCTCTCTTTGCCTTATCCCACTTGCAACAAGTAATCGTTATCGATGGTGCAGCCAACCCAATCTATTCTGGATTTCTCGACTACGAAACTTGTCTAGCGGGTGAAAATGGGGATTTTAGGCTGGATCAAACTGTTATCAGCGAACTTGATACCCTCGCTATCAACTTTACGAGCGGTACTACTGGTCATCCAAAAGGGGTAATTTGCAATCACCGGGGTGCTTACCTGAATGCACTGGGGCAGGCGCTGATGATTGGACTCAACCGAGCCTCTAAATATCTGTGGCTGCTCCCCATGTTTCATGTTAATGGGTGGGGGCATATGTGGGTAAATGTTGCCGTGGGAGCCACTCAAGTTATCCTGCCAAGTCACCAAATCCGAGATAGCTCTGCGGTGTGTCAGGCAGTCTCCCAATATCAAATTACCCATCTCTCTGGTGCGCCTCGCCTTGTGCGATCGCTCGCATCAGCCCCTGGCGACAAAGAAGCATTTCGGGGGCTGACGATTACCACAGGGGGAGCTGCTCCTGCTCCCACTTTGATCCAGCAATTAGATGAGATGGGGGTCAAGCTTATCCACCAATATGGGTTAAATGAAACCTTCGGACCTTACACCGTCTGTGAGGAGCAAGAAGACTGGCAGGCATTGCCCCCTTCAAACCGTGCCCTCAAGCGCGCCCGTCAAGGAGTGGCAACTATACATGCTGGAACGGGATTGCGAGTGGTGGATGTCTCAAAGCAAGATGTTCCTTGGGACGGTTCTACTTTGGGGGAAGTGATTGTGGCGGGTAATACAGTAGCACCAGGTTACTACAAAAATCCAGAAGCTACCGAAAAAGCCTTTCGAGATGGATGGTTCCATACCGGCGACGTGGCAATTATCCATCCAGATGGCTATCTGGAGATTCGAGACCGCCTGAAGGATTTAATTTACGTAGAAACAGACTATGGTTGGGAGAATATTTCTTCCATTGAGATTGAAAATGTACTATGTCGGCACGAACAGGTAAAAGAGGCCGCGGTCATCGGTATCTCACCCGAAGAGCTAGGAAAAAACCGTACTCTGTTGGTAGCTTTCGTCGAAGCAGTGGACTCCCAAGCCCTCACCAAAGAAGATTTGCAGCATTTTTGTGAGTCTCAACTTGCTTCTTACAAGCAGCCCCAAGTATTTTTCTTCACCGACTTGCCCAAGACGGCGACGGGCAAGGTTCGCAAGGACTTGTTAGTAAAGGAGGCGCTTGGGCGCTGCGAACTGAAAATTTAAAAATATTCAGATCAGTACTAGACAGACTTGTCTGTCTAAAGTATTCTTAATCTTATGACCTCACAAAATTTATCTGGTGACTCTAGTACAAAAATCTTACAAACAGCATCTAGGCTGTTTTACGAGCAAGGCTACCATGTTACTGGTATCAATCAAGTGATTGCCGAAGCAGGGGTAGCCAAAGCAAGTTTCTATCACCATTTTTCCTCCAAAGAAGAGTTGTGTATAGCATACTTGCACAAGCGTCATGAAGATTGGTTTTCTTGGTTGCAGCTTCTTGTTGAACAGAATGAAAATGACCAAGAACGTTTGTTGAGTCTGTTTACTTTTCTAGAACGGTGGTTGCCTAATAGCAACTTTAGAGGCTGTGCTTTCTTAAACATCGCCTCTGAATTTCCTTCACCCGACAGTAAAATTCGGCTCTTAGTTGTAGACCACAAAAATGCTTTGCAAGATTATATTAGGCAACTTGTTGACAGATTGAATATTTCACCCAAGAAAAAGAACACAGCAATGCTTGCCGATTTAATCTATCTTCTATTTGAAGGAGCAATTATTAAGAGTCAAATTTATCGGTCAACAGGATCTATTGAAGCTGCACGAGAAGCAGTGAGGCAGTTAATTAATTAACCATTTATTTTTTTGACTGTGTTAGACAGAGCAGTCTGTACAAAGTAGCTAATAATTTGAGGTAAATCTGTATGGTAAGGCAATCAAATAGCGATATTGGTAGCAGCAGAAAAGCAGCGTCTTGGATAAATTTCTTTGAGAAGCTAAAAGGAGATAATACTAAACTGCCTCCTAAGCATTCGGCTAGAGCAATAATACTTGCTTGGTTAGGAGGATTTGTGGCAATCAGTGCAGTTGCACTTCTCTCCAATACATTTTCTGTAGCACTTGTACTAGGCTCTTTTGGAGCATCCTGTGTTTTGATTTTTGGGTTTCCAGACGCGCCCTTTTCACAACCGCGAAACATTCTTGGAGGTCATTTTTTGAGTTCCTTGATTGGTTTGATATGTCTGACGCTTTTTGGCGCAACCTGGTGGTCAGTTGGTATAGCTGTTGGTACTGCCATTTCTGTGATGATGCTTACCCGAACAACTCACCCACCAGCAGGCTCCAATCCAGTTATTATTTACCTGACAAAACCAGTATGGAGTTTTCTGCTGTTTCCCACTCTTTTTGGGGCAATAATTTTAATCTTAGTTGCGCTTCTCTATAATAATTTTACCCGCGAAAGTAGATACCCGAAATATTGGTGAAGCAAATTGGGCATCCTGTCAATAACCGTGTAATTCCCTACAAGATGCTCTGAAAGCCCTTATGCTGTATGGGTGTGATCATCTTCGGTTGTTCATTTCAGCCCTACTATTACTCTTTCAGCAAAGCCACTAGTTTTGATCACAACCCCTTTCTGCCAATAGTGACTAGTTGCAAAGGTGCGGAATACACGAACAACCTCTGATTCCTGTCGCATTCTCCAAATCAGCCCAACTGTGCGAACGAGATTTAAGTATAATTCGCTAAACGTACACTTCGCATAATTACTTATCAACCTACATTCCGCGTCAATCTAAATGATCAGTATTCAACCGGACTCGATATTAGCTTCTTATCGGTGGGTTAATTTCAAAGTGAATATGATTATCGTGACCACTCAGAGAAACACAAAGTTTCTCTCTAATTAGCTGTTGATCGTTGAAAAAGACTGCCCTTACCAGCTTTTGCTTACGAATGGACTTGAGAATAGCTCGTGTAGCATCTTGATCATATTCAGAACTCGACCAAAGGATGCCACCAAAATTTCCATTTTTTTTGGTTAAGTAAACATCGCACATCATGCCAGTTTCATGTCCATGATGGTCGGGAGTATCGCCTCCATGAGGAAGGCTAACATCGTTAATTGCGAACGGAGCAGCTGTAGGGTGAGTATTACGATAACTGTTTTGATAATCTTGGGCAATTTCTTTAATAACATCAGCTAACCAGTGTGTTCCAAAATCATGATTATCTTGGGTGTCTTCCAGTTCACCGTTAACGAAACCATTATTAGGATCGCTTTTTGGCATCAACTCCCACCGTGGTGCGTTAGCTGCTTGCAACCATCGATGAGTTATTCCACTAATATCAACTCGCCCATCACCATTAAGAGTACTGCGACCAGCAATAATTGATTGAAATAATTTGATCGCGTCAGATAGTCCTCTGTCTCTTTCTGCACTATTAGGATCACCTACCCATTTATAGCCTAGTTCATGCAATCGAGCTTTAATTGCCTTAACATCATTAGCTTTATTTACTCCGCCAATTCCCACACTACCACTGAGTTTAATGACTTTTGCTCCTGGTAAACTTGATGCTGTAGGTTGTGGAGTGTTTTCATTGTCCTTGTTATCGAAAGGAACAACGACTTTAATGTTGATCTCTAAAGTTTGATCATTGACAGCAATTGTCATTTTGCGATCGCCTTTTTGTTTAAAGACGAAATCAAATTGCCACCTGCCATCCTCTTTGATTGGTACACTTGGGGCTGGGAATTTGTCATCAATCATCACCGACAAAATTTTTCCACTATCAGCTAAAGGTGCTACGCCTTCAACTCTGAAACTTTGCCCTACTTCTACTTCTTGAGGCGCACGAATTAGTTGAAGTTGTTCTACTAATGTGGGAATGACAACTCCTTCTGCATTAGCTAACAAGTTCTGAGCATCTGGAAGCAAGTTTACAACTTTACTAACATAGTTAGGATCAGTTGAATAACCTTTAGCTTTGAGAAAGCCAAGGAAGTTTTCTGGCGTATTGGTATGTTCTTCTAAGCCTTTATAGGGAGAGCGAGTTAAAAACTTCCAATAACCAATAATAAAAGCATCAATATCTAAGAATTTACAAAATTCAACTTCTTCTGGTTCAGAAGGAACTTTTATTTTCAAAGGCTCGGCAAACCCCTTCATATCAGGATCTCGCCATTTTAAGCCAGCAAAATTATTAGCACTGACAGCAAGAACACTTTTGCCTCTAGCAGATTCTAGTAACCATTGAGCGAGGTTAACTTCTTTTAAAACTTGCCGATTTATATCAGAAATTTTGTCAGATTCAATGCCAACTTGCGTAAAAATTACTGTTAAATCTTTACGAAGATAATTGTTGACTAAATCATCTAGTAATGGCATAGCTTTATCCTATTAAAAAGTCTTTGAATAGTAATTTGAAAATTGATTGAGATTACCGATTCTCTAAGAAATCGGTAATCTGGTTATTCAGAAATGATTTATATAGAATTAGTTAAGGTTTTTCTATAACTTTGCTGTGTCCAGCATAAACAAAATGTTCATTTCTGTTTCCTTTACTTTTATCAGGCCACTTAACCCAATAATGGTTTTCCTCAAAACGGACATCTAAAACTGGGTACTTTCCTGGTTCAATATCAAATAGAGAATTTTTTGGTAACTCTGATGCCTGTTCTGTAGAAGGTTTTAAAAGAGTTTTTGTTGTAATTTCCAAAATGTAACTTTTATCAGGTTTAGTTTCATCTTCGTCTGACTCACCAATTAATCCATCTTTAATCGCTTCGGCCATTTTTTCGGCATCAAAGCGATCCATATCTACTTTGGCATCACAAAAGCAGCACTCAATTAAAATAGCTGGCATTTGTGTATTCTTCAGAACAAAGAAACCTGTGTTTTTAACTCCTCTATCTTTGAACCCAAGTTTAATAATCTCTTTCAGAACTGATTTAGCTATACCTTTTGATGTATTACTAATGGCAAAAATTTCTGTGCCACTAGCTATAGCATTGAATTTATTAAAGTGAATCGAGACAAAGACATTAACGTTATTAGCATTCGCTTTATTGGTTCGCTGTCTCAGAGAATCGTTTACATTGCTAGCACTTGTAGGAGTGCAATCAACAACAGTATGACCTGCTGCTTTGAGTTTTTGTATTAACTTTGTACCAACTGCTTTCGTTAAAGTATCTTCTTGTTGAATGCCTGTTGCTCCTACATCGTGAGGTGGGCAATTGTGTCCGATATCAATACCAAACTTCATAGGTTGATGTCCTTTTTATAGTTTGAGAGGTATGCATTAACTTACTACACTGTATTCATTATTAACCCAAATGCGATCGCTCCGTAGGTGAGAAAAAGTGAGTATTTACTGTAAAAAATTGTAACGTTTTACATAAAAATCTTGTTAGAAGGAGAAATATCGTAAGTTCAATGTATAAATGAAGCAGGCTGACCCATGACGGCACAAGAGGCGCTGAATCTAGTCGATACTCTTTTAGACTCTACCTTTGGGCAAAGGCTTAATGACGTTCAATCTGTGGTATTGCTAGAAAGTTGGCTGGGACGCACCTATGCAGAAATTGCGGTGCAGATAAGTTATGAACACGACTACATTAAACAAGTCGGTTGCCAGTTGTGGCGATCGCTTTCTCAGGTAGTTGGTGAAGAGGTCTGTAAAAAAAATATCCAATCTGTTTTGCGTCGCTACCAGCAGTCTCAAAGCATTAGAGAATCAAGCCCTTTTTAAATGTTAGACAACCACAGTTTTATTTTTGGCATAGAGATAAAAGTAGGCATTCCCAAACTAGCCGTGGTTGAGCGTAAGCAAGTAAGTATTTACGAGTTTGTTCTAGCTGATTAATGATACTAGATTGATGCCACTGCTGCCAGTAGAACTGCTGAAGATAATCAACTAACCATAGTTGTGCTTCTGTATCTAAATCCTGATCAATTTTTTTGGCTAACTCCAAAGCTTTGCGGTAAGAAGCAGGGGCTTTTTTCAAGTCTTCGAGTAACTCAGGGGGAATAGTTTGTAATTGCTCGTAAGATGCGATCGCACTTCCGGCACTGCCAGATGCTATATTCAATACTGCCTGATTTTGCAAAATTTCTTGATGACCCGTTTGTGTGAGTACAACAGCCAAAGATTCTGCATCTAAACGATAAAAAGGAATACGTTGACAGCGTGACACCAAAGTTGGCAATACAGACTCAGGCATAGGTGCAATTAAAATTAACGTCGCCTGTCCCGGTTCTTCCAAAGTTTTAAGTAAAGCATTGGCTGCGGCTTCTGCCATTGTTTGAGCTTCCTCCAGCACTACCACATTCCTCGGCGCTTCCAAAGGCGGACGACTCAAAAACTCGGTAATTTCCCGAATTTGCTCTAGCCGAATTACAGGTGGTGCTTTCCGCTTAACTCCTTTCTCGGCTGCTTCTGCTGCTGTTAATCGTTGTCCTTGATGTTGGTACGTTGGTTGCACCCACAACAAAGCTGGGTGGTTTCCTTGGCGTAAACGGTTTTGTAAAGACGCATTGACTCCTATTTCACTAGAAAATAGCAATTCTACAAAGCACCTTGCTGCTAAACTCCTTCCTACACCATCTGGCCCGACAAATAGATACGCTGGAGCCACCCGGTTTTGTCTGACAGCCTGAGTGAGTAATTCTATGGCTTGCTGTTGTCCTACAAGTGGTGCAAATAAGTTAATAGTCTAATACCTTCGCCAACAAAAGAGTTATAAATATCCGTATATTATAGATACTAGCACCGTTACAATGCCTAACTACCGCAAATCAGCGCTACGACGATAAAGCCAAATGAACTCAAGTTCATATTTATTGTAATTGGGCGATCGCACATAACAAAGTTGCGATTTTTGCATTTCTCACGACCCCAAATTAACAGTAGAGTTAATAGTAGCTTTAATGAGCGATGCCTACGGCGGGCTGCGCCTGCGCTTGTAGTTATGAAAACTGGTCAGGAATCGATTTTGCTTTATAGGAATTAGGAAGTCTCAGATGTCGCACAAACAATTTATTTATTGCTGGCAAAAATGGTTATCTCCCATATTGGTACCTGCTGCTGTGAAAGTAGTAGTAACGATTTGTCTAACAGCAGGAATGTTGGGCATCTTAGGAAGCGTTGCTCCTGTGAGTAATGCTCAAGCTCTTTTTCCGACTTTTGTTGCAGCCAATGCTCAACTGAGCAGTATCACTAGATTTAAACCAACAGCGCTAAATGCCACTGTATATCACAGTCCCGAATGTAATTGTTGTGGCGGGTGGATTGACCATTTAAAGGCACAGGGTTTTCAAATTACAGATTTTTCTACGCCTGACATTGAAACAATCAAACAAAAGTTCAACGTGCCAGATAACTTGTCATCTTGCCATACAGCAATTGTTAATGGATACGTCATCGAAGGACACGTCCCAGCAAACGACATCAAACGTCTGCTTCAAGAAAAGCCAAATGTTATTGGTTTATCTGTTCCTAATATGCCTGTAGGCACTCCTGGCATGGAGATGGGGAATCAAAAAGACCCGTTTACTGTGTTTTCCTTTAATCGCAAGGACTCAGTTATGGTATTCAATAAGTACCCGTCTTCTTAATCCTGAAATCATTTATCTGATACAATTATCAGATGTCCAAAGTGACGAGTAGCAGAGGGATTTGTCAAGACGATGACTACTACCACAACCGTCAAGAAACTCTCCCCTGAAGAGTACCTTGCTTATGATGATGGCACAGATACTAAGTACGAACTTGTAGATGGAGAGTTAGTTGAAATGCCACCGGAAACGGATAGAAATAACTTAATTTCTCTCTATCTACTGTCGGAATTTATCAAGTTTATCCCAATTCAACTCATTCGCCACAAAGATACAGAATTGGTAGTGATGGGCAACCGGACTCGTGTGCGACTGCCAGATTTAATGATATTGACGCAGGAGTTATTAACGGTTCTAGCGGGTAAACGAGCTACGATCGCCCCAGATATGCCTTCTCCAATAATGGTGGTTGAAGTTGTCTCTCCTGGAAAGGTAAACCAGGATAGAGACTACCGCTATAAGCGTTCTGAATATGCCGCACGGGGTATTCCTGAATATTGGATTGTTGATGCTGATCAAGCCAAAGTAACCTTGCTAACTCTGGTGGATGGGCTGTATGAAGAAGCTATATTTCAGGGAACAGACTTGATTACATCAATGACTTTTCCAACGCTGAATTTGACCGCAGTTCAAATATTGGCAGCCGGACAGGTTTAATGTCTGCCTTTGCCTGCTTTTAGAAACGTTGAATAGTGGTAAATATCGCAGTTCTACCTTTTCTTAAGGCGAATTTTTCTTCAAAATTAAACCTTCTTTTATCCGCAGCGATCGCCTCGAACTAAAAGTTTTTACTTATTATTTGGTAACAAGCACACGAAGATAGTATAATGATAAACTGTAGCACGTTATCCAAATATTGAAAGAGTTCGTTGGTTAACTATAGCGTTTCCTAAGCAACTGAGGTACACCAAAATCTTGTTTACCAAGCTTAGTAGCGTTGACAACGTACCTCACTAGATCGGGAACCGCTATACCAGGGCTATTTCATTCTCATCTAGCCCGCCTCAGAATGAATTCTGAGTCTAATAGCGAAAGTCGTCTAAAGACGACTGAAAAAAGATTATAGTCCGTTTTAACGGACTTTAGCTATTAGCCTGGAACTTTAGTTCTAGGCGGTTTATGCCTAGAATGAAATAGCCCTGGGTTAACTACCAGCATCACTATTATTAATCATTGGTTGACAAAAGTCTTCATACCGTTTGTGTATGAAGCTACATATAAGTAGCCTGCGTGGTGTGTCGAACGCAACGAAAGCACACCATGCAGGGCTTTATTCAGGTAGCCCCACGATTTAGTCAGAGGGCATTAATGTCCAACTTCACCTAGAATTGGTATCAGTATTCGTTACCAATGAAGTATTACAAAGGATTTAGCGTTTAACTTTGTTAGAGATGTCTTCGCCTGCCTGTACCGCACTGTCGCCTACATCGTTAGCAGTTTTCTTAGCACCCTCTACGTACCCAGATCCAAATTCTTTAAAGGCTTCTGCCGACTCTTCCCCAATTTTCTGAAGTCGTTTACCAGGCGCACCTTCCGTTTCACGAGCTTCTTTATTCCACTCCCCTATTGTTCTAGGTCTTTGAGAATCATCTTGCTCTATCTGATCACGAACTCTTTCCTTTAGGGCTTTGTTATTCTGCCCAGGAGCAACATTTGTCGTAAGCACGACAAAACCAACTAGGACAACAGCTAAAAAAGATTTTACCTGAAGTCCTTTAAGCAGGGAGCTGATATAACTAACAGTTCTAGAAATTAAATTTGTCATGCCAATTAGCTTGCTTTTTTGAGTACAAATAAAGATTAACTATAAAAAAATAATTATCCTTCTAACAAAAGGCATATCTCAGTTATGAAAAAGTAAGGCTTTTTAAATCCTGGGGAAGAGGTGACTTGTTAGATGAATAAATATTTGTAATTCGTCTATAGGTACAAGCAACGAGCAATAAGTCCAAAAGTTTTAACCTAAGGAGAAGCAAAATCCATATCTAGCATCCACCGTTCATTGCACTACTTCTAAAGATACCGCCGTAATAAACCAATGATAACTTCTGGTATTTCCAAATGAGGTAATGTTCCTGCATCTGCGAGCGCATAAAAATTTTGAATTGCGCCTAGATTTAAATTTCCCAAGCGTCGCCCTAGTTTGATACTAGTAAATTGTGCCTTCTCTCCCCAAAATATGACAGTGGGAATTGTCAGTTGCCGAATATATAAACTCAGATCAAAATACAGATCGCCCCGCAAAAATGCCAAAGCGGCAAACTTGGCATTAGGCTGTTGTGCAGAAGTTAAATAAGCCTCCACCATCTCTGGGGATACTCGCTCAGACTTGGCAAACAGAAAACTTTGTAAAAAGTTTCGGACTGCAATTTCATTTTCAGCACCAAGGATATAAATTAAATGGTCTAACAGAGGTATATTGATCACCGAAAGCGGAAGTCTGCGTCCAACACCCTGCCCAAAATCATCAAATCCAGAGGGACACACCAAAAACAGCGCTTTGAATAAATTCGGTTGAACAATAGCTAGACGGATAGCAAAAGCAGCTGTTAGGGATGAGGCTACCACCGTAACAGGCTGGCGACAAGTTTTGATGATAAACTCAGCGATCGTGCTGAGATAATCCCTAATTTTATAATCCCGGACTGGATGAGCCGATTCTCCCCAACCGATTAAATCGGGGGCTAAAATCTGGTAATTAGAGGCAAAAGCCGGGTAAACTTTAGACCATTCATATGCAGACGCTCCACCACCAAAGTTGTGAAGAAACAGTAATGGGGGTAAATCTTCAGTATCAGCGATGGCTCCGCCAACGCCAGGGGCGAACGCCCAAGGTGCACTAGTTTGGGTATAGTAAACCATTGCCCCCAAGGATGTGTGGATAACTTTATGTCCAAAGCCAGGAGGTTGAAACTTAAGCATAAAATTAATAAAGTTTAGTTTAAGTTGAAATAAAAATCTGAAACTCTTTTGAATTTTGAAGTGTTAAACTTGCTTTTGTTCACTATCTCCTGTGATCTGAACAAGTTGATGGAGGTTATCGCCACTAATTTGATAAGCTGCGCCAAAACCAACTACAAAACGACCTTCACTAGGAGTTAGCTGGAAAATCCGAAAATCAGACAAGCCGCGCAAAACCTCTATAATTTGACCAAACTGCTGTTGAAATTGTTCAACAATTTGATTCCACTTGTCTGTTTCACGCTCTATCAAAGTTGCCGTACAATCAAAACTCAAACGGCGACGGGCAAAAATTAAGTTACTCTTGCCCTCATCCTCGATAAACAACACACTAACATGAGGATTGGCATAGAGATTTTTGGTATGAGTCGAAAGACCACTCACGTAAATATAGATATTTTTGGAATCATCCATCACAATGGGAGCATAACTAGCATTAGGTATTGCCAATGCGCTCACGGTGCTAATGATTACACTCTGAAATCCTTCAGGAAACTTTTCGTACTCAGCTTGAATGTTTTCAAGTTGGCTCATAAGTAAATTACCGTTTAGTTAGGAACACATAATTAAGTATCCTAACGTGATTGAGCATTATTCAAGTTATGAGTACCGGAGGATTTTGAGAAACAAACATTAGGCTAGACTTAAGAAAGTTATGAGGACGCAAGTATGACTGACAAAAATCGTTCTCAATGGGACTTAGGCAGGTTTATCGAAACCCTGACTTACTTTGAAGTGATTCCTTTCCTTAACTGGGTACAGCAGTTAATTCAAGGTCGTCCTAAGGATAATCAAGATAGACCCAATGGAGGAAGAAACGTGGGCGTAATACTAGTAGCAGGCGCAACAGGTGGTGTAGGTAAACGAGTGGTGCAGCGATCGCTAAAACATGGTTATAATGTTCGGGCGCTAGTACGTGATATTGATAAAGCCCGGTCAATTCTTGGTAACGATGTTGACTTAGTAGTTGCAGATATTACTCAACCAGAAACTTTAACTCCTCTAGTGATGGCTGATATCCAAGCTCTAATTTGTTGTACAGCAGTGCGCGTGCAACCAGTAGAGGGAGACACAGCAGATAGAGCCAAATACTATCAAGGTGTTAAATTTTACCAACCCGAAATTGTCGGCGATACCCCAGAAAATGTCGAATATCAAGGTGTCAAAAACTTAGTCCAAGCGGCAGCAAAATATCTACCCCAAGCAAACGAAAAACTGATATTTGATTTCACAAAGCCATCAGCAGAATTAAAGACTATCTGGGGTGCGGTGGATGATGTTGTCATGGGTGGCGTGAGTGCAAGTAATATGCAATTAGTGGAAGATACAGCTTTGTTTGCTGGTAATGTCTCCACCGCTAATTCTGGCGGATTTGCTTCTGTTAGAACTAAGAATTTTGATCCACCCTTCAACTTATCAGGTTATGAAGGTGTAAAATTGCGGATTAAAGGCGACGGTCAACGTTATAAAATCTTTCTGCGGACAGAGGATAAATGGGATGGCGTTGGTTATGGTCATTCTTTCGACACTGTTGCTAACACTTGGATAGATATTCATGTACCTTTTGCAGATTTGATTCCCGTATTTCGGGCAAAAACTGTCAAAGATGCACCGCCAATTGAGCAGAGTAAAATTTGTTCATTCCAATTAATGTTGAGCAAATTTGAATATGATAACGCTTTAAATCCTAAATTTTTACCTGGTAATTTTACTTTACAAGTGGAATCAATTAAGGCTTATGGCGGTACACCTTTACCACAATTCATCCTCATTAGTTCAGCAGGCGTGACTCGTCCCGGACGCCCCGGCATTAATTTAGATGAAGAACCCCCTGCGGTGAGATTAAATGACCAATTGGGAGGAATTTTGACTTGGAAGTTGAAGGGAGAAGATAGTTTAAGAGAAAGCGGAATTCCTTATATAATCATTAGACCTTGTGCTTTAACTGAAGAACCAGGGGGTAAGGAATTAATATTCGAGCAAGGCGATAATATTAAGGGCAAAATTAGCCGTGATGATGTGGCAGAACTTTGTGTACAAGGGTTAGAAATAGAAAAAATGTGTAACATGACGTTTGAGGTTAAACAGGGAGAAAATATTGTCAATTCTATAAATTTGCAGAGTTTGTTTTCTAATTTACAACCAGATAAATGAAATCTCCCGGACTTTTATTCTGTAAATATACCAGCAAAACCTACTTACATAAGCTGTTGTCAGAGTTTATCTATTGACATGAAAAAAATCAAGGTGCTAGTAATCGCTGGGGTTTTAGTAACAATTATATGGGGCGGCTTATTTTCCAAAACTGCCTCATCGCAGCAAGCGGAGTCTCGCATCAACAACCTAGAAGCGGACTTTAATCGTGTTGAATTGCGGTTAAATCAGATAGAGTCTCAACTAGGTAAAAACCGTCAATCTCCATCCTCAAGAACAACACTTACCCCACGACAGTCAAATAATTCTAGGCAAAACTTATCACAACCAGATCGGATGTTTGATCGTCTTGCAACTTTGGTAGTTGAATTGAAGCAACAAGTTAACAAATTAGAGGAGCGAGTTTCCAAAATAGAATCGCGTTGAATATTTCAATTGCGTCTATCAGCCATTAATATTATAACAGCGATCGCTATGATAATATTGTGATATCAACTAATATTTACTTAACAATATAATCAATATTTTAACTCTTACCTAATAAGTAAATTAATCCTGGAAGCTTTAGGAGTTGGTTTAGAAACATTGGTAGGTATTTCATATCCTCCAGAGCCTCGACAATGCTTGCTAGATACTAGATAAAGGTTAAACGTTATGTAAAATATACATAACGTTAAAAATTATTGGTTTCCTATTCAAACTATTTTTGTAGCCAGACGGATATTGAACCACCTGGACAGGGGAAATTTCCCCATCCGTCGTTATTTGTGTGAATAATATCGTTTATATGTCCCGTGGCATCGTAAAATGCCTGATTGGGTCGGAACACATTCATCCACTTGCTCCCTGGTGCACTATTGGTCAACACTACAGCCATTGCACCCGGATGTTCCCGATTACCCAAGCGCGTCCAACCGATAGTGTTAGCATGATCAAAGTAATCATGCTGGTCGCCAAAACCGTATTCTCTACGCGCCTTCAAGAACTTGTCAATCAAGAAACGGTGAGAGTAAAGGGTAGCATCACGTCCTTTATCGTGATATTCTGCCCCGTAATAATCTGCATAGAAAACGCAAGGATAGCCTTCTCGGCGCAGTAAAATTAGTGCATAGGCTATGGGCTTGAACCAAGGTTCAACGGGCGACTCTAGGGATTGGCAAGGTTGGGTATCATGGTTTTCGACAAAGGTAACAGCTAGGGCAGGTTGTTCTTTAACTAAGGTTTTATCAAAAATCGATCGCAGATCGAAACTACTGCCCTGGCGACTAGCTTGGTGAAACTTGAAATGTAAAGGCACATCAAATAACGACAAACGCCCATCACTAGAGGCAATATAACCGTGTAAGGCATTGATATCTTGAGACCAGTACTCCCCAACGCTAAACAGTTCCCGCCCACCAAAATGAACTTGTAGGTGGTTTAACCAATCGCGGAAAAAAGTGGAGCGGATATGTTTAACAGCGTCAATGCGAAAGCCATCTACCCCTGTGGTGTCAATAAACCAACGCCCCCAATACCTCAACTCACCTTGCACCAGGTCATTACCCGTATCCAGATCGTTGGCCATTAAATAATCGTAGTTGCCGTGTTCGTGGCTAACTTCCGTCTCAAAATTTTTATCCTTAAGGCGGTAGAGCTTGTCTGCCCTTTGGGTATCGGCGTTGTATGACAATGAATCAAAGCACCACCAATACCATTTCATACTGGAGTATTTATCTCCACGACCAGAAAAATTGAACTTTGTATAAGCTCCAATTTCGTACCAATCGCTGACTGCACGGTTACGGTCATTCCAATCCATTTCCTGAGCCGAGATGCGTTCTATTTCATCCCCACCATCTTTGTGGTTGAAAACTACATCGGCATAGATTTGAATACCTGCACGCTGTGCCGTTTTAATCGCTGTCAGATATTGTTCGCGTGTTCCATATTTTGTCCGAACAGTATTTTTTTGATCGAACTCACCCAAATCAAACAAATCGTAGACTGCGTATCCAACATCCCATGCTCCACCACTGGCTTTATAAGCTGGCGGCAGCCATAATGCAGTGAAGCCTGCATTAGCTAGCTCATTGGCTGTTTTATCCAGCTTGTCCCATAATGTACCATCATTGGAGATGTACCAATGGTAATACTGCATTATTACGCCGTTTGTCATGCGATCGCCTTTGTAGAATCTTTAGTTTTACAGATTTCTATCAAAAATCTCTGATGTTAGGATATGTGCTTTGATCACACTTCCTAACTTCAATCTAGTCAAGGTGATATTAATACACTGCGACACACTTACGAAACAAATGTCTTTGGAGTGTTTGCAGTTACAAAAGCGATGTTACCACTTTTAAAGAAGTCAACAGCAGCACGAAGAGAAAGTTAAAACTTGACCTTTTAAGCCTCGGAAGGTCAAGTTTTAACTTTTTATTCCCCACTCAATAGGGATTTGAATCAATCCGTCCCCTTTTGACACTCCTGAGATAGTATCCAGAAGTTGGTCTGTTTTTCAGGTTGAAGGTGTCACCACTGCGAACTTTCCAAATTTTGTAATTGGAAAAGGTCAAAGGCGATCGCGGTTCGCATACTTCCGGCAGATGATTGCCAAGTACAAAGTATACTGCACCCCTACCCAAAACTTTCACCAAACCGTTTTTATCTATAAGAACTGATGTACTTTCACTAACTGCTATGCCTAAAACACTGCTAGATACACCATCCTTAATTTGACGGGCAATGAAAGTCATAATCCGACCCATTCTTTCTCGCCTGTCGAAGTGCGTATCTACGATGGTGCCCTTCAAATTGCTCCAGTTAAAAAAGTTGTAAGTAAAAGTAATGTCTCGGTAGGGATCTTCAAGTGCATCTCTAGTTTCGATGCCTTTTTCGGAAGAAGCGCAAGCATCGTAGACATAATCACTTTGGATCATTGCACCCGCACTGGTGCCACCAATACCACCTCCTTTAGCGTAAACTGACTTGACAGCAGTCTCCAACTTAGTATTTTTCCAGTTGCGAATGTATTGACATTGATCACCGCCAGCAAAGAAAATCACATCAGCATTTTGGACTTTTTCCACAATCTCGGCTTTGTTTGCGTCTTGCCGATTGCTAACAACAAGAGTCTCTACAAAGTTTACGCCCTTCATCGCATAAATTAGCCGATTGTAATCGTGATTACCATAAGTGCGGATAACTACAACATTAACTTTGATGGCGGAGTTAGTACCCCCCCTAACTTGGTTAATCAACCACTGGATAGCATCATCGACATCGGGGCCACCCCCACCCAAGCTAAGGACTGGGCCTGCTAAGGAAGGACGGACATCAAAGGAGGGGGAAGGGTGGACATCAACAGGAGCGCCCAGGAAGTAGCGTTTCCAGTTGGCGATAAAACCGTTTATGAGGAAGGTTCCCATGTTCGACAACTTGATTCCTGCACTCTTCAAGCGCTCTGCTATATTTGGGAATGCCTTTGTCATATTAAAAATGTGCAATTTAGAGGCGCATTAGTTTAACTCTCGCACTAGAGAGGGGAGAATTTCCAGCGTACAGGGCTTGTACTGTTTTTTAACGTAGAATAGCCCAGAGTAATCATTAATTCTCTGCGCTACTCCACTAATTTAAACCTCTTCTGCTTGGGGAAGTGGGAAGATTTCACCAGCCAAGTAAGCCTGAAAGTGCTTTTGGAAGTATAACCATGAGGTCACATCTTCTCCATCTATAAGGGCTTTTGGAGCTTGTTTATATAAAGGAATTCGGTTATTAATTTCCTCTTGCAGCAGTGGGGGCAGTTCTGCTAAACCATTGACTTTGCTGCCAATCGCACTGTAGATCAGATTACCAGGGCGATCGCTCATTTTCATCCAGGGAAGCCATTGACCAATCCGATCCCAACTCAATTTAAGTTGAGAAACTGAGGAAAGTGCTGTATTAAATAAATCTGCGGTTGGCACGGTTAATTTAAACAATTCCGCTGCCTGATAAATTGGATTTTGGCTGTACTCGGCAAATTTTGGATCGTCTGCTAGGGGATTGGGGTAATAGGGAAATATATCAAAAACGAAGGTTGTGCTATCACCATCTACTTGTGCGGGAAAATTTCCCTTAAAGTTCCCCTGCACGGGATTATTGGCAACGTGAATCACCGGAACTGTCTCACCTGTCCAAGGATTCTCCCATTTATGCAAAACCTCATCTGTCTCTGGATGAAGGTAGTAAGTCAGTTCTCTGGAAGTAAAATCCCAGCTACCTTCTGCCGTGGGAATACATCGGCTAACGCTCAATCCCAGTATCTTAAACAGGAGTTGTCTTTTCTCGCCGGGGATAAAAGCGTAAATTTTACCTTTCCAAATCAGAAAGGTGGATTCGTTAGGGTCGAGGGAAGAACGAGTTTTAACCCAGTGCTGGGCTTCAAGTTCTTGGGTTTGGGCAACCATCTAAAACATCCTTAGTATTTGGATAACAAAAGAATAAGCTAATTAGCATTCAAGTTGCATCTTTAGGAGTGCTGAACGTATTTAAGCCAATAGTCTAGCGAGGTAACTTATACCGCAATACGCTTGGGTTGAGATCCCCCCGCCTGCGGCTACCCCCTTAAAAAGGGGGTAAAAATATTAGCCCACACAAGTCTTTTCTTTTGACTTGCACCTTTGTTGTATCGACCTGCACTTTTGTTGCATCGACACTACACTATACACACAAGTCAGTCTTGTTTTACCCCAATAGGGTTGGGACAAGCCAGAAAGCCCTCATGTAGAGACGGCGATAAATCGCCGTCTCTACAGAGAATCTACTCGTTAATTATTTCTTGACAGACTACTATTTCCGACTTGCGTGTACACCGTAGCTTTAAAAGGGGGTTGGGGGATCTCCAAACACTAAATATCACTAACCCAAGCGTATTGTGCTATACACTGCACCAAAGCTATGATCGGCATGAATCTCAATAATCATATCAACCGCTCTTGCATCTTTTACCAAGGGCTTGATGAATAATTCTGGGTGAAGCGATCGCCAAAAATAATTGACAAATTGCTCTATCTCTGCATTGCTCATCCCCGACTTACCCGCAGCAATCATCTGCTGTTCCGCCTGTTTACGCCACTCCAAAGAATAACGGTAATCGGTGGGATAGAGCAAAATTAAGCTGTCTAATCGCTCCCATAGTGGTAGATAATCGTGGAGGCGACGATTAATATCACGGGCAAATGCTCGATCTTCATTTGTGAGAATTGGCGGCGGTGCAATATCAAATAGATCTGCGTCGATTGGGCGCACGCCCACAAACCAACCTTCAAAGAGTACAATATCTACACCTGTGATTATTTCTGAAGTAGTGCGATCGCCAGCACCTTCATAGACAGATTTATCAAAGCGGGGTACTATAACTGGACTTTGCAACTGGCGGATTTGGTCTAGTAGATTTAAACCTAAATCTATATCGTGGGTTCCTGGTGGGCCTCGCCAAATCAAGCGGGGATCTTGCCGTGTTAAAAGCAAGCGATCGCTGTAAGTTTTATATAAGTCATCCAATGATAAACTCAGAGTCCGATATCCCAATTGATCGAGAATCAAGCTGAGAACCTTGGACATTGTGGTTTTACCAGTGCCTTGTCCTCCCAATATTCCCTGAATCAGAGGGCGTTCCAACTTTTGGCGCTGTGATGCTAGTTTGATCCCCAAAGGAAGCCACAAGTCCCACAATACCTGTAACATTTCTTTGGGCTCGATTTGGAGGGTAGTTTGGCAGAATTGATTAAAAGCTGGGAGGACAGATTTTAGTAAATGCGATCGCTCTTCTATAACTTTACCGACATTTTCGGGCGTAATCCCAAAAGCGATCGCCCTTAACTCATCTGCTAGCGCCGCAACTCTAGCTTGCTGCTGCCAAGTTTTCCCCATCGCATCCGTTGCCAAAATTTCACCCAGCCATAAATTCATAAATTCCCCATCTCCCTATGATCCCAGCTTAAAGGCTTCGAGAAACAGGCTGTAGATAAAACCAACCTTGAGGAGATTTAGTGAGTCTACCCAGAGCGATCGCTTTGACAAAAAGCTGCGACTATAAAATATCCTACTGGTAATTTCCGTCAACAGTACTAAAAAAGCCGCTACCACAATGTCCAATACACCCTCTTGACCGGCTGTAGTGGATACTGCGTTTCCCAGAAAAAAACCGAACAGAAAACTAATTATCAGCAACGATAGTCGCCGCCAAGGATTTAAAAACCATTGCCCCAAGCGTGTAGCAATGGTATCGAACAAGTTATTGAGACGAGTGTTTTGCATTAAATGGACTTCTGAGATAAAGTCAAGATATCTTTAAATATTTCTATCCTAAGGAAAATATTAGTTTTAACATAAGCTTGTTTGTTACTATTGTAGATATGTACTGGGCTTCCAGTGTTGATTGAAATTTGCAATATATTATCATCTTTAGCGGAGTACAAGCCCTTAAAAAGCTGCCTATCCTGGCACAAGATGAAATATATAATATATCTCTGAGATTTATCTAAGGGTTTTCCAAAGGACGACTTGTTGAGGCCGCTGATGGTTTCACGAAGTTTCAATTTTTTTATACAAATGAATTGGCTGGCTCGGTATCTAAATTTTATTTTTTATCCAAGCCTACGGTCAATATACAAAATACAAAGCAATGAGTATCTATAGTCCTTGTTGGTCAAACATCGAGGAGATTATTTACTTTAAATGCTTTCTAATCAAAATGATATTCATAATACATTCGTTCTCCTATTTCAGGAAAGCGTATATTAGGCTACTTTGTGTGATTGCCTTTTGTGATAATAGGCTAATATTTGGTCAAGTATAGACAAAATATTTATTTCTAAAAACTATCAATATGAAATCTTCAGTGTATGGTAACGTCGGCATTACAGCTTGTTGCTTGGGACTGCTTGTTGTTATGGTGGGATGCTTTGGAGTGAGCGTATCCTTTGAATCCACAAACCCAGAGACATCTTCACAACAGCCAAATGAACCTCAAAAGTGGGAAAAAACTTTGTCTATACCCGTTTCACCTGAAAAAGTTATCTCGGCTAGTAGCCTATCCACTCCAAGCAATCAAGTAGAACATAGCAGTAGAGAAAAAACTTATCCTGTCTTGGCAAATCGTGATAAATCGGCTGACAAACCCAAAGATCAAGGAACTTTGCGGATGAGCAATCAAACAAATCAGCCTGTACGGTTGGCTCTACTGGCACGACAGTCGGTAGCAAAAAGCTCTGCTACTAAACAGGCTAACTATGATGTACCGGCACATTGGGATTTTGCTCCCCAAGAAGGTAGTGACAAGGGACTGATTCTATCCTTACCTCAAAATAATTTAAAGCTGGAGAAGGGAGATATTTTAGTTGTCTTCGCACAAGATGGTTCCCGTCGCTACTGGGGTCCCTATGTTGTCGGAGAAACTCAATTACCTAAGTGGAATTCTCAAAACAGAGAATGGCAATTAGTGTTGAGTCAATAAATAGTGCTGTTAGCGGATACTTGGGTTTAGCCCGTCCTGAGTATTGAGTACTGAAGTAAAAAATGTTAAATTTTAAATTTGTTACTCAATATTTGACACTTGTTTCGTTGAAGAAGAACAAAAGATAGATAACCAACGACTATTGAATAGTGATTGTTGACTATTGACTAATGAGAATGAAATTGAGTGTTAAGCACACGGTTGATCAGTGGTTCAACAAAATAGGAAAGAATCCAGCCCTTGCTGTAACTGTGTCAATTTTGTGGTTGATGGCAGTTGGCTGGATAGCCTTTGGGTGGAATTTAGGAAACACTGGCTTAATTGATGAGACAGAGCCACTGTTTGCAGAAGCTTCCCGCCAAATGTTCGTCACAGGTGATTGGATTACCCCATTTTTCAATGGTGAGACTCGTTTCGATAAACCTGCTTTAATTTATTGGTGTCAGGCGATCGCTTATGCAATTATAGGAGTGAATGAGTGGGCAGTACGCTTACCTTCTGCGATCGCTGCATTTGGCTTAATTTGTTTGGCTTTTTACACCATACAGTGGTATTTGGCTAAACAAGACGAATTAGAAGAAGTTTCACGTCCGACTCGCCGCTACTTAACAGCTTTTGTCGCAGCAGCACTCATGGCGCTCAATGCCGAAACGATTATTTGGGCGAGAACTGGCGTATCAGATATGCTGCTGACTGGATGCATGGCAGCAGCTTTGTTATGTTTCTTTCTAGGGTACGCAGGGGAGCAGGCAGCAGGGAGCAGGCAGCAGGGAGCAGGTGAAGAAGAACTATTGCCCAATGCCCAATGCCCAATGCCCAATGCCCAATTCCTTAATAAGTGGTATTTAGCTTTTTACGTGCTGATTGCTGGCGCAATTTTGACTAAAGGCCCAGTGGGAATCGTTTTGCCAGGGCTAATTGTTGCCGCCTTTTTGCTGTACGTAGGTAAACTACGAGAGGTGTTGCCAGAAATGCGTCTCCTCGTGGGTATACTGATAATTATCGGTCTATCAGTGCCTTGGTATGCTTTAGTCATTTGGCGCAATGGCTGGGATTACATTAACGCTTTTTTTGGTTATCACAACCTGGAACGCTTCACAGAAGTAGTTAATGGCCACTCAGCACCTTGGTATTTTTACTTTTTAATCGTTCTGGTGGGCTTTGCACCATACTCAGTATATCTACCAGTGGCAATAGTCAGGTTAAAGTTTTGGCAGCGATCGCACTGGCGATCCCTTGAACGTTTTCAGCAATTTGGTTTATTTGCCTGGTTCTGGTTTGCTAGTATCTTTGGCTTTTTTAGCATTGCTGTCACCAAACTCCCTAGCTATGTATTGCCTCTAATGCCAGCAGCAGCCATCCTAGTGGCACTGTTATGGAGCGACCTTTTTCAAGATACAGAAGCAAAGCGAACAATTCCTCTCTCCTCCCCTTTTCTCCGAGTAAGTGGTTGGATAAATGTAGCTTTTCTATCCCTTCTGGCAGCAGCACTGTTTAATATAACTCAAATATTAGGTACTGATCCAGCTATACCTAACTTGCACGAACTAATTCAACAATCTGGTTTACCAGTCATAGCAGGTACAATTTGGCTGGTTTGTGCCGTCTTAGTTGGAGCTTTAATACTGAGTCGTCGCTGGGACTATAGTATCAGTATTAATTTGCTGGGGTTTGTGGCGTTTTTAATTTTTGTCTTGAGTCCTGCTTCGTTTTTGATTGATCGAGAACGTCAATTACCCTTAAGGGAGTTGTCTGCGGTTATCCTCGAAGCAAAACAACCAAATGAAGAATTGATCATGCTTGGCTTCAAAAAGCCTAGTGTAGTATTTTATAGCCACATTCACGTAAATTATTTAAGATTTCCCCAAGAGGCTGTAGAACATATTCAAAACCAGGCTGCTAAGGCACTACAACCTCCTTCACTGCTGCTGTTGGCTGAACAGAAAAAGTTTTTACAAATGGACTTACAGCCAGATGATTACAAGAGTTTATCGACCAAGGGTGCTTATAATTTGATTCGAGTTCCTTTTAAGAAAAGGAAAAATGAAAAAATAGATATATCATAAATTTGTCATTTGTCCAAAGTCCAATTGAAAATAACTAATGACCAATGACCAATGACCACATTAACATTTACCATTTTTACCGTTGATGGCTAAAGCTTGATTAATCTGGTTTAAGAGGTCTTCCATTGATATCGATCGCGGTAATATTTGAGTTGCGATCGCACCGACAACAGTTTCTATCGATTCCAAAGCATTCTTCCTCTGCTTGTCAATTTTCTCCGAAGCTACCCCAGGCTGGGAAGTAGTTTCTGGGCGATTTAATCGCTGGTTGAGTACTAAAATTGGTGGTAACTTGAAAGGCGAATCTCCCAATATTTTCAGTGCTTTTAGCACGTCTTTGTGAATAGCGGATTCTCCTAAGCAAATTAGCAGCAAGTCAACGCTTTGGTGACGAATTTGTTGTAACACTTCTGCCCAACAGCGACTCATCGCCGCTTTTAACCCTGCTGTTTGTAGATACTGAATTAAAGCTTGGAACCATTCAGCGCCGCGTTCAGCAGTTTCACCACTGATTGAGCCATTTTTTTCGGAAGTGTAACCTTTTACCTGCTTGCGTCTTACCTGTGGTAAATCACGCAACATTGTCAAATCCACTACTAAGATGTTGGGAGGGCAGCAGACACCAGAGGCAATTTGTAATACTGATAATAAAGCATCTGTTTTCTCAGTACGAGTATTATTGTCTGTACCCAATGGCGTTAAGTAAGGAAATACAGATAGCTCTGGTATCTGAGAAGCTATTAAAGTGGTTGCGACATCGCAAGTAACCAGTGGTATAGCCGCCAAACGTGGGTGTTGAATTAGTTGTTGCAGGTAAGTTTGAGCAGTAGTACTTTCTACATCTAGCAAAATGACATCAAACTGCCATACTCGTGCCAACAGTTCTGCTTGATCTAAGTCATCTACTTCAATCACCCGATGTTCTCGAAGTGAGGGATGGGGATTAACTGATTCCAACTGGGGATTCACCAACCGGAGAATTCGCAGTGGTGTTTTAGTTGGGATAATTGGGCTGTTGTCTAACCCTAGTTGCGGAACTCCTTGTGCAGTACACAATTTTTCGAGGAGTGGTGCCAAGACTTGATGCTCTACTGGCAAGCTTAAGAAACCATCAGCTCGGTTAGCAAATGCTTGCTCCTTTTCAGCGCCCGTCGCTGTCACAACTACAGATATATGACGAGTTGCGGTGTCAGATTTCAGTAAGGTTAGCACATCCCAGCCTGAGAGCAGAGGTAGCAACGGATTCAAAAATATGACTATTGGTTGCAAACGCCGAGCTTTTTCGACTGCTTCTGTCCCTGATCGCGCAATCATTACCCGATATCCTAGACCTTTGAGTTTTTCGGTCAAATCTTCAATATATCGGCCTACTGCCTCGACTACCAAGACCAATCTTTGCGAACTAGCGTGATAATGCTGTGTGGGCGTATTGATCTGCTGACGAGCCGCTGCGAGGATTTCCCGTGTTTGTTGATCTCGTGTCTTTTCGTCTTCTTTAGTTTCTATATCTGGCTCAGAAAAGCCTATTTTGGGGGGACTGGGCGGCAGCAGCAGTGTAAACTGGCTACCTTTATCTTCACGAGATAAAAAGCTGACATCTCCTCCGTGAAGGCGAGCTAAAGCCCGTGTTAATACCAGCCCTAAACCAGTGCCTTCAAACTGGCGGGTGAGGGGATTTTCTAGTTGTTGGAATTTTTGAAAGATTAAATGTTGCTGGTGTTCGGGAATGCCAATACCTGTATCCCAAACTGTAAAGGCAATCCATCCTTCCCAACGACTCACCCGCAGCCCAATTTCACCAGATATTTCAGTGAATTTAAAGGCGTTGGAAAGTAGGTGTACTAACATCTGGCGCAAGCGCAATTCATCTGCCACCATTTGATCTAAGCCTAGTTCAATGGAGAGGTTGAATTGGGAAGCAGATAAACGGGTATTTTGAGTTGAGGGAGTGTCTGTGGATTTGCTGGTTTGAGTGTGGATGGCTTTGGCCTCCGTTAGGGCGCGATCGCACACAGTCTGAATTTTCACCGAAGTCAGCGTCAAATCCATTTGTCCCGTCTCCATGCGGGTCAAATCCAAAATATCATTAACCACACTCATCAGGTGGCGTCCGCTTTGATGGATCAGTCCGGCATAACGGGATTGGCGCTCGTTAAGTTCTCCCAACTGCTGATCTACGAGCAACCGCGATAATCCTAAAACGGCAGTTAGGGGAGTTTTGAGTTCATGACTAATACAAGCCAAAAACTCGTCTTTTAACCGATTTAGTTGAATTAAATCAGCATTCTTCGCTGCTAGTTCTTTGCAAAGCTGCTGCTGCTCAGTTACGTCAGTAGCTAAGACTAACCACAGATCAGTACTGAGTTGAACTTCCGACTCAGCACTCATGACTTTAAACTCAGGACTATCTAACGGGATTTTGGCAAACTGCCAGATTTGTTCCTGACCATTTTGCACTTCGACAACGCAAGTACAAGTATCCACCTGACCATCTAAATAGCACCGACTGTATACAGGATCTACGGCTGTTTGCTGCTGAGTTGGTTCTTGTTTACCACTATGCTGATGAACCTTGATTACTCGTTGGGTGACGTATTCTAATTTTTTGGAGCGGGTAGGGGCAAGTGTTGCCTCCACCTGTTGCCTAACTCCTTCTGGATCTTTCAACATTCCTAATTGTTGCCACCAAGCGGGATTTTGTGCTATGACTTCGCCAGTACCTGTTTGCAACATTAAAGGCCAAGGCAATCTTTCCAGCAGTTGGATCAGTGGCTGGTGTCCCAATGGCTTGGGTTCATTTGGCATCTGTCGTGAGTAAGCTTGCACACCAGGATCATACTCATGGCGATGCTCGTCAGACGATCTCTGGGTGTCTGAGCTTAACCCAGCCATGCGTTCTTTAGCTAGCGATCGCAACAGGCGTGAGTTGTCTAGCAGCCCCAAATATTGACCATTAGAGTCAATCAGCGCCCAATCTAAGCTCTGGTTTTTGGGGATTTCTTGCTCACCCAAGCGCCAGATCAATTGCTCTACACGATCACAAGCTGCTATGGTCTGTATTGGCTCAATCAGAGCTTGACCCCAGGTAGAGAGTGATTGCTGTAAATTTAGATTTTTATCGTCACTATATACCAATAATTTTTTGATTAAACGGGCAGAATACAGCAATCCTATAGGGCATTGCTGTTGATTCACTACTACCAAGCGATCGCACTGCTCTTGCTCAAAAATCTCTAGCACCACTGCCAGAGTAATTGTTTGGAGGCAGCTAGGTACGGTTGCCTGAAAGTCATAAAGCGGGTAATCTAGCATTGACATAAGGCTTTGGGGGTCATTCTTCCTGTGGAAACCTCCGGCATTGCCATCTGTTAACTGCCGATGGTCTTTTCGCCTGAAGCCATATCCTCTAAGAAGACTCATATAAGCATCTCTGGTTACGATTCCAACACCATTCAAACAATGAGATTTGCACTCGCGGACACTTACTTGCGTCCCTGGCATTTTTTTCAGAAGTGGCCTTTAGTTTTGCCCCTCCTCATTTCTGGCAACTAGCCTGACCAGTGTCTTACTGGTGTTTAAACTCCTCATCGATAGCAACGGCTAAAACAATTATGGCTCCAAAGATTCGCTTTAGAACCTTGAGGAATTATAATGATTTAGAATGCGACAACTCTTTAAGTTCGTTTAAGTATCTTATTAAGGAGCAAAATAAAAAAATCTATCTATTTATGATATGCAAATAATAAATTAGTTACTTTGTCTTGCTATGCCGACACATAGACCATTATCAAAGACCTACTTATTTACGACATTAGGCTATTCACTGGCTAGGAGTATTTCATTCTCATCTAGCCTGCCTCAGAATGAATTCTGAGTCTAATAGCACTCATTTGTCTAAAGACGACTGAGACTCATGTTATAGTCCGTTTTAACGGACTTTAGCTATAAGAAAAGGAACTTTAGTTTTGGGCGGTTTATGCCTAGAATGAAATAGCCCTGCTATTCAGTGGCTAGGAGTATCTGCTAACACAGAGCGTTATTTTGGGGTGGAATCACAACTTTACTGCACACCCAATATTACTTTAGAAGCGCTTGCCACACTTATGACCCCAAGTTTCTTGGTCAAGGCGGTCAAGGAGATATATAAATAATAAATGTTATTACCGATATTGATTCTGCGACTTGATGTTAATAAGTACTTAGCTAATCTAGCTGATCTAGCCAAGCAGAAAGGTTTGAGCGCGTGGGTGTGTAAGTTTATGGACGCGATTATAGTCCAATTGTGCTACCTACCTATTGCTGCAACTCCTTCTGGAAAAATCAATTATTTGCCCAATTGGCTGCAACGAAATCCAAGTAAGTCATACACTGAAAAGTACCTCTATGTATTTGCCAGTCACACGCAAAAAAGCCAGCAGCATTTCCAGGAGATGACTCCAGCAGAACGACAAGGATTATTAAAACAGCTTAAATTAGATTACAGCATGATTCTTATACATTACTTTACCACAGACAAAACACTCAAAGGAAAAATTGATAAATTTATAAATACTATATTTTATGCTAATATTCCTGTGCCCCGAATTATCGAAATTCACATGGAAATAATTGAAGAATTTTCCCACCAGCTAAAATTAGAAGGAAGGAGCAATGAAACGTTACTTGATTACCGCCTGACATTGATAGATATTCTGGCTAACTTGTGCGAACTATATAGATGTTCGATTTCTAAATAAATTAAATTATCGATGTTCAATTTGGCAGAATCTTCCGACTAATCGCACCATCAACGCCAAAGGCGATCGCATTTTGTATTATATTCTCCTGACTAGCCTGAAAATATATGAATAAAGCTAGAAAGACCTACGTTCTCAAGCTTTACGTAGCAGGGAACACCCCTAATTCAGTCCGGGCATTAAAAACCCTTAAAGACATTTTAGAACAGGAGTTTGAAGGTGTTTATGCTTTGAAAGTGATCGATGTGCTGAAAAGCCCACAACTAGCAGAAGAAGATAAAATATTGGCTACACCAACATTAGCTAAAATTTTACCTCCACCCGTTCGCAAAATTATCGGGGATCTTTCAGATAGAGAAAGAGTATTGATTGGATTAGATTTGCTCTATGAAGAACTGAGTGAAACAGATTTTGAAGAATAAATAAAAATTTAATCATAAAAAATTTGTAATTACGAATTATTGTAATACCCATTTGTTATCAAGCAATGAGTGAAAAAGAACCAATAGAACAAAAGGAACCACCGCTAATTGGGGGGATAGAGAAAATTCGCACGATGATCGAGGGGTTTGACGATATTAGTCACGGTGGTTTACCTGTTGGTAGAACTACTTTGGTAAGTGGCACATCAGGTACAGGAAAAACTTTATTATCTCTTCAGTTTCTCTATAACGGTATTACCTACTTTGATGAAGCCGGAGTATTCGTCACCTTTGAAGAATCACCCAGTGATATTATTAAAAACGCTCATATTTTTGGGTGGAACCTGCCACGCCTCATTGAAGAAGGTAAGTTGTTTATTCTCGATGCCTCTCCCGATCCTGAAGGTCAAGATATCATTGGTAATTTTGACCTTTCTGCACTCATTGAACGCTTGCAATATGCCATTCGTAAATACAAAGCTAGACGAGTTTCAATCGACTCAATAACAGCAGTATTTCAGCAGTATGAAGCAATGGGAGTAGTGCGGCGCGAGATTTTTCGTTTGGTAGCACGTCTCAAATTACTGAATGTCACCACCATTATTACTACTGAACGGAACGAAGAATATGGGCCTGTTGCATCTTTCGGAGTAGAAGAATTTGTTTCCGATAATGTCGTAATTGTTCGCAATGTTTTAGAAGGAGAACGTCGCCGTCGCACAATTGAAATTCTCAAATTACGCGGCACAACTCACATGAAAGGAGAGTATCCCTTTACTATCACCAATAAAGGAGTTAACATTTTCCCACTGGCAGCAATGCGTTTAACTCAACGTTCTTCTAATACCAGGGTATCTTCTGGTGTCAAAACCTTAGATGAAATGTGCGGTGGTGGCTTATTTAAAGATTCAATTATTTTAGCAACAGGAGCCACCGGTACTGGCAAAACCCTATTAGTAAGTAAGTTTATTCAAGATAGCTGCCTCAATGGTGAACAGGCGATATTATTTGCTTATGAAGAATCACGCGCTCAACTATCTCGCAATGCTTCCTCTTGGGGAATTGATTTTGAAGAATTAGAACATCAAGGTTTACTCAAAATAATTTGTACCTATCCCGAATCGACTGGTTTAGAAGACCATTTACAAATTATTAAGTCAGAAATTGCTGTCTTCAAACCAGCTCGCATCGCCATTGATTCCTTATCAGCATTAGCTAGAGGGGTAAGCAATAATGCATTTCGGCAGTTTGTAATTGGTGTGACGGGTTATGCTAAACAAGAAGAAATTACTGGTTTCTTTACCAACACAACTGACCAATTTCTAGGAGCACACTCGATTAGTGACTCTCATATCTCCACGATTACCGATACAATCATCATGTTACAATACGTAGAAATTCGCGGAGAAATGTCGCGGGCAATTAACGTATTTAAAATGAGAGGCTCTTGGCATGATAAGGGGATTCGTGAGTATAATATCACTGCTGATGGTCCCGATATTAAAGATTCTTTCCGAAACTACGAACGGATTATCAGCGGTGCTCCTACTCGCGTTAGTATCGATGAAAAGGCGGAACTTTCTCGCATTGTTAGACGTTTTGAAGACAAACAGAGTTCCGAACCCTAAATTTAGTATCGTAGTATAATCTTTCCTAAGTTTAGTATCGTGCTATATTCTGTGGTGAAGAAAGGTTTCTGCCGCTAGATTGATTTTCGTGTGAGGGGATGCGGTGAAAGGACAGCAATTATTTTATAGCTTCTTACCTGGTGTGACGGCAGCGGTCTTAACAACTCAGCCTGCTTGGGCTGGTACTGTGAAAGTAACTGGGGTACAGATGGCATCTTCTCCTACTGTTTTGACTTCTACTTCTGGTCAAAACTTGGTTGTGGATATCATGAATACGCAATTACCTAATAGTGCAGATGTTAGTGTTCTAACCCTAGCGCCTACTTTTGGTTTCACTAAACTTGGTGTGAAGCTTTTAAGTAATAAGAGTATTCCAGTATTTATGGCTGGAAATACTGATGTGCCAATAAAACAACTACTTAAGAAAGATCAAGGTAGATTTTTCAGTTTGACAACTACCTCTAATCCTTCCCAACAGTTAGATATCAGCCGTTTTGCTCGAAGTAACCAAAAACAGAGTAATTCCAGCGCTTATAGGGAGAAATTAAAGAGGTTAGTAGTTCCCAACTACACTTCAAAACCCCCTTCTGTCCAGAAACAAATTTTGTCCCTGTCTTCTTCACAGCAGCCAGTGGTGCAAAAGATAAATACTGTTACTCAGTTACAGACATTTTTACAAACTTCAGCCACAGGTGTAGGAGCAGCCAAACTGTTATCAGCGCAGAGGTGTCCCCAGGAGTTGGGGAAAAACAAGACTGACTCCTCGGCTTCTTTGCTACTGGCCTCAAGCAGCTGTTTCCCACAAAATGGTGTTGGCCGTCTGGCTCAGAGTAATACTCCGATTCCAACAGATTCAACACCAACTCCCACTCTACCAGGAACCGTAATTCCTGCACCAGGAGGTTCGGTGCAATCTCCCACTCTACCGGGAATCGTAACTCCTGCAACCTCAGGGCCGGTGCAAATTCCTGAAAACCTGATTCCTAACTCCAATCCTCTGCAATTTCCCACCAAACCGGCAGAAGTGACACTCCAGGAAAATCAGCCAATTACTTTGGCACAAGCTCTGGAACTCGCACGGCGTAACAATCGGGATTTACAGGTATCACTATTAGAACTAGAACGCAGTCGATATGCCCTACGCGAGGCGGAAGCTAGTTTATTACCCACTCTGGGAATTAGTACAGATATCACTCGAAGTCAGTCTGCTAATGGTCAGCTATCGTCGGAACTACAAGAACGACAGACGGGTATATCATCTCCAGATGACGCTGGTACATCTTTTAACGGTCAGGCACAACTGAACTATGAGCTATATACCTCTGGGTTAAGTCAAGCCCGGAGAAATGCAGCTAGAGAACAGGTACGTGTCAATGAGTTGGCTGTAGAAACTCAGTCTGAGGAAATCCGCCTGAATGTTGCCACTGAGTACTACAACTTGCAACAATCGGATGAACAAGTACGCATTGCCCAGTCGGCTGTGCAGAACTCCGAGGCTAGTTTGCGTGATGCAGAAGCTCTTGAGCGAGCTGGGGTTGGTACGCGGTTCGATGTGCTGCGATCGCAGGTGAATTTAGCAAATGCCCAACAAGACCTGACTAATGCCAGATCCCAGCAGCAAATTGCCCGTCGTCGTTTAGCAACTCGGTTGAGTTTGGCGCAGGCGGTAAATATCAGTGCGGCTGACCCTGTGCAATTGGCTGGTCTTTGGAACCCAACGTTAGAACAAAGTATTGTGCTGGCTTTTCAAAACCGCCCGGAACTGCAACAGCAGTTAGCACAACGCAATATTAGTGAGCAACAGCGTCGGCAAGCTCTTGCAGAGCTAGGCCCTCAAGTGAATTTTGTCGCCAGCTACAACCTACTAGACCAATTCGATGATGAAATCAGCATTACTGATGGTTATTCAATCGGAGTCAGGGCAACCCTAAATTTGTATGATGGGGGAGCATCAAGAGCAAGGGCAAATCAGTCAAGAGTTAATATTGCGATCGCCGAAACTCAATTTGGTGAACAGCGCAACCAAATTCGCTTTCAGGTAGAACAAGCTTTTTCTACCCAGCAAGCTAGTTTAGAGAATGTTCAAACCGCTAATACCGCTTTAGAACAAGCTAGAGAAGCTTTACGTTTAGCTCGTTTGCGATTCCAAGCTGGTGTAGGCACTCAAACTGATGTCATTAATTCTGAAAACGATCTGACACGAGCTGAAGGTAATCGAGTCACAGCAATTTTGGATTACAACCGCGCTTTAGCTCAGTTACAAAGGTCTGTTACCGCCAGAGCGCTACGCTAGTTAGTCGAAACTCGAAACTTTTGACTGCTGTTGGGTTTTGCCATGCACTTTGCACCTGTCCTCAGAGCATCACACAGTCCAGTCGTGTTCCTGATGAACAGCTGCCACAAGCCTCGATTTTCAGTAGTTACACTGGAAATCGAGGCTTTTCAAACATTCTCTGAACAATTTGATAACATTTAAATGTTAACTTTCTGGCAACGTCTGAATCGGTTGCACACTCAGGCGATAGCCGAGATTGTACAAGATAAGGCTGATGGTTCGCAGTTCCGGGTTGCCTTCGGGCGACAAGACCTGATCAAGATTTTAGCGATTTAAACCCGTTTTTCCCGCAAGACGGGTTATACCCTCCCGTACTTCAGCCACGTTTCGCAGCGCTTCTAGAAAAAACGCCAGCTCACCATCCTGCTCGTACTCTTCAAGAGCAGTGTTCAGGTAAGCTTTTGCCATTTCAGGATTTCGCAGCTGTTCGATTACGACCTCTTCATGGTTTCTTAGTTTCTTACTCATCCTCTTCCTCCTGATAAGGCTGCCAATATCCCTAAATATTTTTAGTTGATTTTCTATCACAGTCTCAAGCCAAAACTTTCATTTTGTAGAGCCGGTGAATCCGAGCGTCAAAAGTGGACTAACATAACTGAGTGTCCGTAGTTTACCGCCGTAGGCATCGCTCGCCTTGTCAAAGACTCATGACTAAAGTAACATCGCAAGAAATTGCCCAGTTTCGCTCTCAATTGGCAGATGATCCCAGCGATATGGAAGCGCTGGATTTGATTGAAGACTGTGATGGAGATTTAGAAGATGCAGCGATGACGCTAGCTATCCGCGCAGGACAACAACCAGAAAGAGCCAATTCCGAGTGGTTAGATGCTTTGGCTAGAAAATGGCGTGCGGTCATTTGCGAACAAGAATATCGAGAAGATTTGCTTAATGGTTCTCTTCAAAAGATGATGGAACATCTAAAAACAGTGCCGACGTTTCCGAAGATTTTGGCAACGCCAGTTTTGATATATGTCCTCAAGCAAGGCGTGAACAATTTTTGTGAGCCACTGGATTCTCTAAAGTGATCAAATTATGTACATTTGTGGGGCTATTTTCAACTAAAGAAGTTAATAGCCAAAACAAATAAGCCTCACGAATTCTGTACAGATGCGATAAATCGCATCTCTCCTGACTCGTATCCAATGCAAGATTGATTCGACCAGGACTGATACGCTGTTAATTAAGGCAAAACTTCCATTACACAATTATTGTTAAATCGTTAAATCAATGAATTACCTTGTTGCCGTATTACCAGACCGTATTCAAGCCGAAGCTGCTTACTTAGCTTTAGAAAAAGAAGGTATAAAGAGTACTATCCTGGGGAAAGGGTATAAAACCGCTGACGAGTTTGGCTTAATTGACCCCAAAGACCAAGCTAAAAACCAAGCACAGCTTATGGCAACCTGGCTGATTCCATTCGGCTTTTTTGCAGGTTTTACTTTCAGCCTCATTACTAATTTGGATACTTTTGCCTGGGCGGGTGAAGTTGGCAATCATATCGTTGGGGGATTGCTAGGTGCTGCTAGTGGTGCTATGGGTGGTGTATTTGTTGGTGGCGGAGTCGGTTTACTCGTAGGTAGTGGTGATGCTTTACCGTATCGTAACCGCTTAGATGCGGGTAAATACTTAATTGCAGTTCAAGGGACTGAAACTCTCACTCGCCAAGCAACCAAAATATTACGTAAGTTTGATCCAGAAAATATCCAAGGTTATGCTGACACAGGTAGCGTGTAATGAATGAATAATAGTTTACATATCACGACACAGCGACTTGAGTTGCTTCCCTGTTGTTTGGAAGTGGCGCAAGCAGTGATTACAAGAAATAAATCACAAGTCGAGAGGCTCTTGGGGGTAAGGGTTCCTGATAATTGGTATGCTTCTGAGGTGTTAGATATTTTCCCAATGTATGCTCATTCTGGAAAAACTGGGAATGCAACAAATTGCTAGAGATGAAAATCTGCTGAAATGGGAATTAAAGTTAGAATCAAGACAGTTTTAGCGGCTTAATTCTCAACTCATAACTCATAATTTTTAAGAATGTTGCCACGAGAAGAACTTTTAAAAGGTGTTGAAAATCGAGATAGTATAGTTCGTGCAATCGACCAAGCGGAGCAAGCCATTAAAACTTGGGAAGTGGTTTTGACAGATTTTCTATCTCCTCCAGAATTGGCGGAAATTCAGCGAGTATTTGGCCGATTAACAGAGGTGCAATTGGTGGCGTGGGGTGGATATCCGCAAGCTGAACGCCAAAGAATAGCGATCGCTCGTTCAGAAATTCCTCTAGATCAATCTCAAGTCAGCCTCGTCGCCGTGGAAATTGCTGGTAATTTCTTATTTGATACCGCCTCTCACCGCGACTTTTTAGGCGCAATGCTGGGGACGGGAATTGTTCGGGAAAAGACGGGAGATGTTATTGTCTTGGGTGAACGAGGGGCACAGGCAATTGTCGCGCCAGAGTTGGTGGATTTTTTGGAAATGAGTCTTAAACAGGTGCGATCGGTTCCTGTGAAAACTCAGCCGATCGCAGTAACTGAGTTAAGGGTTCGGGAACCAAAGAAAAAAGAATTAACTACTGTGGAGGCTTCTTTGCGGTTAGATGCGATCGCCTCTGCTGGTTTTGGGATGTCCCGCAGCAAGATGGTTGATTTAATCGATGCTGGTGATGTCCGCGTCAATTGGAAGGAAGTTACCCAAGCTAGTTCTCAACTAAAGTCAGGCGACTTAATTGCTATTCGCTCTAAAGGGCGTTTAGAAGTTGGAGAAGTCGCCGTTACTAAAAAAGACCGTTACCGAGTTCAATTAACAAGATATATGTAATAAGTGAGGAGTAAGAGTTAAGAGTTTAGGACTTACGCACTGTACAAATTCATCGTGTGGTCACCGAGCTTTGTTGAAGTGATGTGCGTTAACGAAAATAGAATGTTTCAGGCTTTTCTTGATTATACTTTAATCGTAAATAGACCATACTGTAGGGGTTTAGCAATGCTAAACCCCTACGAAAGATGTGGTTTTTAAACTTATCTATATGTGGTATTTCTTGTCAATGCGTAAGTCCTAGAGCTTTAAATTTACTAGTTTCATTAACTCCTAACTCCTAAATACATACTTAGGCTTTAAAATGTTTTGCTAACATATTCAGCAGAAGTTTGCGCGGTACGAGCCGAGATAATTTGCTTCTAATTTGAGTGTTAGTGTCAGAACTAATAACAGTTGGATATCCTTTTTCCAAAGCCTCTAAGGATTCCCAAACTACTTTTTCGGAAGAATACACTTTATCTGTAGTGTTTGCCAGCGCTGGAGGAAAATTAGCTTCTGCAAAAAAGTTTGTTTCTATTGGTCCTGGACAAGTTACTAAGATACGGACACCATATTGACGATTTTCTGCCCATAGTGCTTCACTAAAGCTGAGAATAAAAGCTTTACTGGCAGCATAAACAGAAAGATATGGTATCGGTTGAAATGCAGTAATTGAGGATACGTTAATAATACTTCCAGAACGACGTTGCCGCATCAAAGGTAGAAATTTATGAGTTAAATCGACCAAAGCCAAAATATTTAGTTGGACGATTTTGACTTGCTTTTCTCCATCTCCTTCGGCAAAATCGCCATAGTAACCAAAACCAGCATTGTTGATTAATAAGTCAATGGTTAATCCTTTTGTTTTCGTAACATCAAATACAGCAGCAGCTGCATTAGGTTCTGTGAGGTCTTTAACTATAACGTCTACTTGAATTTGGTGTTGCTCTTCTAGTTGTTTAGCTAATTGGCTTAATTTTTCTTCCGAACGAGCAACAAGTACAAGATTTGTCTTACGTGCAGCTAGTTCCTGGGCAAAAGCTTTTCCAATACCACTAGAAGCACCAGTAATTAGAGCAGTTGGCATTCTACATATTAAGATAGTTTTTTTTAAGCACCTTATAAATCTTAGCTATATTGGCTATAAGTTTTAACTACCTAAAGTGATATACCCAAAGGGTAAAAGCAGTACCCATTATTACCTTTGTATAGCCACGATTTTCAATCGCTAAGTAATTTTTCTCAAGTAGATGCCTCCAATAATAATTTTTCTCATGGTGATTCAAATTTATTTTAAATTGCCAACTACCATTTTTCAACCCAATAGATAATTTCTGAGGTTGAACTATTAATTGCTACCCCATAGCTATCTCCATGATTCCATTTGAAGCCGGATCTGCCTTTATCCTCTGCATTTAATACCAATATTTCATAGGTAGCTGGAAAAGATTCCGCCGGAGAGTCACTAGTGTAGAAGAAAGTTGTTGGTACACCGTTAGGCTGGTTTATGTGGTTATTTGTGTCACCACCTATATATTTGTGTTTAGCGCTATTTCTGTATTGTGAAAGTAATTTTTCTATCTTTTTCGGCGGCTGTTTCAGCTTAATTTGAAAAAAACTACCTCCTTGTGAAAATTCAGGAGAGTAAGCAATACGAACGCCTTTAGCATCAGTGGGAATCTCATTAGGAAAATGTTTTATTTGGTCATTATTAGACCATAGGTGATTACGAATTTCTTTGTAGCGTGATGTATCAGTTATTATTTTAGGTTTGCTAGTATTGCTAAAAGTTGTTTTTAGAAAAAAGCTTCCCCCGAAACTACCAAGACTAGCAAGGACTAATAGAAATTGCGATCGCTTCATTGAGTTGGGTGTGTCTAAATTTCATAGCCATATACCCAACTAATAAACTAAATTGGTAGTATTGCGGTTGTGATATCAGAGATATTAACAAAAACTTTGTATATTTAAGAAAAATACCACGTAATTGTAAAATTACTGTGAAGATGGGCAATGCGTACCTAGTCAAATACCACAGGTGATCTTTGTCGAGGTTAGTACTACTGTTGTAAATAACGAAATCAATTCTACACCCATCCATTCTTTTTTTCAATTCTTCCTGATCCAGTCAGAACTAAAGCGGATATATAAATAGTAGATGCACCTTAATTAAATCATAGCCTTCAGCTTTTAGTTGGGGGCTTTTTTTTATTGTTGATATTGTTAAATTTGCGAAAAAATAAATTTGGTCAGAAGTTTAATTTGCCCGGATATGGCAATCAATAAAGCGGATTAATAAATGGTAGATGCACCCTAATAAATTACAGCCTTCAGCCTAAAGCTGGAGGCTTTTATTATCTAAATATAGATGGCAATAAACTGGGAGCTAACCACAGTGCATAACCAATAAATCCAAATAACAAGGTAATTAGAGCAGTCATGACGTAGCTGATGCAAATTAATAAACCATCGGATTCGATGGTGGCAACAGTCAAAAGTAAGATACCTATAGTAGGGATAGGATTTGTAAATGGAATTGGTGATATTAGTAATAATGTTAACCAAGAGATACAAAGCCCATTGATTCGCCAAATCAAAGGATTATCGGCTATTTTTGCAAACCGGGGACGGGCAATTTTCTGCAATACTTTGGTAATACGTCCCAAGTTTTGTAAAAGCAACTGAGTAAAGGGACGAGGAAATTTGTAGTTAGCAATTCTTTTCGGTAGCCAAGGCGATCGCTTACCCAAAAGCATCTGTACTGATAATATTAAACAAGCACCACCAAAAGGGCCAGTTAATCCCGGTGGCATCGGAAATAAAAAAGGCAAGACTAATAACGCAATCACCAGGCTAAACCCCCGTTCCGAGGTTTCCGCCAGAATGTCACCTAGAGTTAGCGGCTGTTCAGCTAGGCGTTCCAATAAAGACTTTATATCTTGAGAAAATCTCAGATGCATTTGGCGTGAGTTGATGCGAGTTCCCACAGCAGAGGGAGATGAGGAAGAATAACTCCTAACTCCTGATTTCTGGAGGCACTAAAACAGCTATAGCTTTAGGTATAACCCGAAAATGGGCAGGTGTGTAGGTAGTGATTTCACCATCTGTATTTATAGGGCGTGGTTTGCGAGTATACACTTCTATTTCCTCACCTTGAAGGGAGCGTACACTCTGCCAATATATATGTCGTCCTTGTCGCATCGTGGGTAGTAATAGTAAAATTTGCCACCAATGTTTAATTTCTAAGCTATAAAGATCGAGCCTTTGGTCATCTATTGTGGCATCGTCAGCCACTGCCATCCCACCGCCATAATAGCGGCCATTACCCACAGCAATTTGCATCGTTTTCACGCTAACCGATTTACTGTTGATGACAATCTCCGCACTAAAAGGTCGAGCTTCCCAAATTACTTGTAATGCGGTGGCGGCGTAAGCGAATATTCCCCAACGGCGTTTAACTTCTTTGGTAAGTCGCTGGGTAATTTTTACACTCAATCCCAGACTAGCAACATTAAAAAAATGCTTGCCGTTCACCCAACCCAAGTCAATGCGTCGCAAATCTCCATAGGCAATTATTTTGCAAGCTTCGCTGAGAGAATTCGGAATGTCCAAAGTCCTCGCTAGGTCATTGGCAGTTCCTAAAGGCAAGATTCCTAAAGGCAACTGAGTATCAACTAAAGCATCTACTGCGGCGTTGAGAGTACCATCTCCTCCACCAATGATTACCAAGTCAACTTGATGTTGGTAGCGAAGTATAACTTCAGAAAGATGTTTGGGATCTTCTGTAGACTCCTCAATTAAATCAAAGCCGAGTGTCTTTAGATAATGAATCGCTTCCGACAAACTCTTTTGCCCTTGGCGAGCATGAGGATTAACTAATAGGAGTGCGCGGGAACTCATCGTTAGTACCTTCTATAGTTGATATGTCCAATTATCTGCATCCATGTACTCTGCTTGAAGTTAACTATCAAAAAGTGTTTAAAATGACTGTAATTTAAGTATTTTTATTTTTAACAGTTGAATTTGTTCCAATATTATACTGCCAATAAAAAGGAAGATTTTTAATTAGTATAGATACACATTTGTAAATTAAATTTGTATTAATACTATTAATAGTTAAAAATTTTTACTCTCTGACTGAAAACACATTTAATGTTATGTGTAAATTCTTGCTGTGACAGTGGGAAGCGATGAGTTTTATCTCAGACTACTTCTCTTTAATAGTGACTAATCCATGTATGCCCAGCGCTGCGATCGCGCCTCCCAGCAATCCCCAAGTGCCATCGGCAAATACATTGATGCGATGAATGTAGGTGCGATGATAGGCATACTCTAACTGTCTGTCATTAACTTTTCCTACCTCTACCAAGTTCTCCACATTTTTTTCAGCTTTGATCAGTGCTGCATAATCTAGATTAAACCAATATGACGATACTCCCACCACAGCCAACCCTGGAAAAACCAAGGTAATTAAGAGAAGTGCTATACGTGCGTTCATACATTTCACCTGCTGATATAGCTAGAATTTTTGTGTTAAAACTTGGCAGACTAATTTGATTATGCGTTGGAATGGATAAATCAATCAGATTTTGGGAATAATCCTCATAGTGGTTGAAAACTCGTTTTAATTAGGCTCACACTATGAGAGCGCGATTTTTAGAAAAAAAGCAGATTGTTTGCTGTTTATGTATTGTATTTTGCTGTATTTTGTGGAACTGTTTGACATTAACAGCAGTACACGCAACATCCCCAGAGTCTATTGATACTCTCAGGCAACAGCAGCAACAAACGAACCAGCAGCGTCAGGGTGTGCTTAACGATCGCGATCGCTTAACTAATCTCCAACAAGATGCCCAAAAACATCTCACTGGTTTAGAGCAAAATCTGCAAACCACAGATAGCGATATTCAACAAAGCGAATCACGATTACAACTCGCTACCCAACGCCAGAAGCAATTAGAAACTGATTTAGTTGTGGCGGAACGTTTATATGAAGATCGGCAGATAGCAACAGTAGCACGATTGCGGTATCTCCAGCAATCGCCAACTTCTGTTGGATGGGCGGTTTTACTCCAAAGTCAAAATATCAGCGAGTTTATCAGCCGCCGTCATCAGTTGAAGTTAATATATCAAGCAGACCAAAAAATTTTGGTAAAACTCAACGAACAAGCCAGCCTGATAAATAAACAAAAAACGGAAGTAGAACACCAAAAAAACGAAATCGCCTTGATTCGTGAGCAACTGCTGGCACAAAAAGCTGATTATCAAGCGCAGGCGCAGTCACAATCAGAATTGATTCAACGCCTCAATAGCGATCGCCTCGCCTTAGAAGCAGCGCAAAACCAACTAGATATAGATTCTAAAAATCTAGAAGTCTTGATTCAGCAAAAGGTAGCAGAAGCCAGAGCAAGATTTGAGGCGCAAGCAAAAACCAATAGCCGGACAAATGTAATTATTCGGGGAACTGGTGTAATGGCATATCCTAGCGATGCTCCTACTAGCAGTCCCTTCGGCTGGCGGATGCATCCAGTTCTCGGTTATCGTCGCTTTCACGCAGGGTTGGATTTTGGCGCTAGCTATGGTAGTACAATTCGGGCAGCCGATTCGGGAATAGTGATTTTTGCTGGGTGGTATGGTGGTTATGGCAGAGCGGTAATTATCGACCACGGTCAAGGCATTACCACACTGTACGGACATACTAGCGAGTTGTATGTTGCCGATGGACAAGCAGTTGAACGAGGACAAGCGATCGCTGCTGTCGGTTCTACAGGTTTATCGACTGGCCCCCACCTCCACTTTGAGGTGCGTCGAGATGGTGCACCTGTCAACCCTGGCGATTATCTTTAACTCAAAAACCAAGTTTCTTTAGGCTGCAAATTTGATCACAGGCGTGCTATAATATGGGAGAGATTAAGGGCGCGTGGCTCAGTGGATAGAGCAACAGATTCCGGTTCTGTGGGTCGGGGGTTCAAATCCCTCCGCGCTCGTTTTTGGACATTAACTAATTATTTGCGAATGTTAAGAGGTTAATGTCGTATTTAACTAATTAAAGTTTATAACCATTTGGCAGCAGTTAAATCCCGAACTCTGGGAATTCGTGTTTTTAGCTGTTTTTTAAGGCGTTCAACCTGAATTTCAAGTTTACGATGGCGTTGAGCCAATAACTAATGGCGCAACGAGTCAGTATTTCTTTTGCGTAGTTGTAAGGTTCAAATAAATTCTTTGATAAACTATGATCTCGTAGCGTACGTTCCGCGCAATCGCTATCTGAATTTTGAGGTTTTTTGCGCTATTGGCTATCTGTAGGGTTAAGTTTTGACATAGCCAGCACCACGTTGAAAAAGCTGAAATACCAGGAGCCGGAATTATTTACTTCAGGTAAAGGTAAGCGATCGCCGTTAGGCGTGCCGTTGGCGGAGCCTCTCGTTCGCGTTAACGTCTCTGAAAGAGAAGAGAAGGTATCGCTTGAGCTTGTGGAGTTTGACAGAAAAAAGGCGATCGCATCTCTAGAACAAGGTCAACCTGTGATTCCTGTGTGGTTAGATATCATTTATCAACAATTAGCCGAGAAACTGGGAAAATAGGGATTCTCTTTCATAAGATAGGGCTTGCTGAATAAGTCTCCAGAGCGAATCTAGAAGCCACACAGCTTACAAAATAGTAGTTTCGTCGCTTAGTTTCCCAATTTGCCCGGCGCTCGCCGACGAAAGTGCAAGGTTTTTGAACCTCTGGATGCTATA
>NZ_JBGTFY010000360.1:0-3513 GCF_041747015.1 Nostoc sp.
GAGTGTATTAGTCAACGTATTAGTGTTATTTCCACAACAGATCGACAGCTAATTGAGTTGAATAACTATAAGTTACGGGAACGCGCCAAAGCGATCACCCAAGAACAACGTTTGGACAAAGCCAGGATGGAGCGATGGCAGTTGTGGCTAAAGTGGACGTTTGGCACGTTGCATCGGGCATCGAATCGGACTACTTTCTACTATTTAGTTTGGACTCCGTTGGTAATCTTCTACTGTGCGATCGCATTTATGGGGATGCCGACGGCAGTGCTTTGTCCTAAGCCCAAGGGTGTCTGCCACAATCTTAGGGTGCTGGCGCTGAAGACTAAACTACTGCCACAGGTGTGGTGGGAGAAGTTGATAAAGAGGTAGCAATGAATCTATCCCAGTAATAAAATTCTGTTAATCCAAATGTGAATTATTGCAAGGGAAACAAAAGTAATGTCTCCCAGACGAGTTAGAGGTCGGCAATTGCTCGATTGGATTGAGTGTAGCTGATTCCAAAGGATTGATTTGAGCGGCATGAGTGGGAAATACCGACCAATTGATAAAAAATTAGTCGTCAGTGGTGAGGGCAAGACTGTGAGTCTTGTCACCTTTTAGGGAAAAAGTAACAAGACCCAAGATTAAGCGCACCTAAAAGCTGGCTCAAATACGATTAATTCGGCAATTTGACTTAATTAACCGTGCATCTTCCCCACTCTGTTTCTTGTAATACCTCTACCTAGCACCTTGCTGTGGACTCTGAGCACGTCTGAGCATTTCTGCATCTAGGCGTTCCCCTTGCGAGCAGAAGTTACTATTACCGCGACCACAGTCAACAGCAAATTTGTCAGCTTGGCGCTGCAAAACCTCTAGAGAGGGAGGTGTAGAATAGGAATTGGGAATTGGTGGAATGCCAGTAGAATTAAGTTGAGTAACAACCAAGCGTGCCACCGTGCGACCTAAAGCCATACCTGCTATATGGTCAGTACGCCAATGAATGCCTGCCCACAAGCGTGCCATACCTGCGTTGTCCGCCAAATTATCGAGTTCTGTTCTAGCTTCTGGGAAGAAGCAGGACAGTAGTTCGCTGGCAGCACCAGCATACGTACTGTGACCAGAAGGATACGCGGGATGACGTGGCGTACCCGGTGACGGTTGCGGTTCGGTTCGCGGTCTGCCATCCCTCACCTCACCACTGCTTACATCAACTTCTGTGTCGTAAAGCACTTCCAAGGGAGGCAAGCCACGAGATAGCAGATATTCAATCGGACGCTGGCGGCGTGCTACCAGATCAGTTCGACCCGTACTTAACCATTTGTAGTGCCATGCTGCCAACAGAGCGCTGGAGATTGCTACGTCTAAAGCTGCCCAGACCCAGGCTTGACGAGGTGGTGACCAGTTCCGCAATAAGATTAACCCGTTGAGTGCGTGACGGTGCGCTAATCCTGGAGTTTCCTTTTCAAAATAGCGGGCTAATTCCCGACCAGTTTGAATCAACGGTTCATTTGGTCGAGCCGTCCTCACAACTGCACCCAAGGGCGGTGGAGAAAACTTCATATTAAGAAAAGTGCCACCTGTCAAAAATACACTTAGTGGCTTACGCTCACGCCCTGATGGACCTCCAGCTACCGCATTTTGGTCAGCACGTAAGGTGGCTAACTCTCGTAACTCCGCAATTTCAGCATCAGTGACATTTTGCCCCTCGGGCGTACGCCAATCTGGATAGGGTGGAAAAAACTCATTGCTGCGAGGATCATCAGTTACAGCAATGAGTTCATCCAGCGACACAATCTTGGGTCTGGGGCAGCGTATCCAGTAACTAGCTTCTGGTTCTACCTGCGGACCATTCAAAGAATACTGTGGTATAGATTGTGAGCCTCTGCTCGATACTTTCTCACTTGCTTCCGTCATTATTTCTCCTAAGAAGTTTGAAAATCAAGTTGTACAACAAACAAGTTTGAGGGTAGCCTTTATAAGATTTGGCGGATCCACATGAATCTAGAAACCATCTCTATTAAGCAAAAACTTATGAACTGCTACTATTTGTTCTTCAAACTCAAAACGCTAATTTACGCTAAAAAATATAAAAATTCACATTGTTATAATAATTTAAAAGGTTTGGACAGATAAAGTCATAGCCAGTAATAGAATCAACGGTGTTAACAGTTAGTTAAGCGAGGAGTTGATCCACACTTTAAATCGACTACTGCTTAAAGATTATTTGACTATGTGTAGTTATCAAGTTTATGCCGCCGACCGCCATGCAAAAAAGGAACTTAAAAAGCAGGTGCGAGGAGTGCGAACCATCAAGCGCAGTGTTGCCAACAGTAATGACGTGGGATCTGAAACTGTCCGAAGTTATTGTTTAGCAGTACGCAGCGCTCTGACCGATGACGGTGTTCCACCGCTAGAAGCCTCTGGGTTAAAACTACGCTCACGATTGACTCTAATTGAGGGTAGCCTGGAACGGGTAGCCCAAAAAGGGGATTAACTTTCCCTCTAATGGGATTGTAAATTAGTTTGTGTCAGAGAATAAAACTAGCTCTAATGAACTACAAAGCCCAAGACACAAAACTATGACCTTTCAACCGGAATTACTTGACGAACTACTTAAAGGCTATCAAAATCCAGAAGACCTACTGGGAGAAGGTGGGATTCTTAAACAGTTAACTAAAGCTCTTGTAGAACGGTGTTTGCCATAATCTGCAGGTGATGGCGTTGGAAACAAGGAAGACTGTGCTGTTGCCGCAGGTGTTATGGGATAAGTTGACGAGGAGGCAGTAATGGAAATTTTGGTTTTTCTACTTGGGCTTGGTTGCCTGGTTTTGATAGCGTGGGTAATCGCGCTCGTGGCTGGTGCAGTTTCCGGTCGTAAGCGTCGGCAACAAAACCGACCTCAAGAGCCGCCATCGCTTAAGCCCCCAGAAATTCAAGAGCGCAACTCGTCGCAGCCTACTATTACTGCACCCCCTCCACCATCAGCCCCATCGCGTAGAGTAGTTGCACTTAGGCAGCCGCCAGCTTCAAAGAGGGTTCGGCTTCCTAGTAGTCGGCATCAGCAATATATTCAGCTTGCCGATTCTGTACTCAAGCGCTTACGCGATCGCATCACTGTCGTTGAACTACCAGAAGCACTCGCTATCCTTCGCAAAATGAACCCCTATGCCTTTGAGGAGTTATTGCTTACCTGCTGCCAAGAACAAGGTTGGGAAATCGAGCGTAACTTTAAATATACGGGTGACGGCGGCTTGGATGGGCGCGTAACAATTGCTGGGAAGCTTTATCTCATCCAGGCAAAGCGTTATCGGGGTTATATTAACCCACAGCATATTCATGACTTTTACAAAGTTATCCAACGGGAGAAAGCCTATGGAGGATTCTTTATCCATAGTGGCAAAACTGGAGAATTAGCCCAGGAATTGCTGCGGGAGTATGGAATAAGTTTAATCAGTGGTCAACGGCTTGTTGATTTTGTGCTAGGGCAAAGGTTGAAAGTTGTGGGGTAATATTACTTATTTTTCCAAAAAG
>NZ_JBGTFY010000361.1:0-16773 GCF_041747015.1 Nostoc sp.
ACCATTCACTGGCAACTCTTAGATATACCTTTAGTAGGAGTTTCGTCAAGTCTAATTCGCAAATTTTGCCGCGATAACTTCGTCAACGCCAAGGGAATACGCCACTCAATTCGTTATTTAGTCCCGGAACCGGTTAGATCATATATTATTAACAACAATCTTTACTCCCACAAATCTGAATAAATTATGTGTTTTTTTATTGACTCAACACTTTATGGTTATAAGTACTTCCCCCCTTTGCGATATGATTGGGGTCAACGATATCAACATATAAGCATAAATACAGAGGGCAAGACACTGTGATTAGAGTTGCAATCAACGGTTTCGGGCGGATTGGACGTAACTTTGCGCGTTGCTGGGTGGGTAGAGAAAACAGTCAAATCGATCTTGTCGCTATTAATGACACTTCAGACCCTAGAACCAATGCTCACCTGCTGAAGTATGACTCAATGCTAGGGAAGATCAAGGATGCTGACATTAGTGCCGATGATAACTCCATCATCATTAATGGCAAGACCGTTAAATGCGTATCCGATCGCAACCCAGAAAAATTGCCCTGGAAAGATTGGGGAATTGACCTAATTATCGAAGCAACCGGGGTATTTACTAGCAAAGAAGGAGCGCTCAAGCATGTGAATGCTGGAGCCAAGAAAGTTCTGATTACCGCTCCTGGTAAAAACGAGGATGGTACTTTTGTGATTGGTGTGAATCATCACGACTATGACCACAACATACACCACATTATCAGCAACGCTAGCTGTACAACCAACTGCTTGGCACCGATCGCTAAGGTGTTGAACGATAAATTCGGCATCATCAAAGGTACGATGACCACCACCCATAGTTATACAGGCGATCAGCGCTTGCTAGACGCTTCTCACCGGGATTTGCGACGGGCGAGGGCAGCAGCAATCAATATTGTACCCACCTCCACCGGTGCGGCAAAGGCAGTGGCGCTGGTTATCCCAGAGCTTAAAGGCAAGCTAAATGGTGTTGCCTTACGCGTACCGACCCCGAACGTCTCAATGGTAGATTTCGTAGTTCAGGTTGAGAAGCGTACTATTACGGAAGAAGTTAACCAAGCTCTGAAAGATGCTGCTGAAGGTCCACTTAAGGGTATTTTGGCCTACAGCGAACTAGAATTGGTATCGTCTGATTATCAAGGTCATGATGCTTCTTCAATTGTTGATGCCAACTTGACTTTGGTCTTGGGCAATGATCTGGTAAAAGTTATGGCATGGTATGACAACGAGTGGGGTTACAGCCAACGAGTTTTGGATTTAGCAGAATTGGTAGCGGCGAAGTGGCAATAATTTGTCATTTGTCATTTGTCATTGGTCATTAGTCATTAGAAAAATGACAAAGGACAAAGGACTATTGACCAAAATGTTGAAATCCCTGGCGAAGACTCAGAACTTGGTCAGGGAATTTTTTTTGCTCGTCGTGCAATAGTATTGTTGATCCCGGTGTAATCCTGCCCACGATCGCAGCACCTCGATCAAGATGTTGCACCAACGCTGATGCTATTTCTTGTGGCAAACACAGCACTAATTCAAAGTCTTCGCCACCGTAGAGGGCATATTCTAGCGCTTGCTCTTGTGTCAGCCAATGATCAAAAGCCGCTGGTAAGGAAATTTGTCTGCGTTCTATGACAGCACCAACGCCACTGGCGCAGCAAATTTGAATAATGGCATCTGCCAAACCATCGCTGCTATCCATACCAGAAATGGGCATGGGGCATGGGGACGCTAAGATTTTCCAGAGGATTGGTAAAACATCTAATCGTGGCTGTGGGCGTTGGTGTGCGCGGATTAGAGCCGTGCGTTCTGCGTCGTTGAGGTTTTGTCCCAATTCGGGATGCAAGAGCAGTTCTAAGCCAGCGTGGGAAGCTCCATGCACACCTGTAACGACGATCGCATCCCCGACAACAGCAGCCGAACGGCGGATAATTTGAGTAGGATGAACTTGGCCAAAAGCGGTAATTGCCAGAGTCGTCACAGGCGATCGCACAATATCACCCCCGACAATTGAGGTATTGTATTTTTGCAGGCATTCTGTCATTCCCTGGTATAGTCGCTCAACCCAACTCACCCTAACTTCACCGGGGAGTCCCAACCCGACAGTGATTCCCAATGGCGAAGCACCCATTGCTGCTAAATCTGATAAATTGGCAGCAGCAGCTCGCCAACCAGCATCTTCTGGGGAAGTGGTGACATTGCTAAAATGTACGCCATCAACCAGCACATCTGTAGTCACTACCAAAGATAGCTCTGGTGCAGTCTCAAGTACTGCTGCATCATCGCCGATAATTTCTGGAGGACAGAAACGCTGTAATCTTTCCAAAAGACCTTGTTCACCAATGTCTTTTACTTGTAGAGCAGATAACTCACTGTTCATTGGGCATTGGGCATTGGGCATTGGGCATTGGGCATTGGGCATTGGGCATTGGGCAAAGACTTCTCCTCGGCTCCCCTGCTTGTGCATCACTTTACGATTTAAGATAAGGGTATCGTCTAGGAGTCAGTTGGGATGGTAACAACACCAGTAACCAGCATTACATTTGAAGAGTACTTAGTCTATGATGATGGGAGCGATTTCCATTATGAACTGGTGGATGGGAGGCTAGAGTTTATGAACCCACCTACTATTGAACATTTCCTGATTGCCAAATTTCTTGAGCAAGTGCTAGATGCAGAAATAAAACGTTGTAGTTCTCCTTGGCTCTGTTTTCGGGAAAGTGGTGTGAGAACGGGTAGAAATAAATCTCGGTTGACTGATTTGTGTGTAGTGACGCTGGAGCAAGCCAGAGAATTGTTGAATGCCTCAGCCGTATTTCAGTCACCGCCGTTATTAATTGTCGAGGTGGTGAGTCCAGAGTCGGTGAAACGGGATTATCGCCATAAGCGATCTGAATATGCGGCTTTAGAAGTTTCTGAATATTGGATTGTAGACCCGTTGAAAGCAAAAATTTCGGTGTTAATACTGGAAGATGGATTTTACGAAGAAACAGTTTTTACCGCAACTCAGAAAATTGTATCACGGATTTTTCCAGAGTTAGCGATACCTGCGGCACACTTCGTGAACGCTGTTGAGCAGGTGTTTACAGCCGGGAATCTTAGTCAGGGGAGTTAGGAGAGACGCGATGAATCGCGTCTGTACAAGAAGAATTATTTTCTCCCTTCCCCCTGCTCTCTTCTTATGCAGCTTGCGGCTCAACTAGATTTTCTATTCCTTGAACGACTTTTACTGATTCAATTTTGTCACCCGCCTTTAGTTTATCCAAAACTTCTTTGCCCTCGGTGAGATAGCCAAAAACGGCATAGCGACCATCCAATAGATTGCGTCCGGCAGGGGTGAGTTCCGAGTCAAACAGAAAAAAGAAAAATTGTGATGAACCACCATTCACTTCACTTTCGGGACGAGCCATTACTACTGCACCAAAGGCAGAGAAAGGCAGAACTGGCATATCAACGTAACGACCAGCTTCTTCGAGAGTTATGCCATAGGTAGGCGCTTTATCGCCCTGAACTAAGACTTCTAAGGGAATAGCGCGATATTTGCCCGTTGTTGGGTCAATAAAACCCACGTCTTTCCCGGCGGGATCTCCAGTTTGTAGAAAGTAAGATTCTTCAGAACGGGTAAATTCTAAGCCATTATAAAAACCCCTCTGTACCAAATCTACAAAATTACCAGCAGTGACGGGGGCGCTGTAACCGTCAACTACAAGGGTCAAATTGCCTTTGTTAGTTTTTAACTCTACAGTGGCACGACCTTTAAGTTGGGGTAAGTTACTGTACTGGGCAGGTACTTCAAAGGGGAATTGTTTCACCATTGACTCTTCTAGCTGAGTGACGAAATTCAGCAGTTTACCTCTCTCTTGCAGAATTTGTTCTTTATCTTTGCTGTTCGCTAATTCTTGCAGTTTACCCACGCCAGATTTTAACTCGGTAATCCAAGCTTCGGCTTGGGGTTGGCGTTCTTGGGGAACGCTTGTTAAGATTTGGGAAGGTTTATCAAGAATGCGGGATGCTTTGCTGATGTCTTTGGAAATAGCACCCCACCGCCGATTAGCTCTTAGTTGGGCAGAAATGTCTTCTAAACTGGCTTGTAGTTGCCGCACAGGTTTGTTATCTATCGGGAGTGCATACCGCAACAGTGCTCTGCCGTCAGTAATTGCATTGCCTGCTGGCAGGGCGGCGCTACTGAAGGGAGTCCACCCAGCTGTAGTTATGCCTAAAAATATTGTTACCAGCAGTATTGCCATTAGGCTGTTCTTCAGCCAGGATTTTAATAAGTTAAGCATGGGATAACTCAAATGCAGCATTAGATTGTTGACTGGACGTAACCCATCAATAATCTTCCCACAGCATGAGTGCTGAGTTTTGAGTGCTGAGTGAAAAGAAATGCAAGTGCAGGGAGTGGGGAGTGAGTGACAATACCCAATGCCCCATGCCCCATGCCCCATGCCCAATGACTAAATAGCTAATTACCCCGCTTGAAGGGTACAATAAATGCCGATTGTCTTTCAAAACTTGAAAGTTTCATGATCTCCAGTAACGATTTTCGACCCGGTGTTTCAATTGTATTAGATGGGTCTGTATGGCGAGTGCTCGAATTCCTGCACGTTAAGCCAGGTAAAGGTTCCGCTTTTGTCAGAACCAAACTGAGAAATGTCCAAAGTGGGAACGTGATGGAAAAAACGTTCCGAGCAGGGGAATCGCTGCCGCAAGCTACCCTAGAAAAAAGCACGATGCAGCATACCTATAAAGAGGGCGATGAGTTCGTCTTTATGGATATGGAAACTTACGAAGAAGGCAGATTGACCCGCGCACAAATTGGCGATCGCGTCAAATACCTCAAGGAAGGTATGGAAGCCGAAGTTATTCGTTGGGGCGAACAGGTGCTAGGAGTAGAATTGCCTAAGTCTGTGGTTCTGGAAATTGTCGAAACAGATCCAGGTTTAAAAGGTGACACTGCCACAGGTGGGTCAAAACCAGCAACTCTGGAAACTGGCGCAATTGTGATGGTTCCTTTGTTTATTTCCCAAGGTGAACGCATCCGTGTTGATACTCAGGAAGATAAATATATTAGCAGGGAATAACTTTCATCTCTACGGAGATGTTTGCTCCCAATTGAAATCCCTACATAGGGATTTAATCCCTGCCACATTTAAGATACTAATTTACGAATAGGTCGAGGTAATAAAAACTGTGCCATTGGACTTTAATGAAATCCGCCAACTACTGGCAACTATCGCCCAAACCGATATTGCAGAAGTTACCCTCAAAAGTGATGACTTTGAACTAACAGTCCGTAAGGCTGTGAGCATCAGCAATCAGGTGTTGTCAGTAGGTCAAGCAAGCTTAGGCAATGTGGTAGGTTCGGGCTTGACATCGGGTTCATCTCCGGGAAACCAAGTGGCCACAAGTCAGGTAACGGAGGTGTCTACAACTCGCGTGTTTGAGAATACTGGAACTGGGACGCAATTACAGCTATCAGTAAATCCTCCCTCAACCATTGACCAGAGATTAGTAGAAGTGCCTTCCCCAATGGTGGGAACGTTTTATCGCGCTCCTGCACCAGGGGAAGCGACTTTTGTGGAAGTGGGCGATCGCGTCCGCAAGGGTCAAACAGTCTGTATCATTGAGGCAATGAAGCTGATGAATGAAATCGAAGCCGAAGTCTCTGGACAGGTGATGGAAATTCTCCTCGAAAATGGTGATGCCGTAGAATATGGTCAACCTTTAATGCGAATTAACCCTGATTAAGTATTAATGTATATATCAAGTGAGTCATCGTTAAAGAAGAATGCAGAATTCAGAATCCAGAATTCAGAATTTAGAATAAGAAGCTAGGGGATTTAGACCCGCCACTCGGACTCTAATTTATACTGAATTCTGAGGACTGACTCCTGAATTCTTTCCTGTCAAAACTTTCAGTCCTTGCGGGTTAATCCTGATGAAACAAGCGTTGGCTTTACCACCAGAAGTGGTGCAACAAGTAGCTGAATACTTCAGCCTGTTAAGTGAGCCGATGCGTCTGCGGCTGCTACATTTACTACGGGATGAAGAAAAATGTGTTCAAGAGTTGGTAGAGGCAACACAGACTTCTCAGGCAAATGTGTCAAAACACCTGAAGGTAATGTGGCAAGCAGGTATCCTTGCCCGCCGCAGTGAAGGAACTTGCGCCTATTATCGGGTGGAAGATCAAATGATTTTTGAGTTGTGTAACCGGGTTTGCGATCGCCTCGCCACAAGGTTAGAATAGCAAGCCCATAATTTTCGGGTGTTAAATAGCAATCGTTAGGTCAGTTGTCATTCGTCCTTTGTCCTTTGTCATTTGTCCAAAACTAATGACCAATGACTAATGACGAATGACCGATGACCAATGACCAATAACCAATAACCAATGACCAATGACTAAAGGGGATAATTTTTCTGAAAGCTTTCACGAGTTAGCGGTTGTTGTAACTCTACACCCTCACCGCCTAAAACATCCAACGGTTTGCCGTTCACGTCAATGTACACCTTGGCTTTGGGATTTAAAGTTGTCGCAGTGTAAACAACTTGTCCCACGCGACCCATCATTGAAGTGCTACCACCACCGCTGGTAAAATCTTCAGATAAATTAACGTGAACCTGATCATTTTCCGCCTTCAGCCCCAACAGCTTGGTTCCTTTGGGGATAGTTGTCGAATCTGTCCCTTCTGTCGGCCCTGCTAACAAAGTTTGGAAAGCTGCTTCTAAAGGCTGGTTGGGTAGTACAGAGGCTATTTTAACAGGCTGGGGAACTAAAGCAACATTTTTGTCATTTTCCTTTGATCTTAGCCAATAAACGTTAGCGGTTTGCTCATTACCTGGCTGCCTAGTTGATGGCTGTGCTGGCTGGTCGATGCGCCCAGAGGGGTTTGATGGTGTAGGATAATTGCTGGACTGCGAGGTAATCCAAGCTACACTTCCACCCACCGCTACAACCGCTACGGAGACGGCTGCAATTACGCCTGAAGAAATACGATTAGATCCTTGCTGGTCTTTCATGTTCAAAACCTTTCTGACTGAGGGCTGAGATGGTCGTTATGTGAGGAGCAGCCTAGTTAAGGACGATACTTGTAATTGAAGAGTTTCCCCCAACCGGGAGGAGACTTTATGCCTCAAAATGCGATTATTTTTAATAATGCAAGTCCCTAATTCGATTTTAGAATTTTTATTTCTAATCCGTCACCTGCCAAATTATGTAAATCTTATTCTTTTTGGAGATGATTAAATTTACAACGCAAAGGAACGCTGTAGACGCTTTTGCGGCTTGCCGCAGGCTGGAAAACGCAGAGGAACGCAAAGTAAAGTATTTATTCCTCTACGTAAATCTTGATGTTTAATTTTTTACCTGAATTGCGGCGGTAATCCATTGTTGGAGTATAGCTGTAACTTCATCAATGACAATTTCTTGAGATTTACGGGTGGCTCTTTCTACAACTTCGACTTTGCCATTAGCGATCGCCCGTCCGGTTACAATTCTATAAGGTATACCAATCAAGTCAGCGTCTTTAAATTTTACTCCCGCCCTTTCATCGCGGTCATCGAGTAGGGTTTCAATTCCGGCTTGATTGAGTTCTGTGTAAAGTTTTTGGGCGATTTCGACTTGTTGAGCATCTTTAATGTTAGGAATTGTGACGATCGCGTGATAAGGTGCGATCGCAACTGGCCAAATAATCCCATCTTTATCATAAGATTGCTCTACGGCGGCTTGTGCTAATCGTGATACGCCTACGCCAAAACAACCCATAAATAGCGGCTTTTCTTCACCCTGTTCATTGGTATAAGTTGCTCCCATCGCTTGGGAGTATTTAGTACCTAATTGGAAAATATGACCGGCTTCAATTCCACGGGCGCTTGCCAGAGTTTGTTCTGGGTTGTGAATGGCGCGATCGCCTGGTCTTGACTTACGGATATCTACTACTCTTTCTGGTAGTTTAAATTGCTCACCCCAATTAGCACCAACTACGTGATAACCAGCTTCATTTGCACCTGTAACAAAGTTTTTTAAATCAACAGCAGTTTGATCCACTAAGCGCAAAAACTTGGGATGGATTTGTTTTTTGGCGGCAATATACTCATCTGCGATATCTGGCGCAATGTAGCCTAAAGGTAGAGATTTCGCTGTCCATGCTTGTTGAGCTTCTACATTTGGTACATTCAAGCTAATAATAGTTTTAGCGCCATATTCAGGAGCTAATTTAGTCAATTCATTTTGCAATTTGACTTCATTAACTTCCTGATCGCCTCGAATGTTCACTAGAACCAACACCGTTATTGCATTATCATAAACTATCTGATAAAGGACATTTTTCACTAATTGAGTCGGAGAACAGTTGAGGAGTTGACAGACCTTTTCAATAGTTTCTGTTCCAGGTGTATCGCGTTTCTCGTAGGTTGTAAACCGTGAGGTTTCGGCGTCAATTGGTAAAGAAACAGCCTTTTCTACGTTGGCGGCGTATTTGCCATCCTCAGTGTAGAGAACTTCATCTTCGCCAGCTTCCGCCAAAATCATAAATTCTGTGGAACCAGAACCACCAATTGCACCAGAATCAGCTTCCACTGCCCGAAAAGCTAAACCAGAACGCCGCAGGATATTGCTGTAGGCGTTATACATATCCTGGTAAGTTTCTTTGAGGCTGGCTTCATCGGCATGGAACGAGTAGCCGTCCTTCATGATAAACTCTCGTCCGCGCATTAAACCAAAGCGGGGACGAATTTCATCGCGGAATTTGGTTTGAATTTGGTAGAGATGTAGTGGTAGTTGGCGATAAGAGCGAATCATATCACGAGCGATCGCTGTGATGACTTCCTCATGAGTTGGGCCTAATCCTAATTGTTGCTCACGGCGGTCAATTAGAGAAAACATAATCCCCTCAGCTTTCGTGTAAGTGTCCCAGCGTCCCGATTCCTTCCATAAATCAGCCGGTTGTAATTGTGGCAAAAGACATTCTTGTGCGCCTGTAGCATTCATTTCTTCCCGCACAATCTGGGAAACTTTTTGCAATACCCGCCACATTAAAGGCAGATAAGCATAAATACCGCTACCGATGCGACGAATGTAGCCTGCACGGAGTAATAATTTATGGCTAGGAATCTCAGCATCAGCTGGATCATCCCGGAGTGTAACGAATAACATTTGTGAAAGTCGCATCGTTTATTTCCTTTCCAGAATCTCTAATTTGTTTATAAACGTATATTATTTCAATAAATCCTGATTCATTCGCAGCTATCGCTACGGATGCTCTCATCAGGCATTCTGGTGTAACGAAAGGTAGCGCCACTCAAATCAGCGCCACTCAAATCAGCGCGACTCAAATTAGCTCTTCGGAATCCACAATCTCCCAAATCAGCCTCACTCAAGTTAGCTCCAGCAAGATTTACCTCGTTGAAACCGGCTTGATAAATAATGGCTTTACTCAAGTCAGCGCCACTCAAATTAGCTCCGTCAGCAAAGAATTGGTTCATACTGGCTCTACTCAGGTTAATGTTACTCAGATTAGCCCCACTAACATCCACATCATCCAATCCAACGCCAACGAAATCTCTTTCCCCAGCAGCATATCGCTGCAACAACTCTTCAGCATCCATAATCAACAATATCTCCGGTGACACCAATATAAATGAAGATGCAGTTGCCAACTTTAATGCGATCGCAGGCAGTGACTACACAATATCCAATGCTACACTCACCTTTGCGCCAGGGGAAACCAGCAAAACTATCTTTATATCTGTGATTGGCAATTCTTCGTCCCGTTGCTGATAATAGTTTTAGAGCTAATTATTTAAGAGGTTGATTGTGGTCTTTGCTCAAAGCAGTCCCCCAGATGTAATCACAACTCGCCTCACGTTAGACGAGTATCGGGCTATGGAAGAAAGTAACCCAGAACGCCATGAATACCGCAACGGAGAGATTATTACTATGTCGGGAGGAACAGAAGCCCACAGTGCGATCGCCAGCAACTTATTAATTTACTTGGGGTTTTTGCTGAGAGACACCGATTTTCGTTTGTATAACAGCGACTTGCGAGTTTGGATTCCTGAATATCAGTGTGGTACTTATACCGATTTGATGGTTGTTAATGGCAAACCAGAGTTTAATGGCAATCGCAATGATGAAATTCTCAATCCTTTACTCATTGTCGAAGTTCTATCACCCTCTACGGAAGCTTACGATCGAGGCGAAAAGTTCAGAAAATATCGCTCTCTTAGCAGCTTTTGCGAATATCTGCTTGTGAGCCAAACTGAACCCTACATTGAGCAATATCACAACAAAGATCGTAACAGTAATGATCGCTGGCTATGGCAAGTTCACTCTAACCTTGAGCGGGCGATCATTCTCCACAGTTTAAACGTAGAACTTCCCCTGACTGAAATCTATCGTCGCATTAATTTTTAAGGATGGCAGTTTTGCCCATCACAAACTTAGCGCTTCAAATCAACAGAATTGGTTAGAAAAACCTGCGGAGGAGGTTTTTTTGTGTAGCTGCGACTTCAGTTGTCAGGGCATTTTACAGCCGTTAAGATATCTTAAAAGAAATAACACCGGGCGATGAGAAATCGCGGCAACTTTAGGAGAAACTACCTTGGCAGATGTAATTTATCAAGCACAGGCACCCTTAGAATTTATTCCTCCGGCATTTAACCCGTTATTTCTACGAGTTGTCCATCTGTTGCTACCAACTTATATTAATTGGCAAACAGCTATTACCCAAATTGAAGCAGACAACGTAGAAGATTTAGTGGATCTCTATCGACAGTTTCAGGAGGGTAAGATCCGTTTTATGCTGGCATTTCGCCATCCGAAAACAGACGATCCATTTTGTTTGAGTTACTTGTTTTCTCAACTAGTGCCAAAGGTAGCGCGATCGCAAGGTACAATGCTACAACTTCCGATTCACGCTCATTTTATCTACGATCGCGGCATTCCTCTCTGGGCAGGTTCTTATGTAGGTTGGATTGCTTCTCGTTTAGGTGGTACTCCGATTCAGCGCGGTAAAGCTGACTGGACGGGGTTACGTTCGGCGCGTGACTTGTTTGCCAATGGGAAATTCCCGATGGCGGCTGCGCCAGAAGGTGCTACCAATGGTTTATCAGAGAATATTAGCCCATTGGAACCTGGTATTGCCCAATTAGGCTTTTGGTGTGCTGAAGATTTGCAAAAAGCTGGACGCGATCAACAGGTTCTAATTGTACCAGTTGGGATTAAATATAGTTACGTTGATGCTCCTTGGGATGCGATCGCCAATCTTTTAAGTGAATTGGAAACGGCTAGTGGTTTACCTGTGAATCCACCAGAACTTGCTTCGATGGAGTCGCTTTATCCCCGGTTATTAACTTTGGCAGAACATTTACTTTCGCTGATGGAAGAATTTTACACGCGGTTCTATCATCAAAAGCTGGCAGATGTCAAAACAGTAGAGATCGAAGATAGAAATGAAGCGTTATCAGTTCGTTTACAAGCTTTGTTAAATGCAGCGCTGTTAATATCAGAACAGTATTTTAATTTGCAGTCAAAAGGTAGTTTGAGGGATCGATGTCAGCGAGTAGAACAAGCCGGTTGGAATTATATATTTAGAGAAGAATTTAAGGATGTAAAAGGAGTCTCTGCTGTCGAAAGAGCTTTAGGCGATCGCGTTGCTGAAGAAGCAAATGCGCGGATGTGGCATATGCGTTTAGTAGAGAGTTTTGTGGCTGTTTCTGGTAATTACATTCGTGAAAATCCAACACCAGAAAGGTTTGCTGAGACAACTTTAATTTTATGGAAAATGATCGCTAAAATCAAAGGCGATAGAGGTGTACATCGTCCACAATTGGGTAAGCAAAAGGTAAAAATAACTGTGGGTGAACCCATATCTATTTCTGAGCGTTACCCGGCGTATCAAGAGAATCGTTTGGCTGCTAGACAAGCTGTTGCTGATGTGACAAATGATTTGCAACACGCATTGGAAAGTTTAATTTGACTTTTGATAGAATCTTGATTCCTCAAGCGATGGTAGAGAAAATACCAATTATTAGTGCAGATACAGCATTTGATGCTTATTCAATTACGCGACTTTGGTAATAATTTTATGAATTGATTATGAACAATATTACTATATCTAATCTTGATGATGACATCAAATCTCGTTTAAAAAAACGAGCCGAAAAACATGGTCGCTCCCTAGAAGAAGAAGCCAGAGAAATTCTTCGTATGGCTCTAACAGAAAATCACGAATATGCTTTAAACTTAGCTACTATACTTGAGGAACGTTTTGCCAATTTAGGAGACTTTGAATTACCAGAAATTCCTAGAGAACCTATTCGCAGCGTATCAACATTTGAAGAATGATTATTCTTGATACAAACGTTTTATCAGAATTAATGAAGCCTAAAAAGTCTGAAATAGTTCGTAGTTGGGCTGCTCAAGAATCCTTAATGACTCTGTTTACCACAACAATCACTCAAGCATAAATTCTCTATGGTATTGCCTTACTCCCTGCGGGAAAACGGCGAGGTGAACTTAGTCAAGCAGCACAACTTATGTTCTCAGAAGATTTCGCTGGGCGTGTTCTTCCTTTTGATCAAGCTGCTGCTGTAGCTTTTGCTAATATTGCATCTCAAAGAAGACACAATGGTACTCCTATTTCCCAAGATGATGCTCAAATTGCAGCTATTTGTTACATCCATGCAGCAACTATAGCAAGACGCAATTTCTCCGACTTTGAAGGGTGTGGTATTTCTATTATTAATCCTTGGGAACTCCCCAGAAAATAGAAGCTATACACTATCATCTGGGTCGAGCGTAGACAACGCTGCTCCTTACATTCTAACCTGGAAATATCTTGGATAAATTCACAAATAAATCAGGGAAACATGGCAGATTAACTGATTCGTTTGGCAGATAAATCAACTTGCGACGATAACCAAATTTACCTTGCAAAGCTTGATAAGGTTCACTATAGCACTCTAGATAATTATCTACTAAATTAAATATCCAATAATCAGAAATACCTGCTTCGGCATAAATAGGTAGCTTTTCCTCTTGGTCATATTTTAAGGATGAATCGGCAATCTCAATTAAGAGTAAAATATCAGATGGGCTGGGATGATTGGCTAGATAGTCATCATCTCTATTTTTTGCAATTACTCTATCTGGTTCAGGCTCACTGTAGTTAGACAAAGTAATTGGTTGTTGTCCTCGCAGGGTTGCGCGCTCGCCTACTAACTTATATGATTCTCTCGCTAGGCGTGTTTGACAAACAGAGTGCGGTGTACCTTTTGCTGCCATCTGGACTATTTCACCCTTAATTAGCTCTACTCGCTTATTCTCCTCAAAGAAGCCGAGTTCAGCTAGACGGTGATATTCAGCTATAGTAAAGCGTTTAGCAGTGGTAAAGCTCATAACAATTACGAGAACGCAGAGTTACTTTTATCTTAATATAGCTGTAACTGATTAAACTGCACCGATAGAAGTTGATAAGATATCTAGCTCTTCTTCTTGATCAGCTTCTGTAGTTGTTTCTATACTTACACCCTTCCAAGGAAAGTCAAAATATTGTTCTTGAACCGTTTTTAATTCCTTTATTGACTCTTGGAAAAATAATTTAATAGCAGATACGTGGTCTTTTTCAGATAAAAACTCTTGTAGGCTTTTTTGATAAAAAATAGCTGACCATGCTGGCAAAATTGTTAAATTAGCAGGAATCCATATATTGGGTTTATCGTTAATTACTTTCTGCATGGACTTAATAATTTTTGGACGTTCTCCAAAATTCGGAGAAACCTGCAAAAATATACCTAGATATGGATAATCAGTTAAATTACTTGGATTTAAATTGAAGTATCCAAGACCGCACCATAAATCCCATTTTCTGCTAGATAAACTAGTGCCAATTATATATCTATTTTTAGATTTCCACTGGTAAAAGCTATCCACTTCAGATTTATTGACACCTTCAAAAGCTTGCTTGAATTCTTTTTTAACTTCATCATTGAGAGTTAATTCCATGAGATTGAGAGTTTTGTTAAAATTTACCATTGTCAATAAGTCAACTGATGAAAATTGATTATTCTGAGACATTCTATTATTCCTCATGAAAACTAATATTTCTTGGGCTAAGATATCAAATGCACGTTCTTTTAAAAAGCTATAAAACTGATACCACCTCAGTTGGACAAAACTTACCTTGGGTGATAAATCAAGGCAATATTTTTTGATTTCTTCTTTTGGGTCATAATCACGGGTAATGTAAATTAGAGTTTGATGTCTAACATTTGATAAATTGCTCAAAATATCAGCATATTTTCTTAAAGCATTATTTCCATCCTTAGAGCCAATTTTTGATTCAATAAATATTACATCTGTATTTAAACCAGTTGAGAGTTCAACCACAATATCAAGTCTACTATCCTCACTATGGATCGCCAGTGCTTGATGTTCTTGTTGAGTTGAAATCTTGATGCTGGAATAATTATCATCACTGATGATTGAGTGATGTTTTAGCCAACTAAGTAAAATATCATTATTCAGCGACAAAAAATAAACAACAATCTCAGTAAAAAAATCTTCACGCGGTTTACTTCCCGAATGCAGATTGAGTAAATTGGTAAACAAAGACATTTATTTTTAAGTATTTATGGTAATTCCAAAAAAGTTATACACAATAACTAAGCTTGTAGTCCTGCTTGAGCAAGACTACAGAAAATTCTTATAAGTTCTGCTTGTATTCGTTATTACTAGCGTTGCAGCAGTTATAACTTAGCCGATCGCACTTTGACAAGGTATATTTACAACAAATAAGGGTAAAAATTTTACCCCTACAAAGTTGTGTATTATTTTAAGAATAGCTAGAGAAGGTTATTACTCTGTTAAGTGACTTTCTAGCAAAGATGCGATCGCATTAGTAGAAATATTCTTGTATTTCTTGTTACCAATTTCTAAAACCCAGTTGGGGGCGCTACTACAGCATTTTTGGCAGCTAGTATATTCAATGGTAACTTTGTCTAACAAATTGCGATCGCCCAAAGTTTTTTCTAATTCTGATAATAACTCTTTACCACCACGTTTGAGGCAACCAGACTTTTGACATACCATAATCCTCGCTTTGGGTTGAGGTGGTAAATCTTGATTTGGATAACCATCAATTGGTATGACTCGATAGGCTTTGATTTTAATTTTACTTGTGTGCGAGTCTAATTTACTATGACCATAAACGCGAATTTGCTGACCAGGAACTAAGGATAAACTTAGAGAACGGCGCAACTCTTTAGACAGTTTAATTTCCACATTTCCAGTTGGAACAGCCAATTGTAAGTATTTATATTTTCCTGGTTCACCACCAACAAAACCTAGTAACTGTCCCTCAAGATTCAATTCTGATAACGTAAAGTACTTGTCACCCATGATTGATAAAAAGTTAGTAATTAGTCATTCGTCATTCGTCATTCGTCATAAGTTAAGAGTTAGAAGTTAAAATTCATAACTCCTAACTCATCCCTCCTAACTGTTTTTATGCGAGGCGTTTAGCTTCTACAGTTTTGGGTAAATTGGCTGCATCTGGCAATTCACTAAATTCCAATTCCCAACCATTTGCTAGGGTGAGAATCTTGCCATCATTTCCATCGGTTTGTTTGACGACTTCTTCTTCAAGGTCTTTTTTAGCAACGTAAACTACTAAAGTGCCGGCGTCATTCATGCGTAGCATTACTTTCATGAGATTCCTCAACAGATTCTAGTTCTTTTTTCATACAGCCGACGACGAACCCTGTTTCTAAGAAATGCACAGCATAGATATAGGAACTCTGCAAATATGTGCCTATACTTGCTATGTAGCCGATATCTCCCTTGTTTACTAAAACTTGGCCGACTTCCTTACCAGGAAAAGTACCATCGTTTTTGAGCAGTTTACGAACTCTTACTTTTTCACCAATTTCAAAAGCAGGTGGTAAGTTTAGTTCTAATTCATCACGTTGCATGAGAGTACCTCTGTTCTCTGACCAAATTCAATAGTTCTTCTGTCGTCAAACTGCGTTTTTTCTGTACCGATTGATGGCGCACTGCATCTAAAACAGACTGGGTTTCTTGGGAGTTCAAGAAAATTCCATGCTGTTCTAGCAAGTTTGAAACCAAATGCCGTCCAGAATGTTTACCTAATACTAAACGCCGTTCCCAACCCACCTCTTCGGGAGCAAATGGTTCGTAGGTGATGGGATTTTGCAATACCCCGTGAGCATGGATGCCAGATTCGTGAGCAAAAGTATTTTCGCCAACGATCGCTTTCCAGGGTGGTACATCTGCTCCTGATGCAGCTGCTACTAGTTGAGAAAGTTCCAGCAAACTGGGTGTGTCAATGCCCAAATCAACGCCGTAAATGCGTTTGATCGCCATGACTACTTCTTCTAATGCTGCATTTCCTGCCCGTTCACCCAATCCGTTGACTGTGGTATTCACTGATGAGGCTCCGGCTTTGATACCCGCAAGGGCGTTGGCAGTTGCCAGACCAAAATCATTATGCGTGTGGATTTCTAGGGGAATCGTCAACGCGGAAACCAGCCTTTGGACTTTGGTGTAGGTGGTGAAGGGGTCGAGAACTCCTACAGTGTCACAGAAACGGAAGCGGGATGCACCCCATTCTTGGGCATAAAGTGCTACATCTAAGAGGAAGTTTTCATCAGCCCTGGAAGAATCTTCTCCGCCGACTGCTACCCAAAGACCTTGATCGAGGGCGAAGTTGATTGAGTCTTTGAGTTTTTGCAAACT
>NZ_JBGTFY010000362.1:0-6927 GCF_041747015.1 Nostoc sp.
AAGAATAAAATGCAGTTATCGTATGAAGCTTATTAAGTGTGAAAAAACCTAGTTATGTAAAAAAAATAACTAGTCCGACGCGTTAGTGAACTAGTTTTTAAAGAAATCCTCTTCTCATGCCATGAGTATTATTACTCATCCACAAATAGTGAAAACTGCAAAAGTATAGGTACTTATATAAAATAGGTAGCTCCTACAATGAAATTATCCCAAGGAAATTCCGCTAAATTTTTGAAATAGTTTAGTAGCATAGGAGTCAGTCATACCAGATATATAGTCTGTAATTTTCAGAATTTTTTCATAGCTATTATCATCCTCCAAACTTAGATAATATTCTTTCGGAAGCATTTGATAGACTAATTTGGACTTATTTTCATTATTGAAGATTGTGTTAGCAAACTCAGTAAATAACTTGGCTAAAACTTCGTATCCAGCAATTTGGATACTAACTACATCCTGGTGCTGAAAAACAGTATCACTAGTTTGTTTTCCAATTTCTTTTAGATGCTCTGCATAATTACTTAAAGATAATAAATCTTCTTCAAATTCTCCCGAAAGGATTTTTACTTCATTATCTAAAAAAATTTGAGTTGCTTCTCTTATAAGTTTATCAATACCTTTAGCACGCAATCGTTTAACTTTTTCATCCTTGCTACCATCATCTTTTTGAATATCAATATCTGCAATCTTATTAAGCAAGTCTTTAGCTTGCTCAAATGATATATAACCCATACGATGTCCATCTTCTACATCAACAATTGAGTAACAAATGTCATCTGCTGCTTCAACCAAAAAAGCAAGTGGATGTCTACACCACCATGCTGCATTATCATGACGGCGAATTAACCCAACTGTATTTGCTACTTCAGAAAATAAATCTTTTTCTGCCTGGAAAAAACCATGTTTTTTAGGAATTCTACTTGTGGAATTTTTTAAGATAGATTCTGGTATTAAAGATTCTCTAGGATACTTTGTAAAAGAAGCTAAAGTTGGGCAAGTGAGTTGCATCCCCCCTCTTTGAGGAACCATTTCAAGGTTAGTTAAAATCCTAAATCCTTGTGCATTACCTTCAAATAAATCAAAGTCAGCTTTTTGAAACTCGGTAAGTAGTTCCTCTTTCATCTGGTTAACAGAACTATACCAAGATTGAAATGCTGTACGAATAGCATCTTCTCCAGAATGACCAAAGGGAGGATTACCAATATCATGAGCTAGACAAGCAGCAGACACAATCTCACCGAAGTCTGACGGACTGTAACCATATTTATCAAGCTTGTGTCTTTTTATAATTTCATCGCCCACAATCCTACCAAGGGAGCGGCCAACACAAGAAACTTCAAGACTATGAATTAGACGGGTACGAATATAGTCATTTGTGGGTAAGGAAAAAACTTGTGTTTTATCTTTGAGGCGGCGGAAAGGGGAAGAAAATACCAAACGATCATAGTCTCTCAAAAACGGGGTACGGCCATGTTGAATATCTTCTTGTTCAGTCCTACCAAGTCTTTGAGGTGTCAGAAGCTTTTTCCAATTCATCATAGTTATTTCCGTAACAATAATATATTTTTTGCTACATTGTACTCAACCAAAGCTAGATTGTAACCTGCTAATAAACTGTTTTTTACTTCCAAAATAAGATTCTACGTAATTTTTGCACTTCCTACTTATCGGATGCAAAATTGCCATAATTGTTCAGAGGCTTAACCAATCCTGTACTCAGACTCTAGAAGCGTCAACAATTTCTCTTCGACAGCCGTTAAATAAGGCCGTTGATTTCAATCGGTGAGCAAGACAGGGGAAACGCATCTTATTTCCTAATAAAAACTAAAGAAGATTCAAAAATGACATAGATAATTGTAAAAAGTGAGGAAATTATAAGCAAAATAAATCCTATAATATTCCAAACTTTGAATTAACTTATCTCCGGTTGAATCGCTATATTTTAATACTAAAAAGTTCATTGATTGGGTAAGTAAAAGTCTGCTTATGTGGAGATAAACACCAACTTTTACGTAAAATATTCAATTCAGTTTTTCATATATTAATTTCAGCTAATTCTAACACTCTGGTTAAATAGTTGTTATCCATAGCGGCGAGAAACTGTTTGTTTTTTATTCCCCGTTTGACACGCTTTTCTTTACTTAAAAGATTAACTGCAATGTGCCGCAATACTGCAAAGTTTTCTGGTGCATTATCCTTTCTAATTCTAGAGTCATCTTCTCTTAATGCGACATCCAGTATCCAATGTAATGAATTCTCAATACCCCAATGATTGCGAACAGAATTGGCAAATTTTTCCGCATTTGACTCAAGACTACTGATAAAATAACGAGTCTCAACCGTTGTTTTACCATTCGCATTTCGCACGGACTCTACCATACCAACACTATTTAATTTTGACCAAATTGAATCTGGGTCAAGTCGCTCTTGAATATCAGATAACATTAGATAATGGCGAATTTCATGGCGACCATGCCCTACTTCTTCTGCTTTATAGGTGCTATGTTGAATCTTCTGAAATCCTGTACCTATGCCTGACTGGAATAGTTTTTCAACCTCATTATAAAGATTACCTTGGTTCTTCTTTAATGTGATTACATAATCTGCATTCTGCTGTGTGATTAACCTCACAATCTCTTTTTGACAACCTATGGCATCAATTGTGACAATACATCCAGATAGTTCTAAAACCTTTAATAACTCCGGAATTGCTGTAATTTCATTCGATTTCTCATCCACCTTAACTTGTCCTAACACCAATCTATTTGTAGTTGCCCAGGCACTCACCATTTGGATTGCACTTTGGTCACTACTTTTATCATAAGAGCTACGTAAAGTTTTCCCATCAATTGCAACCACTTCACCCTCGGTTATCTTCTGTATTGATTTCATCCAACCAAGAAAACATGATTGAAACTGTTGGGGATTTATTTGTGCAAATACTCGCGCAAATGTATCGTGTGACGGAATACCATTTGGTAGTTCTAAAAATGTTTTTAACCACTCATACTTTGCACAACCATAAGTCTCTATTGCCACCCAACCATCAGCTCCACAAATTACAGCACAGACGGCAATGGTCATGATATCGATTAATTTGTGTCGTTTGGTACGATCTATTCGTGGATCTTCTATTCCCAAAAAGTGGTCAGCAATAGTGATTTTGGGTTTGAGCTTCATTCAACTGTAGTCTGGTTTTTTGTTTACCGTACAGAATGAATTTACTACAAAAACGAACCCCATTGCTTGGCAACCGACGGTTGCCACAAACTCTCCCCACTACAACGATTATCATTCTTGTTTTGTTTCGGGACTAATTTCCTGGAAGTCTTGTTTGATGGAGTTTTGGGGAATTTCACCTCGATCATCAATCTTGAATATTTTAGATGCGTTCGCCCTGGTGAGCAAGATGTGGGAATCTTAGAAATTAATTAATAATTTCTCCTTTGTTATTGGCCAACTTTTCACGCCATTTTTGGAGTTCTTCAGGTGTTTGTCTCACCCAATCTGTGACTTCGCCAACGATTTTTAATGGTGCTTGGGAGCGATATGAGCGTGTCGGATTGCCCGGAAATTTTTTGTCTGTAACATTCGGGTCATTTTCAAACTCCCCTGTTGGTTCAACGATATAAACACGTTCACGGTTATCGCCTTTTGCTAATGCAGCAGCTAGTCCCGCCCCATTGACAAGGGCTGTGAAATAAATGTGATTCATTTTGAGTTCAAGTTTGTAATTAGAACTGCCTCCTGCTGTCAGCAAATCGCCAACCTGCAAATCTGCTTTCGTTCCATGATAAAAGGGGCCTTTGTCAGAAGGTTTATCCTTAAACGAAGTTGCTAATTCATAATTCTTTCTTGCCTTGTCAGGGTCGCTTAAGTCCTCATAGCATTTGGCAATGTTTGAATATAGAGAAGGGAAAGCACTCTTAACAGTGTTGTTATTTATTTTTAATGCAAACTGCAAAGCCGTTTCGAGCCATTTTAATTTGTCAGAAATATTTTTCTGATATCGAGCTACATAATGGGCTGAAATAAATTTTTCAAAGTCGTATGTCGCTTCGTTCCAGGCTTGAAGAAACAGTTTACTTGCTTCTTCTGGTTTGCCTTTTTCTTCCATGCCCATACCTTGAAGACAGAGTTTAACAACATTGTTGTTTGGGTTGAATTCCATGATTACTTTGTCTCGTAATGATTGTAATTTCGATTTAGTTGCTTGTCCTTAGTCTGTTGAAGTGCATCGTAACTACTGCTAACGGTTCGCTTGAGCGGCTGCGAATAACCTTTACCTCACACCAACACCCACCCTTACCCCTGAGTTCGGGGTTATCCTTGGCTAAAACTTGGCATACTTCGCCCAAGTGGTAGGTGTTTGGTACTCTGGTTCGCTCCATTATGCGCTGCACAATGTCTTTGACGATTCTACCACTTGGGACTTTACCACCCGCTTCCTCTACTGCCTTCGGCAACGTCAAGGACGAACGCGTAACTCCATAAGTGCCTTTCCCGCCTCAAAAAACGCCCGTTCTACCTTTCGCTCCAGGTGCAAGCGGTAAGCGTAGCCATGCCGTCAGGCTTATCGCTAATTTCTTGCTCGGTTAACTCTGGAATTTCAACAGCAGTAACGGTGATTGTTACTAACCAATCAAGCAAGCTTTTTCGTCATAAATACGCTGTTCGGGTCATCAATGTATTCACCAAAGGGGCCTCGGTACTCAAACCCATACCGTGTATACAAGGCTCGTGCTGAAGCAAATTCTGGAATTACCCCTGTTTCTAAATTCAAGCAATCGTAACCACGCCGTTGGGCTTCTTTAATAATCTGTTCCAGAATCTTTGAGGCGACACCCCTACGTCGGTGAGCCTTGACGGTACGCATTGATTTAATTTCACCGCTTCTTGAATCTAGTTCTTTCAATGCCCCGCATCCAAGCAGTTCTTCGCCATCCCAAGCCGTCCAAAAAGTAATATCAGGGGAACGCAATGCCTCTATATCAAGAGCATGAACACTTTCGGGTGGGGTAATCTCATGCATATTTTCGAGATGTTCCCTCAGAAGGTCAGCAATATTTTTACCTGTCAAGTCATCTTCACGAATTTGCAATCGGCTTATTTCCTTCATTAACCCCATATTCCTGCTCAATCAAACTCAACACCTTCTCCTCCACCACAGTCAAATACGGTCGCTTCAGTTCCCCCAGATGCTTCAGCACAGCACGAGCAGCCTGTTCTAAGTTCTCGTTTTCCCGTAGCCTATGAATGCGATCACTAATTAACTGCATCTGCTGACACTCCTGGGGCAAGTAATTGTAAGACTTCAGGTGCTGCAACCCAACGGTGTACTCGCCATCCCACATTCTCACGGTGCAACTAAAGTCATTCACTGCACTGACAATCGCTTACTCCCTTCCCACTAAAAGAATAGGGTTAGATAGGAAGTCTAAAAATGTGTTCTAAAGTCCGGAATATCTGCTCAGGATTCATCAAGTATTTGACATCTTCAAGAGCTAATTGGATTTGCTCAATAGTCACAGTAGATGGTAAATGATGTAATTTCTGTAGTCGAAGTAAATGAATTTCATACTCAGCCAAATTAAAATCAGGAGAATAAGCAGGCGAATGTAAGAAATTTACTTCTATTTTGTCGTCAATTTCTCTAGCTACAAGATAGTCATGAAACAAACCCTTCATTTTTTGTTTATGAGTGGAGTTATTATCTAAAACTATGTCAATCTTGGTGCAATTCTCTTGAAGAGAATCTTGACACAAGTCAGCCAGGTAGGCAGCGACGTCTTCCGCTTTGGACTGGGGCTGCAATTGCAAATAAACTTCTCCACTAACCGCATCTACAGACAACATACCATTCAGCTTCTGTCGTTGCCGTTTCTCGTTACTTGGGACTTCAGGTTTTGTATTTTTCTCTGCCCAACCATAATACAAACTGGGTCTGTCATAAACAGCAAACTCATCGTAGAAAATTAGTTTGTCTTGTGGTTGTAACTCTTGAAGTTTTTTTTTATTGTTGACACAAACTCTTTTTGAGCTTCAGGATTGGCATTTTCATAATCTCGATGAGCCTTTTGATGAGACAAACCCAGTGAGTCCAATATTTGATAGATTCGACTATCTTTAAGTTCTAAGTTCCATCTGGTTTTTATGACCTCTTCAATGATTTTACCTGTCCAAATGTAACGGTCAATTCCATAGTCTATGGGTTTTTGCTTTAACAACATTGTCTTGAGTTGTTCTTTCTGCTCTGGATTTAGTTTTTGAGGTTTCTGATGCCTGATTGGTGCTACCAATCCTGCTAACCCTTTTTCCAGGTATATATCTATCCATGAGATCAGCGTTTGCTCTACGCAACCTACTATCTCCATCACTTCTTTTCTCGTTTTTTTCTCATGAAGATTTTTGATTGCTTCTAGCCGTCTCCGTATATACTCTTGTTGATGCTTGTAATAAAGTTTTTGCCACTCGCTTAAATTAAGTGTTATTTTTGCCAGTTGTTCTGTCCTGTTAATATTTTTATCCTCATTCATCTCTCTAATCTTATACTGGGAAGGGAGTAACACCCACCCTTTCCTCTCAGTTCAGGATTGTCCTTTGCTAGGATTTGGCACACTTCACCCAACTGGTAGGTATTTGGTATTTTCGTGCGTTCCATGATGCGCTGCACTACATCCTTGACAATCCTACCACTTGGGACTTTGCCCCCGGCTTCCTCTACTGTCTGCTGCCATACTTCCTGTTGCTGCTGGGGTTCTAGCTTGTTAGGGGGAACGTACTAACCCAATACTGCTCGGTTAAGGAAAATAAAGAGTAAAACAAAGAGAAAAGTGTTCGCGTATAGTTTCCGAGAACTAAAATTGAGAGACTTACTTTTTCTCTTTGAGGCTGTCGTATAAGTCAACCCAGTTTTGTCGAAGAGAA
>NZ_JBGTFY010000363.1:0-8655 GCF_041747015.1 Nostoc sp.
TGAGTCTATTTCAGTTCAAGCAAGTGATAACTCAGAGAAACTAAAACCGCCAATTCAGGAAGTAAAACCAATTGTAGAAGCCCAAACTGCGGTAATAGAACCATCAGGAGATGTCAACTTATTGGCAGAACCGAATAAAGATATTGCTGTTGCTTCGTCGTCGCCTGATGGTTCTTGCTTTGCTCAAGATTCTGTATCAAAATTTTTACCCGAAACCAGAGTGATATATGAAAATCACTAGACGCAGGTACTTATTTTTGTGGTTCACAGGTTTGTTAATGGCTGTTGGCAAGCCATCCCGACTTATGGCTCAGGGTGTGAATAAAAATGTGCAACACAGTCAGGCGCAATTTTTGACTGCTCAAGGACATGAACAGTTAAATCAGGGGCAATATTGGGAGGCTCTTGCGACTTGGGAAGAAGCTACGAAGATTTATCGTCAACTCCGCTTAGATGAGGGTGTTACTGGAAATTTAATCAACCAAAACCTCGCCCAACAAGCTTTGGGGTTATACTCTAACGCCTACGATACCATGTTGTCAGCTTTAAAAATGGATAAGCGGATTTTTTCTTCAACGCTTAATCCATATAGAGAATTTGATGAAAAAGCACTTTATGCAACAATTCATCAAGTAAATCCAACGTCAGTAAATTTACTGGGATTACTAAATCTGGGCGATGTTTTACGTTTAGTCGGTAAGTTAAATGAGTCGGAAATAGTTTTAAAGGAAACGTTATCGCTCACTCAACAAATGAAACCAAAGGAGGAAGTTAGTTCAATTTTACTTTCGTTGGGGAATACTAAACACTTAATGTATGAGCGAGCGCACATCCAATACAAGTGGATAGAAGAACTAATTTACAAAAAAGAAACTCTTGCTAGGATGCATAAAAATGCACTCTTATCACTTGAGTATTATAAACAAGTGAATAACCTAGAAAAAGCTCCAGCAGGAGTAAAATTGCAAGCTCAACTATACAGTTTGAAGTTATTGTTTGATTTTGATAAATGGCTGAAAACAGAGTCAGAAGTAAATAATAGATTTACGGCTACTAAAACCCATATTAATCAACAGATTCAACCTTTAATAGACTTAATCATAAAAAACTCTTTCTCCTTTGATGAATTATCTGTTAGCCAATCTGCTTATGCGAAGCTAAACTTTGCTGATAGTCTAAGTAAAACTTCAAACAAACAATTACAGTCTATAGCTATACAGTATGTAGAGTCAGCCTTACAAGCCGCTGAAAGCATTAACAACCAAATTTTACAATCATTCTGTTGGGGGACTCTAGGCAAATTAAACCCAGAAAAATCACAAGGACACTTTAAGCAAGCTTTAGGATTTGCTCAATCAATTCAGGCATGGGATATCGCATACCAATGGCAGCAGCAGTTGGGTGATTTATACAGTCAACAAGGAAAATCTCAAGAAGCTTCCGATTTTTACGAAGCAGCTATTAGTAGCTTAACCCAAGTTCGTGCCAACCTTTTAGGGACTAATCCAGATACACAATTCTTTTTTTACGAAAAAGTAGAACCTGTGTACCGTAATTATATGCGATTGTTATTAGCAGATTCTCATTCCAACATAAAAAAAGTAATTAAAATAAACGAAGAGTTTAAAACAACAGAGTTAGAGAATTATCTTCAGTGTGGCAAACTTAACCTTGTAGCTTTAAATGAAATTCAAAACTTAGACACTCCCCTGACGATTATTCATATAATCGACTTAGCTGATAGCATAGAAGTCATCGCCCAATCTCCAGAACATTCTCTTCATCACCATTCTGTTAATTCTCAGCTAATTAGGGAACACATTAATAATCTTTTAGACACTTTGCAAGACAAGAATCTTGCTTATGCTGCTAAAGATGTGATTCTTTACCATTCTCAAGCACTTTATAAATTGTTAATTGCACCTATCAAATATTTGACTTCATCAAAAATATTAGTGTTTATTTTAGATGCCTCCTTTCAAAGTTTACCGATGGGTTTGCTTCATGATGGAAAAGATTATCTTATCGAGCGCTACGGTATTACAGGTACTCTAGGTTCTAGAGTACAACACCCAAAATTTTTAACTCGGAAACAGTCAAAAGTTCTAATTGCTGGACTCAGCAAGAAAAGCCCTAGTTTCAACGCTTCAAATGCTCCCAAAGGACTCAAAGCTTTACCAGGAGTGGAAGTAGAAATAGCTAATATAAAAAAAGAAATTTATTTTTCAAAAGTATTGTTGAATGAGGAGTTTATTAGCACATTATTAGACAAAGAATTGACTACAGACGATTTTTCAATAGTTCACCTAACTACTCACGCTCAATTTAGTTCTGTTCCTGACCGAACAATGATTTTTGCTTGGGATAAACCAATTACTATTTCAGAATTTAATGATTTACTCAAAGAAAAAACTCAGTCTAGCCAAGAAGGAATTGAATTATTAGTTTTGAGTGCTTGCCAAACAGCCAAAGGTAATAAGAAATCAGCGTTAGGAATGGCTGGAGTGGCAGCACAAGCCGGAGCCAGAACTACGGTAGCCACTCTATGGCAAGTAGATGCTGATTCCAGCGCTTTACTTATTAAAGAATTTTATCAAGGATTGAAAGATGGTTTGACTAAAGTCGAGGCACTACGTCAAGCACAATTGCAACTGATATCAAACCCTAAATACCAACACCCTTTCCATTGGGCAGCATTCTTACTTATTGGAGGCTGGCTATAATTTGATATGAGGTTAACGATTTTTCAACCATTTCAGCAATTTCAACCCTGATTGCACCTTATTCAATTCAGATGTATTAGCACTGCTCTTTGCTAATTGATCTGCTATCGTATAAGTCTGTTCCGCTTCTTCTGGTAACAATGCTCCTAAATAGCGATCGCCTAGTAGTCTGTAAATAGTTGGATTTTGACTACCTGCCATAACTCGTGCTTCTAATGTCTTAATTGATTCATCTAAAATAAGCTTTGACATATATATAGCATCTAAATCGCGGAAAGCGGCTTCATCAGGTGGCAATCCCAGGTCTTTGATTTGCTTGACTTCATCTATAATCCACTGAACATCATCAACAGGTAAAAGATGGACTACTAAGGGACTAGAATTCAGAGGTTGATCACCGTGGTTACTAATTACAGTGATTGTATACGTATTGCCATACTGTAATTCTTTTTGCTGTTTCGGATATGGCATAGTCATAGCATTTTTTACATCTGTTTCCCAATTAACACCATTGCCTTTTACTACTACTGTATAGCTATCAGCGCCTGCTACTGAGCGCCAAGAGATTTGTGGTCTATTATTTATAATTGAACTGCCGTAAGGACTAGTTACAATCGGCGCATTTTTTTCATCATCTGATCCTTTATAGTCATGTGTACAAGGAGCTACATTTAATACTGAACACTGTACAGCTTCGTTAGGTGGTGACGCACATATTTGTGCATCAAAAATAGTATTCTGCTTCAAATACATAATTTTTCGATTCATGAAACAGAGAACTTTGACTGTATTTCCGTTTTGAGGACTGATCCGCTCTCCCAGACACAAATATCTTCCCGATTTCAGTAAGCGATCGCCCGTGCTATAAACTCGACCACTTGGTTCATCACACAAATTCTTTTGCAATGTCCGTTGCTGTCCCCATGCACTACTTGTCAACAAAAGGATTAGCGTTGATATTGATACGAAGGTTGTAAATCGGCGGACTGCAAAGACTTTTTTAATTGGGCTAGATAGGGTAAGCATTACAACTTCTCAGAAAGCTAATTACTTTTTTCAGTTTAATCTAAGTAGAGAATAATTGATAGCGTCAAAGCCTGTTATGGGTTTGTCCCAATCTGTCGAGAAGAAGGCTTGAGCCTAATCCTTTGTAATACATCCCCCCGCCAACGGAAGACTTCTGGCACTTTCGACTCCAGTATCAAGCAAGCTTCCCAGTTAAGCCAGGAATTATCGTTATCACCCAAAGCTTCTTGAACTTGTGCCAGCAAGCAGTAAATGTCTGCTCTCTGAGCATCTAATTCTACGGCTTTTTCTAAATATTCCTTCGCTTGAACCAACTTATTCTGCTCTAACTTTGCCCAACCTAAATTTTTATATAATGCAGCTTGTAATTTGGGTTCTTTAGTTTTTTGTAACCCTTGTAATGCTAGAGCAATCGCCGCATCATATTTACGTTTTAAGTTTTTCAATCTTGAAAGATTATTGAAAACTGGGATTGCTTGACTATTAGTGTTTATAGCTAGCTGATACTGCTGCTCTGCTAAATCATTTTTCCCTTGCTCATCATAAAAAGTTCCTAATCCATAATGTCCTTCCCAATTATCAGGCTTCAATTTTAAAGCTTTCTCATAATTAGTACTCGCACACTCGAATTCATTTAATAATTGGCAAACAAAAGCTAAACTATTGTAAGTGTCTACATCTTGATTATTATATTTCATCGAGATTTCATAATATTTTTTAGCATCTCGCAAGTTTTGAGTACTACGAGATGCCTTATCAAAATAAAACTTAGAAATAGAATTTTTCACTTGAGTATTAATTTTTATAGCTGAGTCAAAAGACTCTTGTGCGCTTTGAGAATCATTTGCTGCCTCATATCTCTCTCCTTGAGCTACTAAGTAGTTAGCTGCTAGAGGTATAGATAGAAAGACACTCCCAAAAAATACTAAAACTATTAATGTATATCTGCTAAATATAAATATTTTAGAATTAGCTAATCTATAATTTTTAATTTGCTGAGGCAGTTTTTCTAAACGCTGCAAAATTACTTCAGTCGTTTGCGGACGTTGCCCTGGAGAAAGAGCCATCAACTCATCAAGAAAATCAGCAAAGGGTTGCTCAATCTGTAGTGCTTTATCTCTCCAAATTAGGTTTTGCGTTTTTTCATCTGTTGGTAAATTAATCAGTGAAATGCCAGTCACTAAATTTACAAGAGTTCGCCCCAAAGCATAAAAATCTGACTGTGGTACTGCTTTACCATTAATTTGTTCTAGTGGAGTATAACAAGGCGTAATAACAGATGTAATCTCGTAAGTACCTACTCTTGTACTAGTTCCTCCACTTCCACTAACTTTAGCCAAATAAGTATCAGTCACTCGCCGCGCAGTACCAAAATCAATTAATGCTAGCTGCCCGTCTGATTTGAGAATTATGTTGGAAGGTTTAATGTCTCTATGAAAAAATTCAGTATGATGTACTACGTCAAGAATTTCTACTAACTGTCTAAGCCACTCTAATGCCACAGATTGTGAAATTCGCTCGTTAGATTTTATCCATTGCTCCAAATTTTGTCCCTCAATCTTATCCATTACTAAACAGCGCAGTTCTAGAAGACTGTTGTTGGGAACAAAAGTGAAAAAGTCGTCTACACTACTTTTAGGAATATTTTGATGACGAATTCTTCGTAAAGTGATAGATTCCCGCTCAATCAACTCCCGTAGCTTAGACGAGTTCCATTTCAAAACTTTCATTACTCGTTGCTTATGCACAGGATTCCATTGCGTACCAAAGTCCTCTATTTCAAAAACTTCAAAGTAACTGTACGGGTCATCAGTAAGCGGTCTTAGTGCTTTGACAAGCCGAATACGGTTGTTAATCAGTAATGGAGTTCCACACGCCAAACAAGTTTCAACGTTATCGGGATTTTGTCGATGAGCGCAAAGGGGATTAATACAGTAACTCATATTTTAGTGTCACTAAATATATAATACTCCCCTTGAGCCAGTCCTTTTACTAACATACAACAGGAAAAGTGTCAATTAAGGGATATATGCAGTTTTATTTTAACCGTCCGGCTTTCTCTTGTACTGCTATAATCTCAGTGTTTTGCTGCTATTATGACTCTTTCTACTGTCCTCAGTAGAATATAAGCTGAGACGCGTTTAATTTTTCAAGCTGAAAACCTTACAGCAAGGCTTTCAGGCTCCAAAAAGTACAATTCAGATGCGCGACAGCTTAAGTACAAGAGAATTAAGTAGCAACATTAGGAATTCTTATAATACTTTTTACCAAAAAAATTGACTAAAACGGAGAAAATAAAATATTATTGAGTACAATGCTACATAATTGTTTAACTAAAACTTATCTATGAAATCCCTTATACGGGCATCTATTAATACTACAGTAAGATAGCTGGCATGGTTATGAATTTTAGTGCTCATCCAAAATTCCAATCTCCGGTTCCTTCCTCTGTTAATTTAAAAGTACAGGAACTTCCAAAAGTACTTTTCACAGTAAAAGTAACTCTTGACCTAGCTTTGGCTGTAGTAAATAACTTTGTATTGGCCAAAAAAGGTAGATACCTATCCGAGGCTGAAATCATTATTATGAAGGGAGCGTGGGATGACGATGACTACCAGGAGATAGCAAATAACTCAACTTACACCCTTAACTATTTACAAAGGGGTGTAGCTCCTCGACTATGGGATCTACTCTCCGAAACGATTGGGCATGGCGAACGGGTTGGGAAAAAGAATTTGCGGAATATTTTAGAGCAACTCACTGAAGAGTATTATGTTCAATCTGCGCCGAATGAACAGCAAGAATTCCCTGTTAGCCATTCTATAGAAGTCAAGGGACGTAGACCTTATAACGTACCTAATTTTTATGGACGAACAGAAGAATTAGCCAAAGTAAAAGAACTAATAACCAAGCAGCGATGCGTGATATTAGTAGGAGTAGCAGGAATTGGTAAAAGTGCATTAGCAGCGAAACTGATAGAAGAACTTAGTACAGGAGATCAGTTCGGGTTTGATTGCTTAATTTGGAAATCAGTGGCACATGCGCCCTCACTACAGGACTTGGTAGGTGATCTGCTAGAACTATTACAACCCTCAGAGTCTGAGTCAAGCTTACCTAAATCTACTCAGGCAATGCTCTCAGTTTTGATTAAACAGTTGCGATCACGTCGTTACTTGCTAATACTAGATGCTTTTGAAGCTTTATTTCAAAGAAATATTTTTCAGGAGCGGCTAGAGTACAGCTTGTTTTTCCGCCGATTGATAGAGGAACTAGATCAAAGCAGCTTGCTCTTAACGAGTCGAGCTTTACCTGATGAATTTGATGATCTCATAGCAACAGGGCATCCTATCCAAGAAATGAAGATAGAAGGTTTAGATCCAGATGCTGCAATGCAGCTTTTGTCTGCTAAAGGATTAGCTAACAAAGAAAATTGCAATCAACTGATTAAAATTTATCGTGGTAATCCTTCAGAAATTGAGGCGGTAGTTAATCGAATTAACCATTTTTTTGCTGGTAGTACCAAAAGATTTCTTGAAAACAAAACTACGTTTGTTAGCAGCAAATTTGAAACTATGCTCAATCAAATGTTTGGGCAGTTATTGAATCCAGTTCAGCAGCAAATTTTGATTTATATAGCTGAAGAAATGCTATTAAATCCAAAACCTGTTAGCTTTACGAAATTATTAGATAACATCAAACAGAAACAGAACCCATCTGTGTCAACCTTAGAATTAATAAAGGCAATAGAAAAACTTGAAAGACAGTCTTTGGTAGAAAGTATCAAAGACCCTATTACAAAAGAAATTAGCTTCAATTTACAACCAGTAATTAAAAAGTATATTGAGATAGATCCACTCGGATTGGTACATAGATATAATGCTGCACCTAATTTAGCGATCGCGTCTTAACAGAGGTATCCATGATTGCAAGAAAACTAGAACTAACAATCAATATCAACGAACTACCCAAATTTATAACCCTAGAGAATAGGTGGCAACAGTTTGAGATTGACTGCGACGGACGCATTGTGATAGTCGTAGTCAAATCTAAGATTTGGAAGAAACTTACCCAGGCTGCAAGTAATTACCCACAGTGGGTAGGAGCGATGTCTAACGACAAGCCGCGAAGCGTCTACGCTGGTAAACTCGGTCAGCAAACAGAAAATGGGTTCGTGCTGGAGGAACCCAATATACAAGTTTTCGAGCGCAAGCCCAAGGCAGAGGCAACACCCACGCCGGGGCTGCTTAAGCTACAGGGTAATCAAACCCTACATAGAGGTGCTACTAGCCCTCAGATTACCCCAAAAGGATTGTTAACAAGAGTGGAGGTCTAAAAGTAAAAATCAAAACGACGTTAGATACCAGATGACCAGAAGTTCTGTAAGATCAAAACGAACAAGAAAAGGAGGGAGATATACAATCGCACCAAAAACTTAAAGGACAAATGCCACTAAGGAGTAGGCGTTTTGTCCCAGACTTAAAAACAGAATAACCTCAGAGGGGGTTATCTCAAGAAAACCAAAGCAGTGGTAGTTAAAGTTTGACGGCTTTTATCCACTGACTGGTCAGACGAGATTGAATCCGCTGCTTCTCGTATTATACGAGAAGCCGCACGAAACGCACCAGTTTTGTGTGGTAATTTTGGCTGTCGAAATTGTAAAGATTTAGTAAAGTTAAATTTTATTAAGGAAAAACCCGAATTTCGTAGCAAAAATCCGTAGCAGCGCGAATATCAGTTACCAGTTACCAGTTACCAGTTATCAGTCAACATTTGATAACTGGTAACTGTTGACTGATAACTGATGCAACCCCCTCTGAAACTTGTAAACCGAGTTATCAGGGAAAATATCGTGATAAATAGCAAACCCAAGAGCGCAGTATTTGTTGAGCGCATGGGGTGTGATAGT
>NZ_JBGTFY010000364.1:0-5525 GCF_041747015.1 Nostoc sp.
CCCATTACTAAAAAAGCTTGCACAACAAATGAACTTAGACGATTACGGGGAGGTGATTAACTTCCTACTTTTAGAATTCCAGCGAAATGGGTACAACTTCCAAACTGAACAACCGACTGATTCTAAGCTCCAACAACAAGATGAAAAAGATTTAGTTAACAATCTCGCTGCAATGTTCTAACCATGAAAATCAACAAAACACTTGGATTCTCTGTTGCTGCCCTTGGCTTTCTAGCCCTTGGCTATTTCGGAGTCCAATACTTCGGTAAAAACAATATGTTCACCATTGCCGCAGCTGTCGGGGGTGGAGGTGCAATCAGCTATGTACTTCAAAAACCGAACCAGCCAGAAGCCCCAACCGCACCAATCAAAACCCAAAGGAGAAGAAACAAGTCATGAGCGACCAAGACACCGTGCAGACACAGCCAAGCCTAACAACAACCGAAATCATGACCATCATCCTGGGTTGCGAACAGATTCTAAGGTTTGTGCAAGTATCCCCAAATTACAAACAAATCGAAGCCTCCGAAAGGTTCAGCACATCGAATGACCTAAAAATAGGTGATGCAGTGCAAGCCTTGATGGAGATTCACGAAGCAATCCTAAATATCGAGTTTTATTCGCAAGTTTGAGGGACAAACAAATGCTTTCAATGACAGCCTTACAGCGTAATCATTTGTATCAATTCCGTGGTCAACAACTGCGCTACAGCCATCGCTCTAATTGTGGAGTCAATGCCCCTTTTATTTTCAATGACTCGAAAGGCAGAAGAAAAGAATTAAGTCAAAACCAAGTGCAGAGGGAGGTTTTTGAATTAAATGAGTTTTGTGAGAACTGATGATGAAGCGATTGCACCGACGACCAATCATTGCAATCGCCTCACTAGGGGACGTATCTCTCGCCGCAAAAACGAAAGTACATAAGGATCTTAACAGCATGGCACTCGATTACAAAAATCCCAACGATTGGGGCAAATCACCTCTGACTGACTCCGCCCTAAGAAAGCAGCAATTCAAAGTAGAAAATCCTGAACAGTGGGCATCAATGATTGAGGCTGATATTGAGGCACTTGACACGCCGCTAGATGAAAGTGAAAATTATCCACCCTTTACCGGGACGGAATTTCTAGCGACTCATGAAACCATCGATGATCATCCATACTCTGCTGCATTTGGTCAATTCTTGGGTAATGGGATTGACGCTGACATTGCAAATACTTTGGCGTTTGGCTCTAACCGATTTGATTTAATTTCTGATGATTTTGACGACCCCATAAGGCAATTAGCAGCGAGAATTTATAACCGATTTGAAGAGATGGGGTACTGGGATGAAGTGCCCCAAGAGCCGATAAATATCGACTACGACAACATACCTTATTAGGAGAATAAATGGCACGTAATTTTGGAGCAGCAAAACTCAAAAACCATATTCCCAACAGTGCCCCCGGTACTTTAGGAGCAATGGGGAGACTGTTTGATGTGTCGGCTGAAGAGTTCAACAAAGCCCTCCTTGGCGACCAAACGGTAATCACCAAAATTGCAGACATGGCGCGACTGTCTGACACCGCTAAGGCTAATCTGCCTAAAGCTTTGGAAGCATATCGGAAGATTATTGAAACAACTGGGGATGTTAACCTTGCCTATGCCGAACTGGTGCAATTGACCCAGAAGCACGGAACGCAAACCCTGAAAGCTATCAACACTAGTAAGACAGGAGAGCAGCGTTTCAAAAATGAGATGTCCGAGATGCAGGCGGAACACGTCAACGCTACCACTGCGGAGGCCACCCGTCACGCGCAGCGCTCATCCTTGATTCAGATATCTGGGGCCACAGCAGACCTTATGGCGATCGCAAAATATGAGGCTGATTTAATCAAAGCTTCTAACAAGCTGCCTGAGACACAAGACGCGGCGGATCGCGCTTATGAAACTGCGGTTACTAGCGCACTGTGGACTAATGGCAGTGAAGCGAAAACCGACCGCATACCAAAGCCTAATTACTCGCGCACTGCTGGCATTAGCCGAGTAGGGCAGTGGTTCCGCAACTTCATGGGCATTTAAGCCATAGGTAAGTCGAAAGCCAGTAGTGACGGAAAACACTGGCTTTTTCTGTTTCACCCAGGTTCGGTAAACATGAATGAAATTGATTCCCTATTATCGCAGTTCCAAAACACCAGTGAACAGTCCACACCGTTAATGTGGGGTGAAACTACTTCAGAAAAACCGACCCCAGAGAGCGAAGATGGCGAACGGCTAGAACAGTCCATTCGTGATGTCTTCAGTAACAAGCAACTGCTAAACAAAGCCCTAGCCACATTTCTGGGTGTGTTTACTGCTAATGCTGGAGTCAGCCTACTAACAAGTTTGGGAATAGGTGCCATTGCTTCTGGCACATTGGGCAGCATTGTACTGGGGCTATTCTTCGCCAATACCCTGACCAAGCTTCACTACGACGGACAAATCCACATTGACAAAGATTTTTTGGTAGCGACCGCCCAAACCGCAAGTGTAGGAGCTTCGCTGTGGATTGCCTTTGATGAATATAGGGCAGTGTCAGAAGCAACTAATACAGGTAAGACACGGTTCTATCAGGAGGTTAAAACCTACGAAGTTAAGCCAACTCCCAAGAGTGAAATACCTTGGGGCTTGATTGGGGTAGGTGCTTTTGTGTTGTTGGTGATTGCAGCAATCGTCAGGGGAACAAACCAATGAAACGCAAACAATTTGAAGAATACTTGCGTTCAGGAACAGCCAACAATATTACTGTGGGGCTGCTGGCAACCATTGGCTTAATTTGTGGGGCAAAGTCATTCACAGGCACTCAGATTAGTTTGGTTGAATATTGCTTCATCCCCTCAACGCTCACCAAGCCGGTTAACCGTCAAAGGTACTGCACTCCCAACAAGCGTTACATAATGCCAGAGTCGGAATTTTATGCTGAAGCTTATGCCCCAGCTAACCCAGAGTTTCAGCGTGATAACTTCCTGCCTACCAAAGCAACCCGCCTAAGAATAATCCCCCCAAGTAATGCTGAAAAACCTTGGTGGGGATTAGCTTCAGTGCTATTCGTTGGTGGAGCTTATGGGTTATCCAAAGCTAGGGAATGGCGATTAGTCCAACTAATGCCTTCAGTTAGGGAAGAAATTCGTAGCAATTGGTTAATTTCTAAACTTTGGTACGGGTTAAGGCTCCATAAGGAAGCATATAGCGCACAACTAGATTACGAATTTCACCAATGGACAGAGAATAGACGGGTAAGAACCGCGCAGTTGTCACAAATGACACCGCAAGAGTTAGCCATCTTTCAGGAACAAGTGAGATTAAGGGCAGAGGCAGAAGCACGGGTGCAACTGCAACAGGCAACGGGGCAGCCAGCCGCAGCATTACCAGGGCAATCAATGCAGGATATCGCCAGGGGTGACGATAAAGTAACTGGGGAACAACAGCAGGCGTTACAACAGAATACTGCTAGTAGCCTTCATCCATCAGAATCTCTTGCCCTGAATACTTTGCAAGCCCTAGCCAGAGCCGATAGTTCCACTGCTTTAGTCGCTGCACCAGGAAGTGGTAAATCGGTAACGCTCAATTACTTAATTCAGAAGATTTTGGCAGATTCACCTAATGCTGATATCTGGGTAATTAGTGCTAAGAATGATAGTTTCTGCGGTTTACGCGAGAAGGGGCGGGTAATTGTCTTTGATCAGGAAAACCCAGACCTAGCAAAAGTTGTAATTGACAACTTTTACACGGACTACAAAAAGCGTAAACAGCTACCAGAATCACAGCGCGAATCCTTACCGCCATTGATTCTAATTCTGGATGACTGGTTAGTGATTGCTGACCAATTGAGCAAGCATTACTCTGACTGGAATTATGGGGGTAAATTACTTGACGTTTTACTGATTGGTCGAGAGTTTAATACTAAGTTTATTGCCTCCCTACAGTCTTTTAATCTGGCAGCATTGGGTATTGAAAAGATGGATGCTCAAACTCGTCTCTGTCTCAATTTACTGCTCTTAGGTAACAGGTATATCAAGAATGGAAGGGAACAAGAATCTTATGGTGTACTGGAGTTGATTTTAAATAGAGGTGACATTATTCCAGGTAAGCAAGAGCGGGAGCAAATTAAATCTAAATATTTGGATATTAAAGCAGTCTCTTATAAAAACTTGCGCCCAGTTATGATTGCTTCCGTTGGTGGTTTTGTTGTAGCATTAATGCCTCTTTTATCTAATCAAGCCAAGCCGATTGTCGATGAGCAGGAATATCTAGATAGAGTATTTAACCTGGAATTTAATTTAAGTCAGACTCATCAAAACCACCCGAAGCCATTATCTGAAGTGGCTAAAAAGATTTATGAATACTTCCAGAATGTCAAGAATAAAACGCCAAAAACATTACGCGATTTGAAGAAGGCAGACAGGTTATCTGGTTATGAGGAGCAAGAATTAATTGATGGGTTAGCTGAATTAGTTAAGACTGAGAAGATAAATTCTGATGCTCCTGATAGCTACTCCCTGCCTGATTGGTGAAGGTATTGCCGTAATGCCGTGGTGATCAGAAGGTATGTTTTACGGGCTTTAATGGGTGTCTACGGCATCCGGCAGCAATCACGGCAATCCATACCCTGTATAGGTCGTAGCCTACGGCATAGTTACGGCATCTCGGATAACCACGGCAGAGACACCAATAACAAATCAGCTTTCCAATTAGCCTAAGTTTATTACAAGATTATCAAAACAATGCTGATACCATCGAAATTGCTCCAAATCAAACAGACGGACAGTTAGGTAATTAATTTTTTGGAATCCCTTAGAGCAGTGGCGGACACGCAACCTTATTACTCGATTGGAGGCAATTCTTCTGTTAAATTATTAAGAACGATATCAATATTTATCTCACATGAATAGTATTCACTTAAGTATTTTATAATAGAAGTTCCTGTGTGGAAACAAAAATCAGCGTCGATTCTCTGTACATTAGGGCTAATAGTTCCACCATGTCTTACACCAGGTTCACTATTTGCGTAGGCGTAAACTGTTTCCATTATGTCGAGAAATTGTTTAGACCACCTTTCGTCTCTTTTCATTTTGCTTATTCCCTTTCCTAAAGTGTTTTCTGTCGGGTGAATTGTTCTAACTATACTTTCAATTGCTGAGACAATTTCCTTGATTGAGTTTTCTGAATCAAAAGGATACTGAGTAAGAAAGAAATATGCTTTCTTATAATGTGTTATTGCTGGTTCAAAAGTATTCTTTAAATCTAATTCAACTTTCTCAATACTTTTTGTAAGAGCTTGAGGTACAAAACGTCTTAACTTGCTATCCTCATTAAGATGCCAACCAACTTGATGCTCTGCAAAAAAAATATTTAAATTATGTCGATAAACTTCAAAACCAAAACGATTAATCCATTCATCTTTAGATTCTTGAGTTTGGACTAATTGGCATTTAGCAGCAACGTATAGAAAGCAAGAAAAAGTTACCCAACTTCTTTTAAAGGCTGAGTTAAGTAGAATCGTTAAAA
>NZ_JBGTFY010000365.1:0-5194 GCF_041747015.1 Nostoc sp.
GCCGTTATGCCAAGGAACTCTGGCAATTAGCAGCCGTCAGGCTCACGAACCTGGAAGTTTCGACTGACTATGGGCATCTCAAAGTGTGGCGACAGGGGTTAGAGGTTGCTATTAAGATCAAAGGTTCACAGGGACGACCACGAGTGGAGTGGGTCAAGCCAGAGCATCCATTTACAGCCATCAGTCTTGCTAGTGATGTTCACGCTAACCACAACGAGGCGCTCAATAGTTGCATTCGACGGCGCTGTAGTGCTTATCGCCGTAGACAAAATCATTATGCCAAGACAGTTTCAGGACTCCATCGGGCGATTACTGTGCAACGGTTAATTCACAACTGGATCAGACCTCACGATAGTTTCGATAAGGGTACGACTCCAGCGATGGTAATGGGGTTTTTCAACCGTCCAGTAACGATGCTGGAATTCCTGACTTCACGAGGGCTTTCATTTGTCACGAACTAGAAGACCAGTGCCGTGTGCGCTGGTATTTGTCCTACCCTTTGGGCTATCGTTAGACCACAGATAGTCAGTTTACAAAAGTGTGAAACTCTCTTTTAACCACCAGGAATCTACTGAAGTTATTTAACCGTAATCGGAAAGAGAGTTAATTTTTCAGTAAAATTTCGGTTGGGCTACTAGCAGAAATAGTGATAAGCTGCTTTTGGAGTTTTGTAGTTTAGCAACCTTCTTTTGTGCCAAAACAAATTTATGGCGAGAAACAATGACAATAACTTAATTATTGCTCAATTAGGACTAATAAATTTTGAACAAACTTTTGCCAAAATCGAATCAAAGCCTTAGCATAATGACGGCACTCGTCTTTTCATGGGCTTATAATCTTGGAAACACAGCCATAGGGGCTGTGACTTCGCAAACGACTGCAACTTCCACTACATCACAGTTAACGGCAAACTTAGCGCCACCTACTCCAGTAGCTACCTCAAAAGCTAGGCTAACTCCTCTTCCAAACTATAGGTTAAAACTAACTACAACTCCATTTGTATTGACCAAAGCTTCAACACAATTTGTTTTCACTCTTGACAAGTCTTACACTACAAGTGCAGGTGCCTATAAAACTGATGGTACGTTAGTAAAGACTCTCTGGCGCAAGGTTAACTATGCGGCTGGCACACATACTGCTATCTGGGATGGCACTGACGATAATGGTATTGCTGTGTCTCCAGGAAAATACCAAATACGGCTTCTGTACCATAACGTTAAATACTTGTGGGAAGGAGTCATCGGTAATACTTCCTCCTCGTTTACTGGACTTGGAGTTCATAGAGCATTGCTTTCGATGTCAGGATTAGCCATTGACGGAAACAAGGCTTTCTATACTGTTGGATATAACGAAGGTCAAGCAGGTGTGTACCGCTTTAGTACAAGTAATCCTCAACAAGTACAAACTCACCTTTTTCATAAAGACTACAAAAGCGCATTTAACTACGTAGCCACTGACGGGAAACTAGCTTATTTTGCCAATGTGGGTACTGGGTGGGATACAACCAGCTTCGTCATTGCTAGCAAGATTAGTAATAATTCACAAGCGACTTTTCCCTATGGAGTAGTGAAAGGTACTAATATTTATGACCAAAATTACTGGAATAATGTAATCGATTGGGAGACTAAGGAGCCACCTACAGGCTTAGCAGTGCAAAAGAATGGGATTATTCTTGCTGTTGCTCATAGCGGCGCTAACGAAATCCGTCTCTTTGATAAATATAATGGCAACTTGCTACGTACTATCAATGTAACTAATCCGCAAGGAATCGCCACAGCACCAAACGGAGACCTATGGGTGATATGCAAAACAAACGGTATAAGAGTGGTAAGGCGCTACACCAATCTTGAAACCAACCCAACTGCAGTTACTACACTTATGAGCTTAAGTCTTCCAGTAGCGGTGGCTGTTCATCCTCAAGACAACAACATAGTTATGGTGGCTGACGGCGGCAGTAGTCAGCAGGTTAAAGCGTTTAACAGCACAGGTTCTTCCTTGTGGACATACGGTGAACAAGGAGGTTATGCCAATGGGTCAACTGTCAAAAACAACAAGTTCTGGTTCCAGCCCTTGAATGGAATTAGCACATTCTTGGCAATTCAATCTGACGGCTCTTTTTGGGTTAATGACAGGGGTAATTATCGTACAATGCATTTCTCGGCAAGCCGTCAGTACCTCGAACATATTATGTTCTTGAAGTATAGCCGTGTCGCAACAGTAGATTTAAATAACCCTACTCGGCTGTTTAATGAATGCCTAGAGTTTCATGTAGATTATTCAAAACCTCTTGCACCAAACAACGGCTCATGGAGCTTAGTTAGAAACTGGTGCTATGGAACTCCTTATGCCAACCATGATAATACAGGATTGTCTACCGTAGTCACCCTTAATAATGGTCGTACATACGGGTTAATTACAGATACTCATAACGGGGATTACAAGAACTTGGTCGAACTTGTAACTTCAAGAACGCGAAGCGGACTGCGCCAGACCGGAATTACTCTAAAAGATGCTTACGGGGATGGACAATCACTGGAGGCTGACGGAGCCATTCAATTTTTAAGAAGTGCCAATGGAGTGCAGACCTTCTATAAAAAAACTTTAGCTGGCTTTGATACTGTAGGGAATCCGCAGTGGAATCCTCCTATTTTGTTGGCTAAGGTGCCTACGGAATTCAAGGACCCTTACTATCACCTTAGTCCTTTTCCAGCGCGTACTAGGGTGACCTCCTCTGGTGTAGTTGTTTCCTTCGATCCTTCAACTAAAGGTAATACTGGTTGGCATCTAGGCGGGGTGAAGTTAGGTAGCAACAAGTGGTTATGGCGGGCAAGCCCTACTGGTTGGACGGATGGGCACGGTACGTACCAAACTCAAGAAGTTGACGGGAGCATACAGTACGCTGGTAATTTCAGCATGGTGAATGGGCGAAATATTTTTTACGGTTTCCATGGGGAGTTTTGGAAACATCGCCCAACTGGTAACGTTGGGCAAGCCAATCAATGGATGCACTTCTTCGACGACGGTCTCTTTGTAGGACAGTTTGGGAGGAGTTGGTACGCTGGTAATCCTTATTTTGAAGGTAAAGGTGCCGTTGCTGGATCTGCTGGAAATGCATTCAGCCCAACAGTTATAAAAGTTAACGGGAAAATGTACCTTTACCACAACGATGAAAGTTCTCATAGCGGAGTACATCGCTGGCTCATTGAAGGGACAGCGAGGATCAAGGAATTAAGCGGTACAGGGTTTCTGGGAGAGACAATTCAACTTTTTTAGAAATCGCTCAATATGGATTCCAGGGATTTACGTGAGAAGACACTCAAGGAGGGCTGAAAGCAGAGCCTTACCACGCTTCCGAGCACATTATACCTCTTGCAAATTAGCTCCGACAAGTAGCCTGAGAGCGTTCGTAGTTGTACAACGCAGCAATAAGATTACAGCGCAATCCGAAGCGACGGCGGCGATTGCGATAGCGCTCTGCCAGAATGCGGAAGATTTTCAAGCAGCGCTTGACCTGCTCAATCACGACTCGGCGACGGGCTAACGCTCGATTGTCCGCCTTTTGCGTTGCACTCAGTTGTCCGCCTCTCGGCTTCTTGTGAGGCAGACGACTGTTCGGGTGCAACTTTTGGATGCCTTGATACCCAATGCCATTGCAAACTTTCGGTCTCAGAAGCAAAGCGCACTCCAGAGGCTTGATAGAGCTTAAAGTCATGTCGCCGACCTTTGCCAAAAAACGTGCAAATAATTTGCCCACTGTCCGGCTCCAGCACAATTTGACACTTGAGGGTGTGTCGTTTTTTCTTGCCTGAATAGAACTGACGTTGACGACGTTTGGGACGCTCAATCGGGGTTTCGGTGACATCCATCACTACAACCTGTGGATAGGCAAACCCTCGCACCAACTGTTTTTTGCCCGTTAGTCGAAACTGCCCACACCGTATCAACTGGTCTTCGACCCAACGAACAATACGGCAGACCGTTGACTCACTCACCCCCCAACTACTGCCGATATGGAAGTAAGTACGATATTCTCGCCAATATTCCAAGCAAACCAGCACTCGATCTGCAAGCGCTAACTTAGGTTTGACTCCAGGCTTTGAGGTGGCTCTCCACATAGGTTTGAGGGCTTTAACTAGGTGCTTGAAGGTGGCTCGATGCACTCCGAAGCGGCGCTTGAAGTTTTCAAGGGAAAGTTTTTGAGCTATTTTGTAGTTCATCATCAGGACGATTGTTCATTTGCTGTCCTGATTTTTCTTTTGCCTGGGAGCCGTAGGCAAGTACTAAAGCCTATCAACAGCTCTCTTTAGTTCCTTTTTACCTAATTTGCAAGAGATCTATTATGCACGAACTCAAAAAAGCCAAGATACAGCGGCAGTTTTGCTTGAGAAATTCCTCGATGTGGCCGTAGCCAGGAACGAAGTAGGGACCAAAAGCCTTCCATCGTGTTGACATGCACTTCGTAAAACCCGTTGCCATCCTCATCTCGGGCATACTCGCTTTGGGCATGACACACACTTTTGTGCTGATATTCCCAGGTAATGAGCCGAGCATAGATTTTATATTCATCGGTGAATATCAAGCTGCCAGGAGTAATTGTTGAGTTGACTTCATGTGCAATTGTTGCTTGCTTGACATTAGCCAGCATTTGGAGAATAACTTCCCCTCCACGTTGAATCATCCCGAAAATGGGCGGCTTTTCTTTGACCAGAGTGCCTCGTGTTAAATGTCAACTACCCTGACCGAATCGCGTCAATTATTTTGGCTGCTTGAAACCACGGGAAGATGAATGTTGCAAAGCAGCTTGCTTGCGAAAAGATTCTCCTTGGATTTCCAGAATAACAGCATGATGCACAAGGCGATCGACAGCAGCGACCGTCATAGTAGAGTCAGCAAAAATCTCATCCCAAGTGCTGAAGGGATGATTAGAAGTAATCAGCAGACTTTTACGTTCGTAACGATGAGAAATTAACTCAAACAGCACCGAAGTTTCAGATTCGGATTTTTTGACATAGCCAATATCATCAACAACGAGCAAATCGTATCTGTCCAGCCGCAGAAGGAGAGCTTGGAGTTGAAATTGGGCTTTGGCTTGCTGTAGTAGTTGCACCAGTGCAGTGGCAGTAGTAAATTTTACTTTCGCACCCAGTTCAATCAAGCTGCGTGCAATCGCCGCAGCTAAATGTGTTTTACCTAC
>NZ_JBGTFY010000366.1:0-19001 GCF_041747015.1 Nostoc sp.
GCAATTCATGAGAGTTGTCACGATTACAAACACATGAGCAAAAGCGCAAGCTGAGAACATCGGAAGCTGGGTGCGGTGAAAGTCGCACGCCCAGATTTAACTGAGAGGTGCGGGGAATAATATCCCCCATCGACTCAACCACAATGCCTGATTCACATCTACTACCAAAACAGCAACAAGCTTTGGAGAAATTTTTAGCCGGGAATGCGCCAACACCACTGCTAATAGAAAGAGTTGGGGGACGTACACAGTCCAAATACAAACCTGGAAATTTCCCCTGTAACACCATTCTGCGCTCGCATTTCACCGATCACAAGGGCTGCAACCGTAGTAAGTTCGCTGATATTTGGTTGCCTGATGGGATAGTTAAATCTTTGTCAATTCAAGGTGCAGCCATTTTGCAAGGTTTTCCGTCTTGGTATGAGTTCCCGCCTGAGACTGCTACGGCTGGGTCGATTATAGGCTACTCTGTCCCTCCCAGTTTCGCAATTCAATTATTTATATCTGCACAGAGCAAATTATTAGGAGTGACTGTATGATTAACCTTGTCCAAAACTTAGAACAGTGCTGGTACATCTCCCCACCTTGGGGCCAACGAATCCCGCCGTTGCTAGTAAGTTTGGTTGAACAGGTGTACATCAAGAGAGTCAAAGCTTTCGGTTACTGCTGCGGTGTCGAATGGTCACAACATGGCTGGAAATACGAAATCTTCACTCTTTATGACAATATTACTGTTTGGGGTAGCGAACTTATTGGCACAGGTAATTTGCAACCGAACACCAAAGAAAAACCTGTGTTCCAACTCGGTGAGTTAGCCGAGTTTCGGTTTCATGGCGATAGGCCACTGATTCGGATTATCCAAGGCATTTTTAAGCTATGTAGGCAATAGCTAAAGCTCTATTCCTTCATCAATCCAAGCATCAATTGCTGCTTTTACCTCTAATTCAGCCACGGCAGACCATTCTTTTTCATTGATAGTTGTTTTAAATTCCGCTCTTTTACCGTGACCAACTTTTTCCATTGAGTGTCCGCGATACACATTTTTAGGCTTAATCATTTTTCTTAATCATCTTTATAGAATATTATAAACTGTCGCTCAATAAGAAGAGTAGCTTGATTTTCTATAATGGCTGCTGATCAAGGGGATTAGCATAACTATAGATTATACGGGTCACTTATCTGGAACAGTAGGCGATGCGCCAGCTGTTCTGATAATGGTACAGCTTGAAGAGACTCCGACTATGGAACAATCCTGCCGCTTTAAGTAACTCGCAACTTGGGTTAGAAGCGATCGCTATTAACCATCATCCTGTTAAAAAGTTTGCTATTGCTTCGAGTTTGTTTGCCTGACATTGGTATCTACAATTTTTTATCTCCTTCTAGAGGACGATAAGAAACTATAGCAATATCGATACCATAATTTCTAAGTGCGTATGTCGTGTAGCCCAAAATAAGCTCAATTGTCTGCTGAAGGTATCCATCAAAAAATAATTTGGATACAAGATTTCTTGCTCTATTGCATAAATATTTTCTCGTGTTTTGAGATACCACAAAACACAAGCTACTCATTTTTGTCTGAAATGTAAACCTCATGAATTAGGAGTATTCACCATGAAAGCGGTTGTTTTTCACGGAATCGGAGATATTCGATTAGATAACGTCCCAGAACCAAAAATTAAAGAACCAACCGATGCTATTATTCGGCTGACCTCTAGTGCAATTTGTGGCACAGATTTACACATGATTCGGGGAACATTCACCGGAATGAAACCCGGTACAATTCTGGGGCATGAAGGTGTTGGCATTATTGAAGAAATTGGTTCTAATGTGCGGAATTTTAAGGTAGGCGATCGCGTTGTCGTTCCCTCGACAATTGCTTGTGGCTACTGTTCTTACTGCCGCACAGGTTATCATGCTCAGTGTGATAACGCCAATCCTCACGGGCATACTGCCGGGACAGCTTTTTTTGGAGGCCCAGAAGCAGCAGGCCCCTTCGATGGATTGCAGGCGGAATATGCTCGAATTCCTTATGCCAATGCAGGGTTAGTAAAATTACCAAAAGAGGTTACAGACGACCAAGCAATTCTGTTGTCTGACATCTTCCCTACGGCATACTTTGGAGCCGATATTGCAGAGATTACACCAGGAGATACAGTTGCCATCTTCGGTTGTGGCCCCGTTGGGCAGTTTGCGATCGTCAGTGCCAGATTGTTCGGTGCAGGACGCATCATTGCAGTAGATACAATTCCCTCACGTTTAGAAATGGCGTGTGATTTGGGTGCAGAAATCATTGATTACAATGCCGAAGATCCAATTGAGGCAATCCGCGAACTAACTGGGGGAGTTGGTGTGGATAGAGCTATTGATGCAGTTGGCGTAGATGCGAATGCTCCAGACAGTGGCCCAGCAGCCGAAAAAGCTCAAAAAGAAGCACAACAATTCCAACAGCAGTTACAACAAATTGCCCCTAAAACCAATCCTCAAAACGGGAATTGGCATCCGGGTAATGCTCCGTCTCAAGTATTAGAGTGGGCAGTTCAAGCATTAGCCAAAGCTGGTACGCTCTCGATTATTGGAGTTTATCCACCAACTCACAATTTCTTTCCCATCGGCACGGCAATGAACAAAAATCTTACAATCAACATGGGCAATTGTAACCACCGCAAATACATTCCTACATTGGTGGATTTGGTTCGTAATGGCACAGTAGACCCAACAAAAGTTTTAACCCAAGTCGAACCGCTAATGTCAGTTATTGACGCATATAAGGCATTTGACCGACGGCAACCAGGTTGGGTGAAGGTAGAATTAGTCCCTGGAGCAGCTTTAGCTAATGTTTAGAGTCTTTGTCAAGGTTGTATTGTGAACTAAAAACTTTTTTGACATCAGCAAGTTACCCTACTTGCTGATGGTTTTTGATTTTAATTATAGGAGGTTGTACAGCACAACTTAAATTTTTTATGGAAGAATCCTTGCCTATTACTATTTTGATAAGTGTAACGGTTGTGGCTGGTATTGCTGCTCAAGTTTTAGCTGGTTATTTTCACATTCCTAGTATCGTCTTGCTACTTCTGTTCGGGATTCTTCTGGGGCGAGATGGTTTTGATTTTTTAGATCCATCATTATTGGGTGTTGGTTTAGAAGTGCTGGTTTCGCTGTTAGTAGCGGTGATTTTATTCGAGGGTGGTTTAAATCTACAGTTAGGAGAGTTAAAAGAAGTTTCTACTAGCCTTCGCAATCTTGTCACTTTGGGAGTAATAATTACCTTAACGGGTGCTGCAATAGCTGCACACTGGCTAAGTGAATTTCCTTGGTCAATTGCTTTTCTTTATGCTTCTTTAGTAGTTGTGACAGGCCCAACAGTTATTAATCCGCTCCTTAAACAAATTGGTGTAGAAAAAGAAGTCTCAACACTTTTAGAAGGAGAGGGGGTTTTTATCGATCCAATTGGTGCAATTTTGGCTGTAATTGTGCTTCATTTTGTGTTGAGTGGAAATGTGGAACCTCTCATTTTAATTAAGGGTCTAGTTTGGCGTTTGGGTCTAGGCATAATTATTGGTGTAGGCGGAGGCTGGTTGCTATCCCAACTTCTCAAACAGGATCAATTCTTGTCCCAAGAGTTAAAAAATCTAGTTGTTTTAGCTAGTGTCTGGGGTTTATTTAGTTTGGCCCAGGCGCTACGTGGTGAGTCTGGTCTAGTGGTTGCTGTAGTTATGGGGATAGTTTTAAGAGCTACTAACCTGCCTTCGGAGCTTTTACTGCGTGGGTTTAATGAACAGTTGAGCATCTTAGCAAATTCGATTTTGTTCATTCTATTAGCAGCAGATTTATCAATTGCAAGTATTTTTGCTTTGGGTTGGGGTAGTGTTCTGGCAGTTCTAGTGCTGATGCTGATAATACGTCCTATTAACATTTTAATATCTACCTGGAATCAAGATTTAAACTGGCAACAACAGTTATTTTTATCTTGGGTTGCTCCCCGTGGAATTGTAGCTGCTTCTTTAGCTTCATTATTTGCAGTTTCACTTACAAAACAGGGTATTAATGGCGGTGATTCAATTAAAGCCTTGGTATTTTTAACAATAATGATGACAGTTTTGCTCCAGGGATTGACGGCTGGGTGGGTTGCTAGTTTACTCAATTTACGTTTAACCAGTCAAACTGAACAAGAGTGTTTGCAAGCAGCTAATGATATTAATACAGAAGAAATTGGAAAAATAATTAGGATTGATTCCGAGTTAGTTTAATCGTATTTAGATTAGTTGATGACTTTCTACATGTATAGCTTCCATTATCAATATTAGTTTAATCATGCCATCTAAAATTTGTAGTCAGCCTTATTTTTTAACGACCCAGTTTTCTAACCCTAATTATCCACTTTTAGTATTTCTACCTGGAATGGATGAGACTGGCAAGGAATTGATGTATATTCAAACAGCAGGTTTAGAAGCTGCCTTTGATGTACGTTGCTTTGTAATTCCTCCTGATGAGCTAACAAGTTGGGATCAAATGACAGAAGAAGTAGTATCTTTAACCAAGATAGAACTAGAAAAAGTACCACGTTCGCCTGTTTATCTTTGTGGGGAATCATTCGGTGGTTGTTTGGCACTCAAAATCTTAGAAAAATTTCCTCAACTATTTACCAAGATTATTTTAATTAATTCTGCTTCTTCATTTCATCGAGTCCCTTGGCTAAATTTAGGTTCATTTTTGTTTCCTTACACACCTCAATTATTTTATAAAATTTCTTCGTTTTTATCTTTGCCTTTTCTAGCTAATTTAAGTCAAATTTCACCTGCTGCAAGCCTTGCTCTTTCAAAATCTACCAGTTCTGCACCAAAAGAAATTGCTAATCAACGGCTATCCTTGATGAGACAATTTGATGTTGACGAAAATAAATTATCCCAAATTACTCAACCTGTATTACTAATTGCTAGTAGAGATGATCGACTTTTGCCCTCAGAAGCAGAGGCAAAACATTTAAATAATATTTTTCCTAATTCTCAAACAATAACTTTACCTCATAGTGGTCATGCCTGCTTAGTTGAAAGAGATATTAATCTCTATGAAATTTTATTATCTGCTAATTTTATCGTTGCCTAATATAGTATTTCAAGTGATATATAATGACTAAAACTATAAATAAACAAACTGTTTGGCTGAAATTAGCTTTGAGAATTTTTAGTATAGGGTTGCTGCCTACATTAACTGCTTATCCCGCTTTAGGTGCAGAGAGGATAAGATTCAATTACGGTCTTTTAGAGAGGTCTATCCCAATTAGTTCACTCGAAACCTATGCTAGAACAGGCAAAGTGGACGAGAATTTAGCTGCATATAGAAACTATGTAGACAAAAAGCAACTAGCTCAACTGCGAAAAGTTTTACTAACTCCTATTTCCTTAAATCAAGTAGAAGTTTCGCAGTTTCTTTATACACCCATTGGCGAACGATTATTAGAAAAGTTAGGAAAAGTTATTCAGACAGAATCTAACTTGTCAGGGTTTTATGCAATTCGTGCAGCACTGATTTTGTCAGCCGCAGATCAAAAAGAGTTTACGCTTTTAAATGTATTAAGCAAGTTTCCGGCAAGTGCAATTTCAATTAACTTGAACCAGAGTTTGGCAATTGCAGAGTCATTACAGAATTTAGTCAATCAAACTCAAAATGCAGTAGCATTTATTAACCAACAATCCCAAAAAAAAGTAACTACAGCTTCTACACTTAAGACCGTTCCATTAATGGACTTGGGTAAAACCGGAAGTTTTAATTTTTCAAAACAAACAATTACACTTAATGACCTCTCACGTCAGAGGAGATTTCCTGCTGATATTTACCTCCCAACTGCTCAAACTCCTCGTCCGATAATTGTCATTTCCCACGGACTTGGTTCTGATAGAACGAGTTTTGCATATCTAGCTGAACATCTCGCTTCCTATGGTTTTGTGGTTGCTGTTCCAGAACATCCTGGCAGTAATTCACAACAAATACAAGCATTATTGGCAGGTATAGCAGATAGAGTTACTAATCCTAGAGAGCTAATTAACAGACCTTTAGATATTAAGTTTTTACTAGATGAACTCACTCGGTTATCAAAGTCTAATTCAACATTTAGGGGACGCTTAAATTTAGAACAAGTTGGTGTAGTTGGGCAATCATTTGGTGGATATACGGCATTAGCATTGGCGGGTGCAAAGATTAATTTTGGGCAACTGAAAGCCGACTGTCCAGCTTTAGAAGATACGTTAAATGTTTCGCTTCTCCTTCAATGTTTGGCAGTCAATTTACCAAATGCTCAATACAACTTATCTGACCCCAGGATAAAAGCAGCAATTGCCATTAATCCAGTTAATAGCAGTATTTTTGGTCAAGCTAGTCTCAGCCAAATCAAAATTCCGGTGATGATTGTATCTGGTAGTTCTGATACTGTTGCTCCAGCTTTAACAGAGCAAATTGAACCTTTTACTTGGCTAACAACTCAAAATAAATATTTAGCACTCATCAATGGCGGCACACACTTTTCTACTATTGCAGAATCACCAAATGCCACCGTACCTGTTCCTACACAGGTAATCGGTTCAAGTCCAGCCTTGGCACGTCGTTATGTTAAAGCTTTGAGTGTTCCATTTTTTGAAACGTATGTTGCCCAACAGTCAAGTTATCTTTCCTACTTGAGTCCAGATTACGTTAATACAATTAGTCAGCAACCACTACCGTTAAGTTTAATAAAATCTTTGACATCTGAACAACTACAAGAAGCGTTCAAATAAGGATTTTGAAGCTAGATAAACCTGTAGAGTGATGAAATAAACACTAAATATTATTAATTTGGAAAGCAAGGATTAATAATGAGCAGGAATTATGAATATAGCAACTCGCAATGAGCCAATTTATGTATTTCGCTTAACTCCAGAAATATCACTGATTTGGACTACTTTAGGTTCATTACTGTTAATATTGGCAGCAGCAGGTGCAAGTTGGTATTATAGTATTATTCACGAACAAGCAGTAATTTTTAGTGTAGAAAGTGCTGGAGGTGGAGCTTGGCGAGGTATTCTTGCTTTTGTGATTTTACTGGCCATTACTTTTGTCACCATCATTGTTCATGAATTGGTGCATGGAATAGCGTTTGCTGCTTTTGGTGGTTCGCCACGTTATGGATTTAAATTTAAGTATTTCTTACCCCTAGCTTACGCCACTTCACCAGGTGACTTGTTTCGCCGGAATGCTTTTATTTTCATTGGTTTAGCACCATTGATAGTCCTTGATGTTGCGTGTTTGTTACTGCTAGCAATTTTTCCCCAAGCAAGCTGGTTAATTTGGGTAATTGCATTCAATACAAGCGGTGCAATTGGAGATATCTGGATAGCAGTACAATTACTACGTTGTCCGCAGTCAATTCGAGTCGAAGATAGAGAAGAAGGCATAGCAATTTACGCACCTCCTAGTGTGACTTGCCGAGAACTTCCTTTTGCTAGAACTGATAAAACTGGTAAGCGTTCAGGTGTAAAAGCTTTGTTAAACCTCGCTTTTATGGCTTTGGCGTTGGTGGTGATTTTTAGCTTTTTACTAATACCAGTATTGAAAACCTTAGAAGTTCCTTCATTTATTATCGGTAATAATTCTTTCTGGATTTCCCGTTGGATAAATAATACAAAAGGATTTAGTATTGAATTTAACTGGATATCTTTTGTGATAGTTATTTTTACATTATTATTACTAAGTTTTTTAACTAATATGGTTCGGCGACGGGACATTTAATAATTAAAGAGCTAATAAAAGAATTGCATAGCCGAACGCACCGAATGTAAATGCCCAAAAGCGGCTTTCTCGCTGTTCTGGTAATTCTTCCTTAAGGACATTGAGTACAATACCTCCCGATAAAAAGGCGAAGAGAACCGCAACAGCCGCTTGATGAATTTGTGTACCAATGCCAATTAACCAACCAACAATGATCGCAGCTACTAACAACCACCGCCCAATCCGGTCATATATTTGTTTGTGGTTTTCGCGCAAACCATTATCGTTGACTACAAAATGCAGTGCCATCGCAAAAAAATAGAACAATAAACTCTTGATACTTGATTCTTCTCGGTGTACTAACAAGTAGCCAATTAAGGCGTTATAAACAGCAAAAGAAGCAATATGTATCCAAAAAACGTCTAAAGCAGTAACATCTCCCTTCCCTGCTTTTTGATTGCGTTGACGCGACTTGTTTGCAAATCGTTCTAAGCCATAAAACACTGCTAAACCTAAAAGTGCTACCAAATAAACGTGATGCTCTAAAAAAGCAAGTCCAATATTCAAACTGCTTTGGAGTGTTATTTGGGCTTTACTTAGTTCTGGCAAAATGTGAACGAACACATAAGCAACAGATACCCCACTGCCAAATGAGAGCCAACGACTACGCGGTTTAGCTCTAATAAATTGTAGTTTACCTGAATACAAATGTATGATGGCTAAGGCGATCGCACATATTGCAGCGATCATGCTTTTTACCTAACGCGAAACCAGCGATAGCCGTATGCTTCTATTGGGATGGAAGGCAAATTAACATCCAGAGGTTCGTATTGGGAATCGCCAAATATATCAATTAAATGGTTATACTCATCAGATTTTAGCGTGACTGTACATGAGCGATCGCCTAGATTATGTAAAGCGATCGCACTTTCACCTTCCAACTCGCAGCAGTGAGCAAACACACACGGTTGATCGGTTTCTATAATTTGCCATTTACCCGAACCAAACTCTGGACACTGTTTGCGAATACGGATTATATGTTCCATCCAATTGATTAAGGAGTTGCGATCGCGTTGTTGATCTGCCACATTCACCTGTTTATAACCATACTCTCCTTCTTTAATCACAGGTCGGGTAAGAACATCTGACGAAGCGGTAGAAAAGCCGCCATTGAGTGCATCTGACCATTGCATGACTGTGCGAACACTATTTCTCCCCTCAAGTGAAAGGTCTTCACCCATCCCAATTTCTTCGCCATAGCGTAGCAGAGGTATCCCAGGTAAGCTGAATAGCAGACTGTATGTGAGTTCAATGCGACGTTTGTCACCTTTTAACATTGGTGGTAAACGACGACGAACGCCTTTGCCAAAAATTTGCATATTCTTTTCCGGTGCGAAAGCCTGAAAAATTTCTTCCCTTTGGGAGTCGCTAATTAAGTCAAGGTTGAGTTCGTCATGATGGCGGACAAAATTTAACCACTGACCAATATCAGGAATATCAGGTAATGATTTCAGTCCGTCAAGTAAAGTTTGTGAATCTTTACGTGCCAGAGCTAAAAACATATATTGGTTGAGCAAGAAGTTAAATAACATCTGACATCGATTGCCATTACCAAAGTAAACAGGTATTTTGTCAGAACTGACATTTGCTTCTGCAAACAGAATTGCATCACCCCGACGCGAGGTAATAAACTCTCGCATATCTTTGAGGAAAGTTTCTAAGTCTGGACAATCTGGGATGCCAAGTGGATTAATTAAAAATGGCGCAGCATCGATGCGAAACCCAGACACACCAAGTTGCAGCCAAAAACCCATAATTTTGTAGATTTCTTCCCGTACCGCAGGATTAGCAATATTTAAATCAGGCTGCTCTTTGTAAAAGTGATGCAGATAGTAAGCATTAGCTTGTTCGTCGTATTCCCAAAGACTATCCTCTACTCCAGAAAAAATTATCTGTTCTGGCTTGGTTTTAGGTGGATTTTCAGACCACACATAGTAATCGTGATACTTGGAGTGTTTATCTGAACGCGCTTGTTGAAACCAAGGATGCTGATTTGATGTATGATTTACCACTAAATCAACCAGAACTCGAATACCGCGATCGCTTGCTTGATGTATGAACTGTACAAAATCTCCTAATGTCCCCAATCGTGGATCAACATTGTAGTAGTCCATGACATCGTAGCCGTTATCTCGATTGGGAGAAGAATAAAACGGTAATAGCCATAAACAGGTAATTCCCAGTCCAGAAAGATGATCTAGACACTTAGTTAGTCCTTGGAAATCGCCAATACCATCGCCATCTGAATCCATGAATGTCTCAACATCCAAGGAGTAAAAAATTGCATTTTTGTACCAAATTTTCTGCATTTTCCTGCCTTTTTAATTACTGAAATGTAAATGATAGTGCTGAGTAAAACATTCTCAAACTGGCTGGAATTAAGCCAGGGATAGAGTGGTTGCTTTGGCAAGATGACTGTGGGTTGTTTTTAGCAGTTCTACTCACCTATACTCAATTGCTGCAAAGCAATCTGCTTGCAAAGACCTTCTACCGCGAGTGTTAGAGATTGCATCAGTTCAGAACTTTCGCTGTAGTCAACAGGCGCGAGGTTAGCAATCCGTTGACTTTGAGTCATTTTTAAATCTCGTCCCCATTCTTCTGGAGTACTGTCTTTATATAATGCGATCGCTGTACCCTGTTCTTGATTCATTAGAGAAAAGCAGGGAATATCTGACGCACCATCACCAACATAAATCACCTGTGCCAGTGGAATGTGCAATTCCTCTGGTGGTAAATCTCGATATACAAATGCTTTACCATCATCTTGGTAATCATCAAAACCTTTGGCAATTTGGAAAAGATAGCGGGTTTTCTCTGTGTGAGTGACAATCTTCTTTAAAAACTCTATGCCGTTGTGATCGCCATAAGAAAATTCGCAACCCCACATTGCTTTAAAATTTGGAGCAATACAGTTATGACGAGCAATTTCCACCATACCGCAAGTTATTAAATAAAATTCTACCTCTACTTTTGGATTTAATTCGTGGGCGCATTGTTGCAAGTGGTCAAACATTTTATTAACGCCATCAAAGGGAGCTAATTCTTGACCAAAGCTAGCAATATATTCTTGTGTAATTTTGTTACCTTGTCGTTTTGACTCTTCAATGAGGGCATAAAATCGAGCTAGGATTTTATCCCATCCTTTGTCAATTAAGGGTCGAATTTTTTCTTGGCGAAACTCCAGAGCATCAATACTTAAGCTTTCTAACAAAGCATCAACGGTATCTGGAACCAGAGTATCATCAAAATCGAAAACTATGGCGATGCGATTAGAAAGAGGTTTGGTCGAAACAGTCATAACAAAAGGTTCTCAACTACGGTATTTTTGCAAAAATATTGGTAATTTTGGATAAAATACTAAACTGGCCAAGATGATTAGTTATAAAGTTGAGCAATTAATGGCAAAATAACCAGCTTTACAAATGCAGCAAAAATTAGCGATTGCGTTAAAAATTATAAATTAGCAATATGCCGATAGCGAGCCTCTATTCCTGAATAGATGCCATAAGCAATCAAACCCAAACCTACTACACCCAGAAGCCAAAGACCAAAGGGGTGTTGTGTCAGAACCGCCAATGCACCACCCAACCCTCTAGCCTGAGTGCCATCAGATTGAATTGCCGCCAACATCAAGAAAATGCCAATAATGCCAAAAACAATGCCACGGGCAGCAATGCCAAATCTACCCATACGCACTGCCCAATTTTCCTCAGTTAAACTCATTTGAGAAAGTTTTAAATGGTAACGGAATTTGCCTTTGTACGCTTTATAAAGGTAAGAAAGACCAACACTAACTACCATCATCCCTGCCAGTGCTACTAGCCATCGCCCAAGGGGTTGAGCCAAGATATATATTGTCCAATCCTCAGTTGAATCGCTATCGCCAACGAATGAACCCATAATCAGCTTTACAGATGTCAAAGCCAAACCTGTATAACCTAAAGCACTGATAGCATAACCAATCCGTTGGGCAATTCGTTTAGCATTAATTGGTTTTTTACTTTTTTCAGGATCAAAAAACGTCTGAACTAAACGCCAAAGTACATACCCAATAATTCCAAGGGTAACGATACTTAGCAAAAATTTTCCAAAAGGTTGGACAACAATTGCCTTTAACGCACCAGTTGTATTCGCGGTTTTACCACCAGAACCAATGGCAGCTTGGGCTGCTAATAACCCAACAATAAAGTAAACTACGCCTTTTGCTGCGTATCCTAATCGTGCTAGTCGCTCAAACCAAGGGAGAGAAGTTATTTCTTTAACTGGTTGCCTAATTGGTTCTAGGGGTGAATTGGGTAGTTTCATACGGCATAGTAACTATTTAGAATTCAGAAAGATCAAACTGCTCTCTACACTATATTTATTAACCTGAAGCGCCGCTTGAGCCAATTATACCAAGCAGTTGCAACAGATAAATAATTGCAAATACACCAAAAAATATGCCAGCGATCGCTGTTCCACCAAAAATAATTTTTGATGGTTGCAGTTCCTTGGGCAACATTCGATGATTTAAATAAAGAGTCAGTCCTGTGACGATGGGGATGTGAGCAGCTTCAATTCCGCCTGCGGTTTGTAGTAAGCCGACAGGTTCACCGAAAAACAGGTAAACGGCGATGGGTAAGGCTACCAGTAGCACTACAATATAGAAACGCTGCAAAAACTTTTCATTTGTCCAGCGTCCCCGCACGCCAAACCCTTGCAGTAATATCTGCGTACCATCGGCAAACATTCGTCCAAAACCATCTTCTACCGATAGTACGGTACTACAAAAGGTAATAAAAACGATCGCCACCATAAACCAAAAGCCAAATGGCCCCCAAAGGTCGCCAAGCAAGCTACCCAAAGTTTCCGCAACCTGATTTTCTTTTGGTACAAGTCCTTGTGGACGTAGTAACTCACCACCCAGAATCAAGAAAGACAACGCCGCTAAAAGCGCACCAATCACTGCTAAAGTGTTGGATATAGTCATCAAATTTAGCCAACCGCGCAGTTTCTTTTTTTGCTCCTGGTTGAGTTGCTTAGGGTCTATGCTCTCTTTTCCTTTAACACTAGCTGCACCATATCCTCTAGCTTCTACCCAGTAAGAATACCACATTAATCCGGCTGCTCCTGCCAACATGAAACCCAACCAAGGCAGTATTTCTTGATACTGTATATCTTGTGGAATTTGCGGTACTAACCCGGATGCTAGTTGGCGAACATTAGGGAAAACGAAAATAGCCGCAGCTACCACTGCTACAGTACGGGCAATCCCCACATAAGAAGAAATCTTTTCCACTACATTGTATTGCCCCAAAAGTACGATCGCAGCTGTCACAACAATGATAATTACTGTCCATAGTTGCACACTTCCTCCAGCAACCAAAATTAGCGCTGTCGCAGCGGCTCCTGAAAGTCCAGCAACGGTAGAAATTGCTACTACTACCTGCGGTAGCAAAATCAACCAGATTGCCCAGTTTTTGGGGCCGGGAAATTGTTTGAAACCTTCTAGAATAGTTGCGCCGGTACAAACTGAAAAGCGACCAACTTCACCATTAATAAACCATTTCAAAACCACAGCAGCAAGTAGCGCCCATAACAGGGTGTAACCGTAAAGTGCGGCAATTCTTGGCGTAAACAGTAACTCTCCAGAACCCGCAGCCGAAAGCATCCACAAAAAACTAGGCCCTAGCCATTTCAGGTTATCCCAACCTTGGGGTGAATCTGGGATGTTTACAGCGTTTTGTGCCTGCTGTGTGTTATTAATATTTGTTGAAAAATTGCCTAGAGGTAGCCCGTCGTAGACATCGCTTTTATTACTCATTTTTTGCTATCTCATTAGTACTAATATCGTTGATGAATTCATCTCAAATGCTCAATTTGCCTTTGGATGGGTTGAGCAACCATCGCAGATAGATTTTCTGAGAATGCTGGAATTGAGCTAATTACATCTATCTGTTAGAAAGCACGACGACGCACGGGTGGTATACTACTGCGTAAAGCTTGCCATGTCAGCGCTCCTACCCTACCATCACCAACTATTCTTTGCGATCGCTGAAAGGTAGCTACTGCTGTAGCCGTTCTAGGGCCATAAATACCATCAATAGTCAACTGTTTTTATAACTGGATAAAGCTCAACTATTTGCAATGATGCGCCTGTTGTTGGAAAAGTGTTTCGCTGTGACTTGAGGCATTTTTAGATACTCCCTACCCCCCCCTTAAAAGAGGGAAACCCGAAATCAAAGTCTCCCAATTTATCGAAAGATTTAGAGGTATTTAAAGCTTTGGATACCAATAAAAGGACTTTTCCAACATCCTCTTATCAAATTTTTGCTCTGTTTAGATTTCTCCCATTTCTCAGGTTTTCTTCATAGGTTCTGAAGTTGGGATCGCTCAGTTCGTAAAAGCAAGGCTCTAGGGTGTAGTTATAAACAGCAGGAGTACCTAACATACCCGGCATTACTGATAGTACTAAAGGTCGGTAAACCCCTCTCACTTGCTCTTCATAATCATTATCGATTGCTAAATCTTCGCTCCATTCAGGTAGATTTTTTACTTGCTCTTTAGTTAGTTTAGGAACAAAAAGATGTTTCTTCTCATAGTCAAGACGAGCTAAACCCACTGGGAGCAATACTCTTTTGCCGAAAATCCAGAAGCCTGTATCAATGATGAAATACCGGAAACGTCCATCACTTTCATCAACTAGTATATTGACAACAAAGCCAACCCTGTTATCATCGGCATAAACATCAATTCTTTTGATGTCATTACCATCAAAAATTTCATCTTTGTAGTTGGGATTGTATTCGCTAAGTTTGTATAAAGCCATGTTTTTTACTCCTGTAAAAACTGTTTAATTTTATGATTAACTAACTTAAAGGTTGAATTTTTTCCTCATATACAGTATTGTTTAAACCGCCACCTCTATGAGCTTTTTGAGAATTAGCTGCACTTTTTAAGGCAGTAATGCGATCGCTTGTTGCAGGATGAGTACTCAAAAATGTCGGCAGCGATCGCTGTTGGAGTAACTTTTGCATAAAAGCAATCATGGCAGACTGAGCATAACCAGCACGTCCTAAAGTCCTTAGTCCTCTTTGATCGGCTTCAAATTCATCTTGGCGGCTGTGGGGACGGCGTAATGCCAAATCCACACCAATCTGAACTGCTGTACTGCGTTCTAATCCGGCTGCTGTAGCAAAACCACGAGCGATCGCTGTTTCTCGCATCTGTTCTATTGAATGCCGACTAGCAATATGACCGATTTCGTGAGCGATAACGCTGGCTAATTGAGCTTCATTATCTGCGGCTTTTAGCAATCCGGTAGTGGCATAAACATAACCTCCCATTGTGGCAAAGGCATTTATACTCTCATCTTGAACTACCTGAAATGTATACGGAATATCAGGACGAGTGCTATTTGTAGCCAACCATTGACCAATTTGATTGACATAGCGATTCACATTCTGATTGCGATAAAGCTTAATATCACTATTAACTAACTGTTGATTAATCTGCTTGCCTAGTTGGACTTCTTCTCGATCAGAAATAGTGGATAGCTGAAATATTTGGATTCCTTGATTCAAGAGGTCAAACAATGAAATTGCCTGTGTCTTTTGGGGTGAACCCACACAAATACCAAGCGCTACTAAAACTGACAGTAATAAATACAACCAGCGACGATAGAAACGAGAGTAAATAAAAGAAAAAGAATTTGGCATAATCTTCTTCAAGTTAACTACAGTGTTCAAAATTAGTGAACAACCCTTGCCAGCAAACTTGTTCAAAGTGTTCTAAATCCAGCATTATCCTCAATTAGCTACTTTATTGCTATCCACCCAAACTTGTTACGGCTTTAATCTGTGTAGCTGTAATTGAAAAGCTACATAACGATCTCATAGAGTCTTACAGAAAGCACAGCATTTAAGATCGTCATAAAAAACTGAGAATTTCTAAGAAGGATGATATACAGTTTCAGCAACTAAAATAGGTCTGTTGCCGTACTCAGCCTCTAACTCTCTTTTGACATTTAGATCCCAGGTAAAATTATATTCTTTCTCAATTTCAGTAATGACAAAAGGACGAACTTCACCAGTTATCGATACTGTCTGGTTCTGATTTATTGCTACTTTGGGCGGTGCTTTTAATAAAACTAGCAAATCTTGCCCACCAAACAATTGGTTTTCATCTAGGGTTAGTAAAACCGGACTGCGGATATTTTCTACTTTCCCTGTAATTGCAACTTGACGACGATAATATTGTTCGGGACGTTGTGTTATTTGGCCAGGTTGAGGCGCTAATACAAGGTATCGAGCGATAATTGCAGGTTTATTGATGTAATTTTTGTAATATTCATCCTGCATATTAAGATTAAACTCTTGCTCAATTTTGGGAATTACTAAATTACGAACCTGACCAGTAACTTGCACTTTGATATTTTCGTCAGATGGTAGATTAAAAGGTACACCTGAAGCATTGACAACTACAAGAGGTTTACCGCGAAAGAACCGTGCATCACTAACCGTGAATGAACTCAAACCAATTTTCTGAATTACTCTGCTTTTAATTGTTACAGAGTTTCCGATAAATTCGTCGGTGTTTTCAGCAATTTCAGATGTGTTAGTGATAGTTGCCTTTGCGTCAAAAAAGCTACAACTCCTCGCTATCAGAGCGATCGCTACCAGGAAAACTAATACTCCTGCTTGACCTAACGCCTGTAAAAAATTTCCCCTTTGAGAATTGTCACTCATTGCCCTTGTTCTTATTTATCTTGAGGCTATTGATGAAAAGTTTTCCTGATAGACAATGCTGTAGAATACCTTATTGCGGAATTGCTGAAGGATAAACCTCTGTTGCAACTAACACAGGTTTATTTCTGTATTCTGCTTCTAGCTGCTTTTGTAAGGTTAAATCCCATTTAAGGTTATATTCTCGTTCTAGTTCAGCTACAACAAACGGACGCAATACACCTGTGACTGCAACTTTCTCACCTTCATTGACAACTCCTTTTGGAGTACCGGCGCGGATCACTAACAAGTCCTGTCCACCAAATAATTTGTCTTCGTCTAAGGTGAAGGAATTGGCATTTCTGATGTTTTCCACTTCACCTGTCACTGCCAAATTTTTACCGTAGTATAGTTGAGGATTTGTGGTAAGTTCACCTGGTTTAGGAGCAAGTGCAATTGATTGAGCGATAATTGCAGGTTGGGTTTCGTACTCTTTGTAAAAGTTTGGATCTAAGCCCAAGTTGTAATCTCGATTAATATCCGCAATCACAAAGTTACGAACTGGGCCTGTCGCTTGAATTGGTGTATTTGCGTCAGTAGGCAGGGTGAAAGTTTTACCTGAAGCATTTACAACTAAAATTGGTTTAGCACTAAAAAATTGCTTATCGGCAATTGTAAAAGTTGACGGCCCCAATTTCCTAACGGGTGTACTTCTAATTGTTACAGTTTTACCAATTAGTTCGTTTGTATTGTCTGCAACTTCTTCTGTAGTCACATTGGTTTCTGGTACTCCGGCTTGTTGATCTAGTTCGTTGGTACAACCTCCAAGCATTACTGCAAAAAGCGCCAGAGCAATAGCTCCTTTAGAACTCCACTTAGTTTGAATAAAGTTGATCATTTGAAAATCTCCATTGGGTTGACTAACATATTGACTAACATCAAGTTCAGTTGATGACTTATTATTCAAAAAATTTTACGTATTTACGTCAGTTATAATGATGAGTCTTCAACTGAAGCTGATATTGTTGAACGACCGAAAAACTTTTAATTTGTCGTAATCAGCATTTTAAGGCATTCAACATTTCTACGGTGAATTATATTAATTCAAAAAGACTTGACCATCTTTTTGAATTCTCAATACGCCTTGATTGTTACCGAAATTGGTTGTTTCATCTAACGAAACTGCAAGTGTCCCTTCAGAGGTAGACGTGGGCATAACTTTAAGCAGTCCACCATCTTGACGTACCAAGGTAATACTAATAGGTGTTGGTAAGTTTCGTAAGACAAATTCTTGTCCACCTGCAAGATATCGAGATTGGGTCTGACCGATCGCTTGATAAGAGATACCAGCGTTAGTGTTATTTTTCAATTTGACATCGACTGTACCTGCTGTTGGTGTGATAGTTGCGATCGCACTTTGCCGACTTTCTGGAGCAGGTGGTTGTATAACATTAACATTTGTGCGTCTTCCATTCATAGGATAGGCAGGAACCATAATACTCTGAGAACCAGTAGTTCCTTGTTGTCCTCCGAATCTTAAAGTTGCAGCATTCGGTGGACATCCTGCTGGAACCAAAACTCGATTACGGTGTGGTTCTTCGTAGAAAATACTAGGGCAAGGATTAATTTGGGAAATTCGCGGCTGTGCTACTGCTGATTGACTCATTGCAGACAAACCAATCAGCAACGTTCCAAAAATTGTTCCTACCGATCCAACTTTCTTGAAAGAAGAATGATTGAATTTGTACATAAATACCTCCTGATAATTTTATCTTTGCTTGTTGTTTCAAAATTCCAATTGTGACATCTAGTGAAAGATCATAAAATACTCTTGGCTTAGAGAAACTTTAATTTTTTTTTTTTGCAATAATTCAAATTTTTGATTATGTACTTTAGGGAAAGTTGAGCCGCTCAACCAAAAGAGGAGACATGAAAACAGACTGTATTTTGAGGTTAAATCTCAATGGTGGAAAAGTCGAGGAGAATTCTAATACATTTGGCAAATACTACTTTAGAGATAGATTAGTACTTCCATAGCAATAGCTGACAAAATCAAATTAATCCTGCGCCTATTACTCTTCTAACCAATAGAGTAGACCAAGAGAGGTAACTCCACCAAAAAAGTGAGCGCCAATCATGTTGATGTTTGCTAACATCACAAAAATGTCTAGTGAACGAATTACATTTTCTGGCTGATAAATTGCAACACCTTGAGGTTGTGCTACTGCTTTACCCAAAATGATTGAAACCGTCACTTCCGAAGCGATAAAAGCTATTAATAATCCTACCAAACTCACGAGTAATCCAATTCGTAAATTTTGAATTACATCTTCTTTTCTGGGATGGTTTTGAGAATTTGGTGTTTGTAAAAGTTTAGCCATTTTTCGATAACGCAAAGCCCAATAGACTCGAAAGCACAGCAATAAAATACCAACAATAGCCAAAAATATCCCAAACCCTATACCTGCATTGCTTGTCTGAGTAGTAATGTTACGGCTAAAG
>NZ_JBGTFY010000367.1:0-5611 GCF_041747015.1 Nostoc sp.
CTCAGTTTTGAAGCCAAACAACTGTTTGAAACCTGGCAACATCAACTCGTTGATGCCGAGTTAGCTGAGGATTCCGTTGGGTTGCAATTAGCCTGTCCGAAAATTGAAGCTTACACAGCTAGACTCGCTCTATGGCTGCACGTTGTCAATGCGGTTCTGCGCGGCGAAAAGCCATCGCAAGTAATCAGTGGCGAGACAATGGATAAAGCAATTGAACTAGCCGCCTACTATCTGTGGCAGTACCGCCTGATCCACACGCACAATTCTCCTGATTCAGGACTAGCTGCCTTGGGGTTGAAGATCCAAAAATTTACCGAAAGGGTGGGTCAGGTGACTGCCTCCAAGCTCAAAAGCGGTATTCGCGCTCTCAAAAAGACGGCGATAGAGCAGATCCGCGCCTTAATGCAGACTTTAGCGGAACTTGGTTATGGTCGCACTATAGGAGTTGGGTCTGATATGGTGTATGTCCCGGTAGCTGCGAATAATTCACCTCAAGTATGGGATGAATCAAGTGACGCTTTGGAAAACTGTCAATTTGTCAATTCAATTGTTCAAAAGCCTGTCAGGACTGCAATTAACTCAGTTGATGCTCCTCGTCAATCGGGTTGTCAACTGTCAACAGAGCCATTCTTGGAACAGGAACAGTTGCCTCAAGTCACAAATCAGGAACAGTTAGAGCCAAAGGTGGCAAAGGTTGAGCCGCCCCCAGGAGAAGGGGCATTTAATAGCGGACTTGATTGGGTAGCGTTAGCTAGTGATAGTGTTGTCCCAGTTGATGAAATTGACATAATTGACACGCCTTTGACAGCAGTGTCAAAGGTTGAAACAGAAAGACAGCAAGGATCTCAAGATTCAATTGACACAATTGACGCAATTGCTGCTAACTGCGATCTGGCCGCAGATGGAGAAAATGCCATTAGTCGTAATGCAGCGGAGATGCCCACCCGATTGCTTTCATCCCTCTGCGCTGGGTTGGCGCAGCAGTACCTAAAGTTAATGGCTCAGGTTACGAATGTCGAAGCCGCGCAGGAATTCTGCTGCTCGATGCAGCAGCTACCACCTGCGACACAGCGAGATATCTTGGTACTTGCCCCAGTTGCCCTGCGGGAACGCTTGGTGAGTCTGATGGCTCAAGTCCAGTTAGAGCGGGGGCATGACGGTCAATTGATTGCTTATGGCAGCCGAGTTAAAGATGTTAGCAACCACAGAATGTCTAGTCGGGCTGGATTTGTAGTAGGAGTTGGGAATGGTAATTGCGTTGTTGTTGGAGATGATGGGGTAGTGCATTCACTGGTTAAGGTCTGCCAATTAGCAGTTTGTCAGCAACCACCAGTGATTAAAGATAGTGGTTCTTAGCTGACTGCTATGCCACTCAAAGCGATCGCTCAACTACCAATAATGGTAAACTATAATGCTTTTCCAAAACAGAGTTGATGCATGAGCTAGAGATTAGATTGTTTGTTAATAGCTATGAAATTGGACTACCAATTTAGCTCCAAAGCATAGCTCTAAAACACTACCAACCTACTCTGGCGACAACTCTTGTTAGCAATATAGACAGCAGCTTCCGTTTGGGCAGCGAGGATGCGTTTTGTTGTTTTCAAATCAATGAAGCTTATTACGCCATCCTGTTTCCCGTGTACTGCGAGCTTTAACTGATACATTCCTCTCAATCATCAAAAGCTGCCGAATCCTTTGCTGACAACTAGGTAACTCCAATGCAATGTTAAGTTCATCTGAATTTATTTTGCGTTTGTTTGCAGTAAGCGCTTTCTTCCACTAGCAGGTAGTGAAATCAAGGTAGGAACAAATTAAACCCTTTTTTTGAGCATTGAACGCTACAACCTTTATGAAACGTGGACTGCAAAAATTCTTACAGCAACTAAAGTTTCCACGAATCTTGGGGCTAATTTTTGCCTTGGTTCTATGTATTAAGTTGCTTTCTGCTTGTACTAATCCATCAGTTGTTACTCTATCTTTTGTAGTACCGGTGCGCGAAGCTAAATACTGGCTACCGCTAATTGACCAATTCAATCACAACAACAAAAATATTAAGATTGAGCTAGGGAATTATAGTAAGAATTCTCCAAAAGATCCAAATTTTAGCGACGATGTAAAAAAAATCTACAGTTCTGACTTCCAAAGCGAATCACCGTCATATGACCTGATTTACATGGATATTATCTGGGTTCCTGAGTTTGCCGAGAAAGAATGGGTGATGGATCTTACTCAAGAGTTTTCAAAGGAAGACTTGAATGGTTTTCTACCTAGTGAAGTTAACTATGGAAGGTATGATGGAAAGCTTTATCGCATTCCCTTCCGCGCCGATGTGGGTGTGCTTTTCTACCGCGAAGATTGGCTAAAAGAGTTACATGAAGACCCGCCAGAAACATTTAAGGATTTGCTGGCAATTTCTCAAAAAATAATCCAACAGAAAGGCATTCCATATGGTTATCTCTGGCAGAGTAAGCCTAATGAAGGACTAGCAGCGATGTTTGTTGAGGTGCTTTACGGTCACGGGGGCTTCTGGATTAACGAGCAAAAAGAAGTAGGACTAAACAGATTAGAAGCGATACAGGCAGTTGAATTTTTACGCGACACAATTAAAAAAGGTATTTCTCCCCGAGATTTTAAAACTTACGAGGAACAATATACCCGCAGCCGATTTCGAGACAACCAAGCCGTTTTTATGCGTAACTGGCCTGATAGCTGGCGTGAGGTTAATGACTCAGAAATTTCTTTTCCTAGTAATATTGCTATTAAACCTGTGGTTTCTGCAGAAGGAAAGGGCATTGTTACAGTCAGAGGCGGCTGGGGCTTTGGAATTGCTAAAAATACAGGACACAAGAAAGAAGCTTTACAAGCAATTAAGTTCTTAACGAGTGCAGCATCTCAGCAGAAGTTCACCTTGGCATATGCCTCTGTACCAAGCCTTAAACGCCTGTTTTACGAGCCAAAAATTGTTGCTAAATACAGCCACTATCCACAACTGCTGTATATTATAGAAAATTCTTCGGATGAATATGTACGTCCACGCATTCCTCAATATGCACGGGCATCCTGTATTTTACAAAAATATCTTAGTGAAGCTCTAAATGTTGATAAAAATGGTTATGAAAAGGCAATGGATGATGCAACTAAGAAAACCCAAGACCTACTACTAGAGCCGAAAATATCTAACGATTCTGAACCATTTGAATGCAAAATATAAAACGACTAATAGCTCGTTATTGTTTTGTCGCTGGTCGGTTTATTATCTGTACGCTGCCGTCGGCAGTCGCCACACCCAACTGCTGCTCGTCTTTTGGGTTGAAGGCAACTGCCGTTAAACTATTATAGCTATTTGGCAAGTCCGCACTCCAAGTACCATCGTTGTTCCATACCCTTATAGTCCCGTTGGCACTGGCTGTAGCTATATACTTCCCATCCTTTGGACTGAAGGTAGCTGCTACTACCTTATCCTTTGGGGTGCGTTCTAGGGTTATGGTTGCGTTGTGTTTTTCCCACTCCCACAACTTCGCTTTCTTGTTCAAACCGAGCAGGAGCAGATGTTTTCCTTCTGGACTAAAGCTGATAGCCGTTGGGTAAGATCCGAGATTTACTTCGTTAACCACCTTGAAGGTGTTTGTGTCGAGGACTTTTACATTGCCTTCAACATCACCTGTGGCTAGATACTTGCTATCCTTTGGACTAAAAGCGACGGCTACTACATTAGGCAGTGGTGTAAGTTTGTCGGTGGTTTGCCACTCCCACACATTTGTTTTCTTATCCAATCCGACAATAGCTAGATATTTTTCATCTTGACTGAAGCTAACAGCCTTTATGTATGAACCGTATGGTCTAAGCTTAATTTCTTCATATGTGTTTGTATCCCATACTTGTACAGTGCCGCCTTCAGCGGCTGTAGCAAGATAGTTACCTTGGGGGCTGAAGGCAAGGGCAACTACGCGACCTAAGACCTGTAAAATTTGTGAACGTTCGATATTACCCTCAGTATCTACATTCCACAACTCTACACCGCCATCTAATTTTACCGTAGCTATTGTCCCCTCTTCCGCCCCCTTTTTTGTGCTATCTGATGGACTAAATTTGAGAGCTACTACACCATCTCTAAGTAACTCGCAATGGACTTGCTTGTTATTGCTAGCTGCTTTTGAAACTCTTACTGTATTGTCTAAACTTGCTGTTACTAAATAGCTACCATTGCGGCTGAAAGCCATCTCGCTCACATCTAAAGCAGATGAATTACAAAGGGGTGGGGGCAGCAGAAATAGCCATTTTATCACCACCAATAGGATTACGGGAAACCCAAATATAACTGCCCACCGATACCAGCGAAACGGGGGCTGAGGAAGTGGCTCTGGCTCCAGTGGAGGATACAAGTCGTCATAAATTTGCTTAATACGTAGCTGGATTGCTTGAGTATCTTTAGGTCGATCTTGTACCTTTGGAGCCATCAATTCATCAATAAAATTTGCTACTTTATCGGAAACTTCCTGCTGCAAACTTTGTTTCCAAGTAAATTGCTCGGTTTTGGAGTTGATAAGAGACTTGGGATGGCTACCTGTCAGCAAATGAACAAAGGTGCGCCCTAAAGCAAAAAAATCAGACTGCGGAACGGATCTGCCTTCTAGTTGTTCTACAGCAGTATATCCAATTGAATAAACTACTGTGCTATTATGCTCATCAACTTCTGCATCCGTCACCCTCTTGGCTACACCAAAATCAATTAACACGAGTTGCCCATTGGGTTTCCGTATAATGTTAGACGGCTTAATATCTCGATGCAAAAAACCACCTTGATGCACGCAACCTAAAATTTCTGCAAGTTCTTTTAGCCACGTCAGTGCTAAATCTTGAGAAATTGGTTCATTTTTTTCTAACCAATCCTTCAAATTCTGCCCCTCAATTTTTTCCATCACTAAACATTTCAATATTCGACCGTTGTTAAGCGTATGGGAGAAATATTCATCTGGATCTGCTTTGGGAATCCCAGGATGGCTCAGACTGCTCAAAATATTTGCTTCTTGCCCAAACCTTCTAATAGCCGACACTTCATTGCTTTTTAGAGACTTCAGGACTTTCGTCACTCTCATATCATCCATATCCTCTACTACTTCAAAGACTTCACAACCAGGTGATTGACTCAAGGGGCGTAGAGGTTCAACTAGCCAATAAAGATCTCTAATATGCAGTTGATTAACGCAGCATAGACAAGTCTCTCTGCTGTCAACGTTGTCGCGGATTTGGCATTCGGGGTTAATGCAGTAGGACATAATATTACCTGAGACGATCTCTTTAATTAGTCTTCAGTTACATGAGCAGATTGCAAAATTTGTCACCTGCATGCCCTACTTCTAATGAGGAGTTGGGCATGCAGCAGTTCTCTCAGTTCAGTCAGCTTAGATTCAATTAGTTTTTCCGATCTAAACATAGTACGTATCTTATTTTCAATGAGTGTGAGAATAGGGCTGGCTTGAACTTCCTCAGTGTCGCCTTGTGTCTGTGTCTTCATTAAAATAAGGTTTATAAATGGTCGAATTTTATCTATTTGTTGAGTTCCAATTTCTCTACATATCTGCTCGACTAACTGATTAGTAACGTACTCCAT
>NZ_JBGTFY010000368.1:0-3741 GCF_041747015.1 Nostoc sp.
AGAACGACAACTGATTTACCATTTTTCAACTTATACTCTTCAGTAAAAGGACGAACTTCTTTGACTTCCTTAGCATTAGCAGCCAAGTATTTCAAATCAAGTTCCAAGTCAAAGTGACCGGAGTTACAAACGATCGCACCATCTTTCATCGCATCGAAGTGTTCACCACGAACGACGTGCTTGTTACCAGTCACAGTGATAAAAATATCACCTTCGGGTGCAGCTTTAGCCATTGGCAGGACGCGGAAACCATCCATCACAGCTTCAATTGCCTTGATGGGGTCGATTTCGGTGACGATGACATTAGCACCCATCCCACGGGCGCGGAGGGCTGTACCTTTACCACACCAGCCATAACCAACGACAACAATGTTTTTACCAGCCAACAAAATATTTGTGGCGCGGATAATGCCATCTAGGGTTGATTGACCAGTACCATAGCGATTATCAAAGAAGTGCTTGGTGTCGGCGTCGTTGACGTTGACTGCGGGGAAGGTGAGTACGCCATCTCTAAACATGGCGCGTAACCGCACGATACCAGTGGTGGTTTCTTCGGTACTACCAATCAAATCAGCAATTTGGTGTTGGCGGTGTTGGATTAAAGCCGCAACTACATCGCTACCGTCGTCAACAATAATGTTGGGGCGATGATCTAAAGCTATTTGGACGTGGCGGTTATAAGTTTCGTTATCTTCGCCTTTTTGAGCAAAGACAGGAATTTCATGATCGAGGACGAGGCTAGCGGCTACGTCATCTTGAGTTGATAGGGGATTGCTAGCAATTAAAACAGCATCTGCACCACCGGCTTTCAGAGCGATCGCCAAATGTGCTGTTTCTGTTGTAATGTGGGCGCAAGCTACAAGGCGTAACCCAGCGAAGGGTTTTTCTATGGCGAAGCGATCGCGGATTTGCCCTAAAACTGGCATTTCCCGTCCAGCCCATTCAATGCGCTGTCTTCCCAAGGGAGCTAGGGCGAGGTCTTTAACCTCGTGCTTTAATCGGGGAGAAGTTGCGGTCATCAAAAATTACCTCAAAAAGTTAAAAAAGGTACGTAAAATTTACGCCCTCTACTAGGTTATTCTACCACTGGCGATTTTTGCTTGAAAGAAAGCAAATCACTAGTCAATAGTTCTCAAAAATAGCTATGACGCTTGATTAGCTGAATTCAACTTCATTCCCAGGTTCTTCCTTTTTGTTTTATCTTTGGTAAGAGTCAGACTTTTACAAGACTCAAATCTTGATTCTAAGTACATCGTCATCTGTCTAAAGATAGATAATAACCAAAAAAACATCAAAACTTCATCATCTAAAGGAAAAACCTTAACTTTAGATAAATACATTTACTTAAACTAATTGCGGAGGATGGTTTATAGAAGTAGTCAGTAGTAAATTTTACTCAAGGAGGTGTTTGAGTGCGCTTTCAATTTTTGGCGTTGGCTTTGCCCGCCGTAGGCATCGCTAGTTCAATAGCCATAGTTGCTGTATCTGTGCCAAAAGCCACAGCCCAGATTCCTTTTTTACCACAGATGCAAGCTCCCAGCAGTGTGAGTAATGATTCAAATAATAGAGTTGTTTCAGGCTGGATTTATTTAGATGGTCGTCCGTTATTTCAGATCGCGGCATCAAAAACCAACTTTCCTGAGCGTTCAGAAGACATCCAAAAGAAGTTGCAGAAAATTGGCCAAAATTACTTTCAGTCACCAGCAAAAACAGCAGTCAAGGTAGAAGTTCGGAAAGTAAATGAATTACCAGTAATTTATGTCAACGGTCAATATCTGATGACGATCACTTCTGAGGATGCCAGGCTGCGACAGGTAGATATGTCAACATCGGCAAATCAAATCGTCGAATCATTACAAGAAGACTTGCAAGAAGCAAAGCAAGAAAGACAAACTCAATCTTTAATTGACCAAGGTAAAATTGCTGCGGGCATCGCACTGACAATAATTGTCATAAGTTGGGGGGTACATAGCTGGCAGAGGCGTTCAAGAAAGGATTCAGTACACCCCCAAAAGGAACTCTTCAACCACCCAACACCAGCAGATCAACCAATTACAACACAACTAAATCAACGCCAACATCAGCATCTGCAAGAAGTCAAAAAACGATTGTTTGAGCTAACTCAAGCCGGAATTTGGGTAGGTGGAAGTTTCTTGATATTGGGTTTATTTCCTTATACACGAGGGTTTCAGGTAGGAATTCTTACAGCTGCTCAATTTCCTTTGCGATTAGGTGTCGTATTACTAGGAACTTATGTAACTGTTCGTCTCAGCTATGCCTTAATTGACCGCTTCGCCTCCACTCTCATCAGCAGTGGAGCCTTCCTAACCTTAGAAAGTTCTGAACGGCTGCAACTGCGAGTTTCCACATTTTCTAGTGTGACTAAAAGCATCGCTACTGTTATCTGCGTAGGAGTAGGTTTCTTGTTAGCGCTGGTGTCATTGGGGATAGATATCGTTCCCTTATTAGCGGGTGCTAGTTTAGTTGGTGTTGCAGTGTCTCTGGCCTCGCAAAACTTAATTAAAGATGCGATTAACGGTTTTTTGATAATTATAGAAGACCAGTACGCTTTAGGCGATGTGATTACTGTGGGAGACGTGGGAGGCTTAGTAGAAAATCTGAATCTGCGGATGACCCAACTGCGGGATTCCGAAGGGCGCTTGATCACAATTCCCAATAGTGAAATTAAAGTTGTTGCCAATCTTTCTAGTCGTTGGTCACGAGCCGATTTGACAATTCCGATCGCCTACCAAGCCGATACAGAACAAGCTTTGAAGTTAATTGAAACTGTTGCCGAGAAGATGAGTCAAGAACTGCAATGGCAGCATCAAATTTTGGAACCGCCACAAGTTTTGGGAATAGATCAATTTGGCGATCGCGGTTTGATCATTCGTGTATGGATTAAAACACAGCCCCTCAAACAATGGGATGTCGCACGGGAGTTTCGCCGTCGCCTGAAAGTTGCCTTAGACAAAGCCGGAATTTCTATTTCTGTGCCTCAACAAGCAATTTGGGTCAATGATGATCAGTTATTAAATTTTCACTCTAAAGAATTAAGTCAGAGATAAGTCAGCGTTAACTTAAAGTAATAAATCTACTTCGCATTCGTTGGACTGGAGCGGAATTTCAATGACAAATTCTGTTCCTTGTCCCACGGTAGAGTGACAATACAGTTTGCCGTGATGGTTTTCTGTGATAATTTGATGGCTGAAGGTGCTTAGAATTTCACTTTTGAAACCAAGAGTGGGGCTGGACGTGTTCCTCACTATAAAATGCCGTAGAGAGAAACAGTTGGAGTACCTTGAAGGAAGATTTGGATATCCTTACCAGGACTCAGATGCCTAGACCATACGCAAGCATATGGTCTAGGAGCGTCACGGTTGTGTTGCCCTTTTGTAATCAACGTTTCTGCTTGTAGAGTGACTTTTTATTTTCTCATTAAGAGTGTAAAGCCTTGATCTTTTATCATTCAGCCCCAATAAAGCCATCACGGGAAAATTACAGGCTACATTTACACAACCGCTTTGAGAACCCGTAAAGTACGAGTGTTCGCCTAAGTCTCTTAGAGTTACAATCTCAAACCTTTTGCGATCGCTAGCTTAAGAGGATGTTTGAAAAGTCATCCAACGTATGTTTGACTACTCTGGCTATCGAGAAGTTAAACGAGATAATGAGAGTTATGGGACTTGCGATCACTTCTCTAAGTTGCATTTAAGGCTCAAGCTGACACTTTTCAAACAA
>NZ_JBGTFY010000369.1:0-25527 GCF_041747015.1 Nostoc sp.
ACAACAGCTAGATTTTCAGAACTTTAAATATAAATATACCATTGATCCCGCTGAAGCTAAAAAACTAGAGCAAGAGAAAAAACAAGCATTTCCTGATGTGGATTATGCAGTAGTTGAGTATCCTTTAACTCTACTAGAAAAAGGAATTGAAATTGTCGATAGTCCAGGATTGAATGATACAGAAGCACGAAACGAATTATCTTTGGGTTATATAAATAACTGCCACGCAATTTTGTTTGTAATGAGGGCTTCTCAACCTTGTACATTAGGTGAGCGTCGCTATCTAGAAAATTATATTAAAGGTCGAGGATTGACAGTCTTCTTCTTAGTTAATGCTTGGGATCAGGTGCGAGAATCATTGATTGATCCTGACGATGTAGAAGAATTAGAAGCATCTGAGAACAGATTACGGCAAGTATTTAAAGCGAATTTAGCAGAATATTGTTCTGTGGAGGGTCAGGATATTTATGACGAACGTGTGTTCGAGCTTTCGTCAATTCAAGCACTCAGACGACGGTTGAAAAATGCTCAAGCTGATTTAGAGGGAACTGGCTTTCCTAAGTTTATGGGTTCGCTTAATACTTTTCTTACCAGAGAACGTGCGATCGCAGAACTCCGTCAAGTTAGAACTTTAGCAAGACTTGCCTGCAATCATACCCGCGAAGCCGTTGCAAGACGCATACCATTACTTGATCAAGATGTAAATGAATTAAAAAAACGAATTGATTCAGTTGAACCAGAGTTTAACAAACTCACAGGTATTCGAGATGAATTCCAAAAAGAAATTATCAATACCAGAGACACTCAAGCAAGAACGATTTCCGAGTCTTTTCGCAGCTACGTTTTAAACTTAGGTAACACCTTTGAAAACGATTTCTTACGCTATCAACCAGAATTAAATCTGTTTGATTTTCTTAGTAGTGGTAAACGAGAAGCATTTAACATCGCACTGCAAAAAGCCTTTGAGCAATATATCACTGACAAATCTGCTGCTTGGACATTAACTGCTGAAAAGGATATCAATAAAGCTTTTAGAGAACTTTCTCGCAGTGCTGCACAGTATGGCGCGTCTTACAGTCAAGTCACAGACCAAATCACAGAAAAGCTCACCGGACAAAACGTTAAAGTAAATACGACTACCACTGCTGAAGAAGATAACTCTCCCGGATGGGCAAACTGGGCAATGGGATTGTTATCTTTGTCTAGAGGAAATCTTGCTGGTTTCGCACTAGCTGGCGCTGGATTTGATTGGAAAAATATCTTGTTAAACTACTTTACTGTAATTGGTGTTGGCGGGATAATTACAGCAGTGACAGGTATTTTTCTTGGGCCAATCGGGTTTGCAGTGCTAGGTTTGGGAGTGGGATTTTTGCAAGCAGATCAAGCCCGAAAAGAGTTAGTTAAAACAGCTAAAAAAGAGTTAGTTAAACACCTACCCCAAGTAGCACATGAGCAATCTCAGGTTGTATACAATGCAGTGAAAGAGTGTTTTGACTCTTACGAAAGAGAAGTGAGTAAACGGATTAACGATGATATTGTATCGCGCAAATCTGAATTAGATAATCTGCTCAAGCAGAAAGAAACCCGCGAAATTAATCGTGAAAGTGAGTTCAAACGTTTAAAAACCTTACAGGAAGATGTAATAGCTCAGTTGCAAAAAATTGAGGCAGCGTATAGCAATTTATTAGCTTACTATAGCTGATACTTATCATTACTCTCGTTCCCAGCTAGAAGCGGGGAATGTATACCCGGCGGCTCCACCTCCAATAAATGAAGTAAGGCGGTAGCCCCAATTATTTGCATTACCAAACGGAGCCTGGAAACGAGGAGCTATGCAACAACAGTATGAAGTTTATAAGGATTTAGCAGATTCTCTAAAATTTGCATCTGCGTTACTGAATTTAGAACGCAAATCGCAACTGCATCAAGATATAATTACCATTTGCAATCATCTGGTTAATCCTAGCTTTCGGATTGCGGTATTTGGGCCTTTTAATCATGGTAAGTCTACGCTATTGAATGCCATATTAGGGAATCGTACCTTACCAATTGATTTAATTCCCACCACAGGCGCAGCAATTACTGTCAAGTATGGCTCTGAGGTGCGAACTCGCATTATATTGATAGATGGTACAGAAATCGATCGCAGTGGCACAGAAGTTTTAGAGCAATTTGCAATTCTTGATGGCAATAGGCAGATGCGAAAAGATGTAGCATCTGTGGAAGTTTTTTGTCCGCATTCCTTTTTGGAAACAGGTGTAGAACTGCTCGATTTACCGGGAACAAATGATCGAGATGAACAAGATAATTTAGTCCGAGAACAACTTTTAAGTGCAGATTTAGTTATTCAATTATTAGATGCACGTAAATTAATGACTTTGGGTGAACGGGAAAATTTACGAGATTGGCTATTAGATCGCGGTATTAAAACAGTTATATTTGTTGCCAATTTTATGAACTTACTCGAACCCGACGAGCAAAAACAAGTCCAAAATCGTCTGGTGTTTGTTGCGGAAAGCTTTCGAGCCGAATTGCCCCCAGGTTTTAGTAATTTATATCGCGTTGATGCTTTACCTGCTTTAAGAGCCAGATTAAAAGGGGATGTTGCTGCTGCTAATAGTAGTGGGTTAGCGGCTTTTGAAACAGCTTTGCAAAATATTGTGGGGATTTTGCAACCAAATCGTGGTATTGTGCGTTTGCCAAAAGTGCAAGCGATCGCTTCTCAAATTCAATTCTCATTAAAAGCTAAAATTGACCCGATTGCTATTGAAATAAAATCTTTTAATGATAAACAAAATACTAAAATTGAAATTAAACAAAAAGCAGCCAATTTAATTTATAAAGGTTTTGCTACTAGCGTGGGAGAGTTACGCGATTGGCTAGCATTACCCAAGCTACTCACAAAATATCAAGCTGATGCGGCAGTTGCATTGGCAGAAAATAACTTTAAATCTTGGCAAACAAATACTCTTAAAAAAGACCTGACTCAACTGCAATTTGCTGCGGTTAAATGGCTTTATCAAGCTTATGAATTTTTTCAAGAAGAACGACCGCAAGATTTATTAATTCCCTTTCCTAGCGAACCACAAGTAACATTACCCTCAAAGCCAAGCAATACTGATGATTTGAGTGAACCTGGTTCCATCGCTGTTGGTGGTGGTATTGGTTGGTTATTGGGCGGACCGGTAGGTGCTGCTGTAGTTGGAAGTATTTCTTATTTGCTAAACAAGAATATCCAAAAACAAGACGAACAATCAGCAAAGGAATCTTATCATCAGGAAGTTGCTAAACTTTGTATAACTGCAATTGAAGAGTATTTATCTGGCTTTAGCAGTCAAGGATTATTAATTTTGACTGAATATGAACAAAAAGCTGAAAAAGTAATTTGCTTTGAATTCAGTCAAGAACCGCTAGAAATTACTAATAAACGTGAAAGTTTGCAGCAGTTGGAAAACGGTTTTAATAAGTTACTGCAAGAGTTAGAAAAAGTCAAAATTATTTCCAATCATCAATTTTATAAAGAAATACCAAAAGACAGGAATACTAATAGAAAATATTTACCACAACCAGAGAGAGTTCAAACTTACTCACAAAAAGATACTACTAAGAGTACTGAGACAAAAGTAGAATCTGTTTCTCCACCACCGCCAAAAGCTTCTCCCTCTCCACGTCCAGAAGAGGTAGAGGCGAAATTTCGTGATTGGGAACTCAATGAGGAAATAGCGCGAATGAAAGCAGAAATGCGTAGCCCTAAGGCTTGTCGTCAGACATCGCCTGGTTCTCAAACTGGCAAACAGCAAAATAACACTCAAAACAACGAAGCACCCAAACGACCAAAAACCCAGACGGAAAAAGATAAAATTACTCGCGCCTACAGCACTTTAGGATTGCAAGCAAATGCTTCTTTGGCAGAGGTAAAGCAGGCTTATCGAACTTTAGTAAAAAAATGGCATCCAGATTTGTTTGTGAATCAGCCGCAACTACAAAAACAAGCACAAGAGAAAATGTACTTAGTTAATGAAGCTTACACAATTTTGAGTGATAAATAAAAAACAAGATACCCGACTTCTTTAATAAGTTGTGTATCTTTAGATTTCATCCTAATTTCATTTCTGGCTGCAAAGCTAAGAGGTAAATATAGAATTAGGAAACCTTTAGGTGAGATTTATACAACTGCTATCTTTGAAGAATGGCTTTATGGCGTTAACCTTTGCTGCGATCGCCTCAGTCGGTGGGTTAATCACAGCCTGTACTAATACTGCTTCCCAAAACCAAAGTCAAGCCCCAAATGCAACTGCTACCAATAGTAACGACAAGCAGCAGATGATGAACCACGGTAGTGGTATGAATCACAGCATGGCAATGAATTTAGGCCCAGCCGATGCTAATTTTGATTTACGCTTTCTTGACGGAATGACACCGCACCATCAAGGAGCTGTAGAAATGGCCAAAGAAGCGCAGCAGAAATCAAAACGTCCTGAAATCAAAAAACTAGCAGACGATATCATCAAATCACAAAACCAAGAAATCACTCAGATGAAGCAGTGGCGACAAGCTTGGTATGCCAATGCGGGAAATAAACCAATGGCTTATGACAGTAAAATGGGTCAGATGGCGGAGATGTCATCTGACCAAATGAAAACTATGATGATGAATCAGGATTTAGGTGCAGCTGATGCTGAGTTTGATCTACGCTTTATCAATGCAATGATTCCTCACCATGAAGGGGCTGTAACAATGGCACAAGATGCTTTGAGTAAGTCTAAACGCCCTGAAATTAAGCAATTATCTCAAGAAATTATCAAGGCACAAAATACAGAGATTAAGCAAATGCAGCAGTGGCGAAAAACTTGGTACAACAAGTAATTCGTAATTCGTAATGTGGTTTTTGCGTAAGTCCTATAAGTATCTGTGTAAATCGGCAAGTAACCAATATGCATTTGCGGTTGGGAATTTTAGTTATTTCAGGAGCGATGTCTACGATAGTCACTGAGCAGTTCGACAGGCTCACTGTGTCACTTTGCCGTTGGCGTGGTCACTGAGCAGCGCCGTACCCTTCTCCTGTCGGAGACGCTACGCGAACGGGATCTTGCTACGCGTAGCGTCTGTCTGCGACACGCTGCGCGAACGCAGAGAAGTGCAGCCTCTCGTAGAAAAGTGCGGGCTACGCCTACGCAGCCCAATTTCATCCTAATTTCATTTTTTAATGGAAGACTGGGTAGTGAGACCGAACGACAGTATTTTCTCTGCCTCTGTATCCAAAAACTTTTGATAGCGATGTCTAAATCCTATTTCCAAACATTTACAGCTATTCGCTGTGTTTTTGGGGCACTTTTCAACCTTTTGTTACTTGTTAGTCCCGCAGTTGTTTTGGCTCACGGCGGACACGGAAATGAATTTCAAGGAGGAAGTGAAGCAACTGCTAATACTAGCTCTATTCAAGTTGATGCTCAAACAGCCAAACGGCTAGGAATTAAAGTTGAACCTGTCAAACGCCAGCAGCTAGCTGTTGGGATTAAAACTACCGGACAGATTGAAACTCTACCCAGCCAAAAAGCGGAAGTAAATACCCCAATTTCTAAAGCGAAAGTGGTTGAGTTATTGGTGGAACCTGGTGTGATGGTGAAAAAAGGTCAACCAGTTGCTGTTATATCTAGTCCTGATCTGGTGGAACTGCGGGTTAACTCTCAGGAAAAACTTGCTCAAGGTCAGGCTGATTTACAGCAAGCGCAGGCTGATTTAAGGCTAGCTCAACAAAACCGCGATCGCTATCAACAAATAGCCGCAGCCGAAATCGCTCAAGCACAGAGCCAAGTGGCATTTTCTCAAGAAAAGTTTAACAAAGATCAGCAGTTAGCTGATGCTGGCGCTTTACCACGTCGAAATGCTCTTGAATCTGAAACTCAGTTAGCTCAAGCCAAAGCCGACCTCGCCAAAGCCGCCAGTCGTCGGGACGTTATCCAGGCAGAAAATCAGCTAAAACGCGCTGATTCAGCCGTTCAGGTAGCAAAGTCTCGTATCCAACTAAGTAATAGCATTTATCAAACTCGGCTTGCTCAATTGGGAACCCGCCCCAATGCTCAAGGACTTGTTACTGTGATATCTCCAATTTCCGGCAAAGTTGCTGATAGAGAAGCTACCCTCGGTCAATCATTCGAGGATGCGGGTGGGAAGTTGATGACAATTATCAATGACAGTCGCGTTTTTGCGACAGCGAATATTTATGAAAAAGATTTGAATCAGGTAAGAAGTGGTCAACAGTTAAGGGTCAAAGTTGCTTCCATACCTAACCGTACTTTCGTCGGACGAATTACCCGAATTGGCTCTGTGGTGGAAGGAGAAACGCAAGTTGTACCAGTGCAAGCTGAACTGGAGAATTCTGGTGGAGTGCTAAAACCAGGAATGTTTGCAGAGTTAGAAGTCCTGACAAACCAAACATCATCAGCCATATTAGCAATTAAGAGCGCGGCTGTAGTTGAAGCAAATGGCAAAAAACAGGTTTATGTCCAAAATGGCAACGCCTATCAGCCTGTTGAGGTTACTTTAGGTGAAACCTCTGGGGATATGGTTGAGGTCAAAACTGGCTTATTTGAGGAGGATTTGATCGTAACTGTGCGATCGCCTCAGCTTTATGCTCAGTCTTTGCGTGGTGATACTAAGCCAAAACTAGACGAACACCCGGAAACTCCTATACAGGCTACAAAAGAGCCAGTACCACTGTGGCTGCTGGGAGCAGGGGGAGGAGCAACATTAGTTGCGATCGCTTTTATGGCCGGTGCTTTTTGGTCTAGTCGTCGTACCAATCAACTTCAACTAGCCAGTTCTGTACAAGTAGATGCATCGCCAGAATGGGTTAATAACCACCGTGCGGCGAGTGAGGATTCAGAAATCAAGATTCAGAAATAATCATGCTGAGTGCAATTATTAAATGGGCGATCGCCCGCCGTTGGTTAGTTATCCTGGGTACAATTGTCATAACGCTTTGGATATTTCGGACAATTATCCAAATGCCGTTGGATGTTTTCCCTACCTTTGCACCACCCCAAGTTGAAATTCAAACTGAAGCACCAGGACTAGCACCAGAAGAAGTTGAATCTTTAGTAACTTTACCAATTGAAAGTGCCATTAACAGTACTCCAGGAATCACAGCAGTCCGTTCTTCTAGTGCGTCGGGAGTTTCGGTTGTCAAAGTAATTTTTAACTGGGGAAGCGATATTTATCAAGCTCGCCAATTGGTAACAGAGCGATTACAACAGAGTTCTAGTAAGCTTCCTGAAGGAGTGGAAACGCCACAAATTTCCCCCACCAGTTCCCCCATCGGTACTGTACTGCAATACGCCTTCACTTCCCAAAATACTCCTTTGATGGAAGTGCGGCGCATTGTCGATTGGCAAGTAAAAAATCGTCTTTTAGCGGTTCCAGGTGTTAGTCAGGTTATAGCTTATGGTGGCGATACTCGCCAATATCAAGTATTAATTGACCCAGAGAAGTTGCAAGCTTTTAATGTCACTTTAGAAGATGTGCAAAAGGCTGTATCTGCTGCCAATGTTAATGCACCAGGTGGCTATTTAATTACCCCTGATCGAGAAAAATTAATTCGAGGGATTGGACGGATTGAATCTATTGAAGAATTACAACAGTCAGTAATTACTGCCCGCAACGGTACACCTGTAAACATATCCGATGTCGCTGATGTCCAAATTGGTGCAGCTATCAAACGGGGTGATGGCAGTTTTAACGGTCAAAAGGCAATTATTGTGATGATTAATAAACAGCCCGAAGCCGATACTCCTACTGTTACTCGTGCCATAGAAGAGGCGATATCGGAAGTAAAAGCTGGCTTACCCAAAGATATTAATATTACCCCTACCTTCCGTCAAGAAAACTATATTGATTCTTCCATTGACAATGTTAGAGAAGCTTTAATTGAAGGCAGTATTATTGTAGCACTTATCCTCATTCCGTTTTTGATGAATTGGCGTAACCTAGCTATTTGTCTAACTGCCTTGCCCTTATCGTTACTAATAGGAGTACTATTACTCAATTGGCTAGGACAAGGTTTAAATACCATGACCTTGGGAGGGTTAGCAGTAGCAATAGGTTCAGCCGTTGATGATGCAATTGTCGATGCCGAAAACGTCTATCGTAACCTCAGAGAAAACAAATACTCTTCCAATCCGCGCCCAGTTTTAGATGTGGTATTTGACGGTTGCCAAGAGGTACGCGATTCGGTATTTGGAGCCACCATAATTACCATAGTTGTCTTCTCTCCAGTTTTTGCTTTGGGTGGTGTAGAAGGTAGTATTTTTATCCCAATGGGATTAGGCTATATGGCGGCAGTTATCGCTTCTAGTATCACAGCATTGACGGTGACTCCGGCATTATGTGCAATCTTATTACCTTACGGTAACTTACCAGAAACCGAGCCTTGGATAGCAAGATTTTTTAAGAGGCTTTATCATCCCCTGTTAACATTTTCTCTGCGGCATTCTGGAATTATTTTAATCTTAGCTGCTGCTAGTTTAGTAGCATCTGCTGTGATTACTCCCTCCTTTGGAAGAGTGTTTTTACCAGAATTTCAAGAACAAACTTTGGTGAATACCCTGACTCTCTATCCTGGGGTATCTTTGGAAACTACCAATGCTGCCGGAGAAGCAATTCAAGACGCGTTAAAGGGAGACTCTAGATTTCCTTACGTGCAGTTGCGTTCTGGACGTGCGCCTGGTGATGCAGATGCAGCAGGGGTGAATTTGGGACATTTGGATATCGAGTTGAGCAAAGCGGGGATGGAAGATAGGGAGGCGAGTATTAAAAAGCTGCGGGAAGAATTTGCTAAATTACCAGGAGTAGCACCGAATATTGGTGGTTTTATTTCTCACCGGATGGATGAGGTTTTATCGGGTGTGAGAAGTGCGATCGCTGTCAAAATTTTCGGTTCAGAATTAGAACAACTCCGCATCATTGGGAGCCAAGTAAATGAAGTGATGAAAACCGTTAATGGGATTGTTGATTTACAACTTGAGCCTCAAGTACCAGTTGAACAGATACAAATTAAGTTCAATCGCAAAGCTGCTTCTAGATATGGTTTGACAGTAGGAAAACTTGCCGAAATTATTGAAACTGCCCTCAATGGAAAAGTAGTTTCCCAAGTTTTGGAAAAACAACAAACTTTCGACTTAGTTATATGGTTAAAACCAGATGCACGTCAAAGTCTGGATACCATTGGCAATTTATTAGTTGATACTCCCAACGGTCAAAAAATTCCTTTATCACAAGTTGCTACAATTAACAATAGTACAGGACCCAACACTATCAACAGAGAAAATGTTTCCCGCTTGATTGTTGTTTCTGCTAACGCTAGCGGTAGAGATTTGCGCTCTATTGTGAATGAAATTCGAGACAAAGTTAACCAACAAGTGCATCCACCTGCTGATTACTATATTCAATATGCAGGGCAATTTGAGGCGCAAGAACGAGCCACTCAGAATATCTTAATTTCGAGTGCGATCGCCTTTGTCGTCATTACAGTAATTATGTATCTTTCAGTCAAATCTATCTCTTCTACCTTCATGATTATGATTAACTTACCTTTAGCGTTGGTAGGAGGAGTATTTTCAGTAGCTTTGACAGATAGTGTAATTTCTATTGCTTCCTTAGTTGGCTTTATTACTCTATTTGGAGTTGCCACTCGTAATGGTTTGCTACTGGTAGATAATTACAATACCAAATTTGCTGAAGGGATGCCTCTTAAAGAAGTGCTGATTCAAGGCTCAATGGAACGGCTCAACGCCATTTTGATGACAGCTTTTACCTCTGCTTTAGGATTAGCACCATTAGTATTTGAGAGTGGCCCTGGTAAAGAAATTTTGCAACCCCTTTCGATAGTAGTGTTGGGTGGATTGTTTACCTCTACAGCATTAACACTGTTAGTTATCCCAGCTTTATATGCTCAATTTAGGAAGTTTTTGATTCCTAAAAATACTAGATCAGTACAAAACATTGATGTAGCCATAACTACAGTATAATAATTGGTTTTTTATATTTGTTTATGTCTCAGTTATTTAGGTTTTTTATGCGGAGTAAATCAATGATTTCACTAAAATCAAGCTTGATTGTTATAGGAAGTCTAGGGCTGCTTTTTTTGGGAGCTTGTAGTAATAGTAATCAACCAGCTAATACCGAAAAAAGTCCAGCTATTTCTACTTCAAGTGCCAATTCTCCAACTTCGCCTGCTGCCAAAACATCTCAACATAAGAGTGAATCTAAAGGAGGTCAAGTTGTAGAAACAGGAGCCTATCATCTAGAGTTTGTCCCTGAGAAAGAAGCTAATGGAACTCACATGGATTTTTACTTACAAAAAGGGGACAATCACGAAGCAATATCTAATGCCAAAGTCAAGGCTCAAGTTCAAACACCTGATGGAAGCCAGAAAACTTTAAATCTTACTTATGATCAAGAAGGCAAACACTATACTATTTTACTTCCAGAAAAGTCTTCTGGTCAATATCAAGTGAAGATGCTTGTGGATGTTGACGGCAAAAAAGTAGACGGTCGTTTTAGTTTTAATAAGTAAATTTGTAAGCAATTCTCAGACAGGGCTATTTCATTCTCATTTAATCCGCCCCAGAATGAATTCTGAGTCTAATAGCGAAAGTCGTCTAAAGACGACTAAGAAAAGGTTATAAGCTGTCGGACATTTAAATTGCATATCCTGGGCGGGCAAGATGCCCACCCCACAAGAGTTATGTTTAATTCGATTATGCAAATTAAATGTTTTTTAGCTTAGTCCGTTTTAACGGACTTTAACTATTAGCCCGGAACTTCAGTTCTGGGCGGTTTATGTCTACAACGAAATAGCTCTGCATTCTCAGAGGATGTCTTAAAAGTCTTGGGCGAATATAATTAGCTACTACATAAGCGAAATCTACCTGTGTGGAATAACGAAAAAATAAAATGTTTTAACTTGCCCTGCTTAGACAGCTTTTGTACCCTCCGGGAAGCAAGCTAAGTACAGCCGTGATTTCCAATCGTCAGCTATTTTTTCCAAAGTAAAACGCACCCAAATTTCATCTTGATTTCATCTATCTCTGTCAAGCTATTTAATAGCAGATTCATTTCAAAAAATGAGTTTGAGACTAGATTAACAAGATTGATTTATTAGAGTTTGAAATGATGAAAAAATTCAGTTTTACAACTACGGTTAGTTTGATACTTACAGCTTCATTTTCTGCTGTTTATGCAAGTCAGATACCAGATACTAAGAGTTTTGCTCATATTCTTAGCACAGTGCAATTTCCCCAAACTAAATGGGGAACTGTTCGACATAGTTTCAAATTGGAAATTCCTCAAAATAGCAGCGATCTTACCCAGATAACTATCGATATCCCACCTGGCTTAAGTGTAAAAAATGATTTCAATATTTCCGACCAATCTGGTCGAGGAATTCAAGCAAATACCACTGTTAACGGTAGCAAGATTACGATCGCTTTCGCCCAACTTGTTGCCCCTGCAAATATACTCGATATTGATATGAATAAGGTAAACAGAAGGGGAACTTCAAATGCTTGGCTCTACCGAGTTTCTGCTAAATTTATTGGTAGTGATGCAGAAATTCCCGTTGGTGTAGCCCAGTTTCGGATCTACTAATCTACAGTTTTTGATGGCAAATTATAGATTTTTAACCCTTGAGGAGGTGAAGGTGCTTCTCAGGATATCAATTTAGGAGATACAGTGCGAATCGTTGGCGGAAAATGATATGAAAGTCCTGCTAGTCGAAGATGAACCAGATTTGGGTTCGGCAATTAAGCATACCTTAAACCTGGAAAAGTATGTAGTTGACTGGGTTTTAGATGGTGATGAGGCATGGGATTATCTAGAAAACCAGTGGATGCAGTACACCCTAGCTATTATCGACTGGATGTTGCCAGGATTGTCTGGGTTAGAACTGTGTAGTCGGCTACGAACACGACGTAATCCTCTGCCAGTTTTGATGCTTACAGCTAAAGATAGGATGGAAGATAAAGTTGCTGGGTTGGATGCAGGTGCTGATGATTATTTAGTGAAGCCGTTTGGTATGGCGGAATTGTTGGCGCGGTTGCGTGCTTTACAGAGGCGATCGCCTCAATTTCAATCGAAGGAATTAACTGTTGGCAACCTGACTCTCGATTACGGTAACAGTATGGTTGTCAGTCAGAACCATCAGGGGGATAAACAGGTTATTCCTTTAACTAATAAAGAATTTCAGCTATTAGAGTATTTTATGAAGCACCCGCACCAAATTGTCACAACTGAACAGATTCGCAATCAGCTTTGGGAGGTGAATGCAGAACCAGTTAGTAATGTGGTGGCGGCTCAAATACGTTTGCTGCGCCGCAGATTAGCTAATAGTGGTTGTGGGAACCCCATTGAAACTATGCATGGTGTGGGATATCGTCTTCATCTCACCGATGAAAGTTCCCATTCTTAAGAGTGTCACTGCATTAGTTCTCACTACAATCCAAGTGTATCTCTCAATGCTCGGTCAATATTTGCTGTTGGTAGTGAGCCAATTACTTGATAAATTGCAGAGAGTGTAATTGTTGCCAAGTTATCAGCCATTACTACTGAATCTGTTAACAGCCCTGATTGTTGTCCTTCTGGGGAACTTAGTAGTATGGTGACACGGCTAGGATGTGCTGCTCGAAACATCTGGCTGGTAATCATAGCAACGATAACTTGGGGCAAACCTGTCTGTAAATTATCTGCTTGCACAATCAGAGCAGGTCGTGTTTTGGCAGTAGTCAGGTTAGAATTTGGAAATAGTACCAGAGCAACATCACCTCGCTTAAAGCTTTGTTTTGGCTGCGTCATAGTTGTCGTAGATACTCATTTCCGGGCTATCCCAATCATCTGCAAAGGTTGCTAGATGCGATCGCAAAATCTTAACCTGCGCTTCGTTAATGCCTTGAGAAGCTAGGTCAATTTCATCTGACCTCATAAAAGTCACAATCACTCGTGTTCCTTCATGTACATCGGTAGGTTGTTCAGTGAGTTCCACCCGACCATTACGATATGTTCCTTCAACACTAGTCAACATTTTTAACCTCGCTGCTTATGAATAGTTAAATAGTATGGCTTCTGGCAACAATTTTCTTCTGATTAAAGATATTTAGTCATATTTCTATCAAATCGTTATTTGCTTTTCTGATTTGCTGCCTTTGTGCTTCTAAACCTCTTAAGCTTTTCAAGATATCTTTTCCTTTTTCAAATTTAATATCTAATTTGAGCAACCGACGACATTGATGCATCTTTAAATGCTGTCGATTAGGAATTTTTAACTCACCTTGATTTGTAGCAATAATTCCAGTAATTTCGTATGAATTTTTGCCAATATAATGCTTTTCCTTTTTCTTGTTACTGCGTAATCCGTAGCGATGAAACTGCTTTCTTACCTGCCAAATTAACTCACTTGGAATATGATCACCTGAGATTGTAACATCATCTATGTAGATAGTCAGAGTGCAATTTGCCAGATCAACAATTTCGTTGATTGCTTCCCACATGCCTATATGTGCAAAGTAAGAGAGCATAGGACTTGATGGGCTTCCAGTTGGCAGATGATCTTTGAAAGTTGAGAGCTTGGTTAAAATGTAAGCGACATCTGAAGAGCATTTCATCTGTTTACGGAAGAACCAGTCAATACGCTTGGCTGGTGTAGAAGGAAAGTATTTTTCTATGTCAAGGCTCTTTACTTCTGTGGCATTTACATGAGCTTTAGCATTACTGATGTAAGAACGCCCTTTCGCAGGAGCATGTATGTAGTTTGGAACCTTAATTCGCTTCAGAAGCTCTTCAATCCGCTTTTGTACACGTTTTAGGTCTTGTCTTGGCTTTTCAAAACGACGGCTTTTTCCTCTCTTTGGATCGAATATGTCCGACTCTATATACAAATGCTCTGTGTTAGTAAGCAATTTAAGCTTAATTTGACTAACACGCAAGAGCTTTGCAAGTTTTGCTTTAGATTTCAAACAGTAAAAAGGCGACTGGTCTAATTCGTATCTTGCATATTTACTCTTCTGCATAAGAACGACCAGACTTTTCAGCAATGAAGTTAAGAATGGCAAGAATCTTAGAGGATACGAATGTCCTTAACTTCTCTGTTTTTATATCTTTATTTAAGCTTTCCGAAAAAAACATGATCGAGGATGCTGGTATATCAAAAAACTCTGAGTATCGGTTCAGCAACTCAAGTGTTGGAGTCTTTTTCCCTGACTCAATTTCCGAGAGATATGACTTGGATATCCCTAGTTTTTCTGCAAGCTCTTTCTGTGTTAGGTCATAGAATACTCTCATCAATCTTAGAGCTTCACTTAGCATGTCTAACCTCCCTTGGCTAGAGGTTTTTAAGGTTTCTATAGAAGATTTAGCAGTCTAGTTCTGCCAAAACTCAATTAGCCACTCCAATAACTTGAAGATGACCGGACCGAGTTGAAATAGCAGACGGAGCGTTTCAGGTTTGCGGAGCCATATCAGCCACTGCTTATATTTACGCTTTTTAGACTGCTTCTGCCGTTTGTCAGATTCTGGATGATCCATCGGAGACATCTCCTTGTAGTAGGGTGTTTGCACTTACTTACAGTGATGTAAATAAGCGTTGCCGCAAACAAACCCGGAGAACGGCAGTTTTAATTCCCCCCTATACTTGCCGCAGCTAACTAGCTTAGGCTACGCTGGTATGCTGGGTTGCATCAGTGGTACTTCTTCTTTAGTTATTACCCTATGTAGGCTCACATAGATACTCACAATTACTTGTATTTACGTATGCTTTCTAAAGTGTTTTTCCACTATTTTTTTCAGCAAACACGGTAGAAGATGCTTTATCATCTCCCTCAGATCGAAATAACGATCCAATGAGTTGCAACTGTCTCCTTTAACCTGACTGAACTCAGTGTAACACAGTTTTATAAAACTTTATTCGCTAATAGCAAACTTTTTTTTTAAATTAGTATCCTAGTGCATCGCACTAGGATACAGACAGGATAATCTACCTAAACGTCTTCCTCCACAGGTTCAAGCGGCTGCCAATGATGTTTTGTTATGAATCAAAATAAACTCTTTAACCTAACCCGCATTCGTTTGGCTCTGTGGTATGCGCTTGTCATGGCTGTAATTTTAAGCTTGTGTGGATTCGGCGTTTACCAAGCTGTGTCCCATGCCCATTGGGTAACATTAGACCGAGAACTGGAATCTGTCGCTGGAACGATACACGACAGTATTGAACTGAAACTCAAGCAACCCGGACGCCTTGAACCAGTCGTACAGCAGCTTTTACCAAATATTTGTGTAATTGGGGAAAGATGCATTCAACAGCAGTCAAGTTCTAAACGGCATATTCTCAGCGCAATCCATCAAGGCTACTATTATGTACGTTTTTTTGATAATTCAGAACGCTTGATTGCGATCGCAGGTTATCATCCAGAGGGAATTTCCCTAGTCTTTAATAAGGAACTTTGGCAAACTCTCAAAGACAGCAAAGGCAATCCATACCACCAAATTTCCTTTGTACTACACACTCAAGACAATCGTGATTGGGGATACATCCAAATAGGGCGCAGTCTGGAAGATTTCAATAGTTATCTAGATGCTGTAAAATTAATTTTAGCCGTGGGATTGCCTACAACGATGATTGTGGTTAGCGTTGCTAGTTGGTGGTTAGCAGGATTAGCGATGCAACCTATCTATCAATCCTATAGACAAATCCAACAATTTACCGCAGATGTAGCACATGAGTTGCGAACACCTTTAGCTGCGACACAAGCAACGGTGGAATCAGCGTTGTTGATGCCGAAATTGGATGAAATCGAAGCACAGGAGATTTTACAAACTATACACCGTCAGAATCAGCGACTTACTACTTTAGTTGTAGATTTGCTCCTTTTGGCTCGCCTAGATCGGCAACCTCTGCCATTACGACATGAATGTTGCTTGAATGATATTGTCAGCGACTTAATAGAGGAATTTGCAGCGATCGCCTTTTCTGCCAAAGTAACGCTGATATCTGCAATCCGGCTAAACGAACCTCTAAATATCGTAGGCGATTCTGAGCAGCTTTATCGTCTGGTTTCTAATTTAATTATCAATGCAATTCAATACACGCCACAATTCGGAAAGGTGACTGTTGTCTTAGAGCGCAGTGAGAATTATGCTGTGATTCAGGTTCAAGATACAGGTATTGGTATTCCCCACCAGGAACTGACTCGGATTTTTGATCGCTTTTACCGGGTGAATAGCGATCGCTCTCGTAAAACCGGTGGCTCTGGATTAGGATTAGCGATCGCTAAAGCAATTATTCAGGCACACCAAGGTAGTTTAAACGTGCAAAGTCAGTTAGGTAAAGGTAGCACTTTTACTATTCAATTACCCTTCGATGTCACGCCAATTTCCCAATTTAAATTGCTGTATCGTCGCCAGCCTAAATTTAAATAAAATTTTATTACCAAACTTTACTCATATTCAAAATAAACCCAGGCAATACCAACTCGCCGCTAACACTAGCAGGATTATCTAAACACTCTTCTGGCAATCCAGGACGATAAATATAAACTTTACGCTGTTTACGGTCAATCAACCAGCCTAACTTTATTCCTGGCTCATTCATATATTCCTCCATTTTTTCCTTCAAAGTTTGGAGGTTGTCGCTAGGAGATTTGAGTTCGACTACAAAATCTGGACAAATGGGTGCAAATCTTTTCTGTTGTTCTGCTGAAAGAGCATTCCACCGTTCTAGTTTAATCCAGGAAGCATCTGGAGAGCGTTCTGCACCTGTTGATAGCTTAAATCCGGTACTAGAGCTAAAAGTTATACCTGTACCATCTTGTTCTGACCACACCCACAACGGCCCAAATATATTACCTTCTCGGTTTCCTGTCTCTGAACCAGTAGGAGGCATAATTACCAATTCTCCAAATTTATTTCGCTCAATGCGTAAATCACGATTCACCTGACAGAAATCAAAAAATTGTTCGTCTGTCATTTGCATTGATGACGGAATTTGCAAAACCAAAGCAGATGAAAACATCGGGATTTCCTCCAGGTTCGGATGCCTAGCCTACTGACTATATTCTCACGCAAAGAAACAAAGACGCAAAGTTATATCTTGGCGTCTTTGCTTTTTTATCGGAAATCATTTTCAGATTTATATCATGTCTGCTTGATTGCTTATTAAACCCGAAGAACCCCACCCCGCCAAAGCTATGCTTTGTCTCCCCTCCCCGCAAGCGGGGAGGGGTTGGGGGTGGGGTTCTTTTATTATGGGTAATCTGGCGGACATGATATTACTTATTAGGCTGAGGAGTTAGCCGCAGATAGGGTTTAACGTCCTTGTAGCCTTTGGGGAATTTCTCTTTGAGTACTTCTGGATCTTTCAGTGAGGGGACAATTACAACATCCTCGCCATCTTTCCAGTCAGCTGGTGTCGCCACACTGTAATTATCAGTCAATTGCAGAGAATCAATTACCCGCAAAAGTTCATCAAAGTTGCGTCCCGTGCTGGGGGGATATGTGAAAGTGAGACGGAGTTTCTTATTGGGGTCAATTACGAAAACCGATCGCACTGTCACAGATGCATTAGCATTCGGGTGGATCATGTCGTAAAGCTCAGAAACCTTGCGATCGGCATCTGCCAAAATTGGGTAGTTGAGGGTGGTGCTTTGAGTTTCTTCGATGTCTCCTACCCAGCCTTTGTGGGATTCAACATCATCAACACTAAGTGCGATCGCTTTGACATTGCGCTTGTCAAATTCTGGTTTGAGCTTGGCAACTGTGCCTAATTCTGTTGTGCAAACAGGTGTAAAATCAGCAGGGTGAGAAAACAGCACAACCCAGCTGTCACCTGCCCATTCATAAAAATCAATATCGCCGTGTGTGGAGGCTTGAGTAAAGTTGGGTACTGTGTCACCTAGACGGAGAGCCATTTGAGATTCCCTGTAATTAGAAGAAAATTCGGTGTTATACTTTGCCATCATGACATAAAACCCCGATTTCCCAATCGGACTTTAGCTGTTTGAAACAAAATTTTAACAAAACAGAATTCAGGAGTCAGGAGTCAGAATTTAGAAGTCAGAATTCTTCTTCAAATTTTTAAGTTGTTATCACCTCTCTAAATAGAAAGTCATAGAACTGCTTTTCCTGGTCATCCGCAAAGTCCAAAAAAACAAAAATTATTTACAAGTATCCTCTAAAAACAAAAAACCCGCCGTAGCGGGGTTACACAACAAACTATGAACAATGAAAACTTGATTTAGCTGGAATACCTCATCTCAGCTTCTAATTGACGAATCAGATGTTCGTCGCCTTTTGCTCTCGCTACTTGCAAGCGATGCTCTAGGCTTTTTTGAATATTCTCTCTGTGAGCTTCTTGTGCTTTTCTGGCACTTTGCAGTCTACTTTGATTCATAGTGATTACCCTTTTTAATTTTTCGCTTTATGTCTGGTGTTCTTAACATAACACATATTTTGTAGCTGTTGCTACAGAAATTTATGACTTTATAGAGATTTTAACCAAAGTATGTCTACCAAACAAATAGATCAACAACCACTCCTAACTTTGTTGAGCGATTTTGGCGATCGCGATGTGTATGTGAGCGTGATGAAGGGAGTCATAGCCCAAATCAACCCCAGACTCACAGTAGTAGACTTAACACACCAAATTCCGCCGCAAAATATTGCCGCCGCCCGGTTTTGCCTAATGAGCGCTTACCTCTATTTCCCAGTTGGGACAGTGCATATTGCGGTGGTAGATCCGGGTGTGGGAAGTAAGCGACGGGCGATCGCAGTAGAATTTGCTCAAGGGTTTCTAGTTGGGCCAGATAATGGCATATTTAGTGGGATACTGAGTCAAAGTCCGGCGATGTCTACGACGGGCTACGCCTACGCAGTAGTCGAACTTACAAACCCCGATTATTGGCGAACTCCTCAACCAAGCAGGACTTTTCACGGTAGAGATATCTTTGCATCGGTGGGAGCTAATCTTGCCAGTGGTGTCTCTCTCAAACAGCTAGGACAAGAGATTAATCCAGCAAGTTTAGTAAAAATGGATATAGGCGAATGCAAGCAGACAAAAACTGGTGTAGTGGGTTGCATTCAATATATTGACCACTTTGGCAACTTAGTGAGCAACATTCCAGGGAGTTACGTCCAAGGCAAAACTTGGTATGTACAAACTGCTGGGTTGACTATACCAGGCTGTGAAACTTACAGTAATGTCAAGATTGGAGAGATAATAGCTTTAGTTGGTAGTCACGGTTGGGTAGAGATTGCCGTCAATAGCAGCAATGCCAACTCACAGCTGCAAATCAAATTGGAAGATGTTTTAGTCGTTATTAATCATTGAAGTCTAATCAGTTGCCCTGACTCGCTAATTTAATTAAATAGTAACCAGTACCCGTGATCTTTAATTGGTTTATATTCCCTACTTCTCTAAGAAATTGCGAATCTTGTTGTTCAAAGCCCATTAGTTATTAGACTAGGTACTAGAGCATCGATTCAGTAATTAACGAAGTAACCACCCTCTGCTAGGCTACTGTGTAGACACAAGTGATCAATGACCCAAAATCCTTGGAAAACCTCACCTTGTCCCTACTAGGATAGAAGTTAGGGGAAAAGTTATCCTAAAATAACTGAATTGGTATTCTAAAAACAACTTCTTACTCATAATTGTTTACCTATGACTACGCAAACACTATCTGCATCAGAATCTTATCAAGGTCAGTTTGGGGAATTTACCATTACTCAGAGCGATCGCATTGGTGTAATTATCTACCGCGCTGGCTTAATGGTAGCCGCACTTAGTTTTGCCATCGGTAGCGCTTTAGTTTTGCTCAACAATAATCCAACTGTGGTAACTGCACTAACGCCTTTATATGCTTGTTTTAGTCTCGCTCTCGGTGTAAGTCTATTTACGATTCATATCTACATGGCCTCACTGCACCGATTGTTGCAAGTTTTTTGGGCGATCGGTAGTATATCATCAGCACTCCTGGTACTGTTTAGTAGTGAATCTTTGGCTATTACAGTTTATAATCAGCCTCTAACCTTATTCGGAGTTGGTTTTATCTTCGTTGCTTTGACAGGAATTTATTTTAAAGAGGCTTTTTGCTTCAATCGCCTAGAAACCAAAGTATTAACCCTAACAGTACCGCTACTGTTGTTGGGACATTTGGTGGGAATTGTACCAACTCAGGGAGAAAGTATTTTATTAGGAATTTGGGCGATATTATTTTTGGTCTTTGCCCTGCGAAAGACAGTGCAAGCAATTCCTGCTGATATTGGAGATAAGTCTGTATTTACTTACTTAAAAGAACAACGTTTAGCTAAGGTTTAATGCAGACAAAAAATCGCCGGCGTAAAAAATTCCCAACAATCAAACTAATAAAACGCCAAGAAATGTGGACAATAACAGCTCAAGGGTGGGCGATCGCGATCGCTTTGATTGCTTATTTAATGTTTTTCATTATTACTCATTTACACTCATTTCTCGCCGTAACTTCCCCGATCAAATCAGCAGAAGTATTAATTGTTGAAGGATGGCTGCCAGATTATGCTATAGAAGAAGCTTTGACTGAATTTAAAAAAGGTTCTTATCGTCAAATAATTACTACGGGAGGCACATTAGGAAAAGGAACTTATCTTACCGGATATAAGAACTTTGCAGACGTATCAGCCGCCACCTTCATAAAACTCGGTTTAGAATCAGAAAAGGTGGTGGCTGTTCCAACACCTTTTGTAGTTAAGGATCGTAGTTATGCATCTGCTGCCGAATTTCATCGCTGGCTATCCAATTCAAATTTGAAGATAGAAGCAATTAATATTTTTTCCTTGGATGTTCATGCCCGTAGGAGTTGGTTTCTTTTTAAAAAAATACTTACTCCTCAGATCAAAGTTGGTGTGATTGCTGCCGAAACGCAAGATTACGATCCAAGTAAATGGTGGGGTTCTAGCCAAGGCGTGCGGGAAATTATTGATGAAACCATCGCTTATATTTATGCCCGGTTTTTGAGTTGGAAAGGCTAAGAGTGTTGAAGAAGAATTCAGAAGTCAGAATTCAGGAGTCAGAATCAAGACGCTCTCTACGAGACGCTGCGCGAACGCAGACTCGCTAACGCTTCGCTATCAGTCGGGGATTCAGACCCACGACTAAATTGTTGCACCACCAAATTTTCTTGTTTTGTGGGGGTCTTAAACCCATTTATTCAGACGCTCTCTACGAGACGCTAAAAGCGTAGCTTGCTTCTCTGTAAGAGTACGCGGACTCGCTAACGCTCCGCTATCCGCCAGTCGTACAGAAAACATTGCTGAATTCTGACTCCTGACTCCTGAATTCTGTTTCGATAATTTGTAATTTCCGGCTTCTCAAAGAAGTCGGGGATTTATAGGAGCAATCCGATTTTGTCAGGTGATTATTAAGATTAAGTCCATTGTCGAGAGTTGTTCAATTTCAATAATAGCCCAAAACTCAAGGCAGCTAAACTAAAAAATCCAAAGGTAGGTTCAGGAATCGATTTTGCAACTACAAAGGGTTGAGTTTCAGAAGAAGTGATATAGTTGGTGAAAAAAGGCTTGCCAATGTAATTAAGATAAGGTAAGCCAACAATATTAGCAGTGTACTCATCTAAATTTTCAGAAGTTGAGAAAGCTAATTTAGAATTACTATAGTTAAATCCAAAAGTCCTTAAAGTAGATACACCCAACCATCTCTCTTGCGGAACTTGGGAATTACCAGAAAATGTCAAATCAAATGTATTTAACTCAGTTGTATAAATGAACCCATCATTATTTTGATCGACGCCAGAAAATGAACCAGACAAGATACCTCCCCCTTCCCAACCTGATTGTGTAAAGGCGTAGTCCAGAGATGCAGCTTGTACTTGCTTAACTGAGCTTCCTAGCAAGCTGAAAATACTGATAGTAGTTGTAAATGCTATTTTTTGGAACCAGCTCATAGTTTTATGTCAGAGAATTGTTGAAGAATTTTTGATATTGAAAAAGAGAAATTACTTGCTCAAAGCTAGCTAGATTACTTGTTATAATCTGACTGTCTAAGAATCAATGCCAACTCTGAGCTAATAACATTATTAACAGTATTTGTTATTCACCCAAAGGCGCTCCTTCACGACGTGGGTCAGCACCACTAAATAGCCCCTGATTAGTGAGTACAATTCCGGTGGAACCACTGGTTAATTGGATAACGCTGACTGTATGACCCTTAGCTTCTAAGGCAGATTTGAGGTTGGCAACATCTGTATCTGCTTCTAGTTCAGTTGGACCATTACGACTACCAAAATTTGGCAAAGATAGCGATCGCTGAATGTCTAATCCCCAGTCCAGATGGCCTACTATTGCCTTAGCGACATAATTAATGATTTGCGGTCCACCAGCCGAACCAATTACCATTATTAGCTTGCCATTGCCATCAAAAACCATCATTGGAGCCATTGAGCTTCTAGGACGTTTTTTGGCTTCTATGCGATTAGCAACAGGCTTTCCTTCTGATGTCGGTAAAAAAGAGAAATCTGTCAGTTGGTTGTTAAGTAAGAAGCCTCGTACCATTAATCTAGAGCCGAAGGCATCTTCAATGCTAGTAGTCATTGAAACAGCGTTACCTGCCGCATCGACAATTGAAACATGACTTGTAGAGGGGAAATCCTTAGATTGATCTTTACCCCAGCGACGTGCTTGCTGTAACAATGGATTGCCTGCTTGGGCTTGACCGATTTAACGTTCAGGATTGATTAGTGCTGCCCGTAATTTCAAGTAATTAGGGTTAATTAATTCTTTGATTGGTACTGGCACAAAATCTGTGTCAGCTATATACAAATTTCTGTCAGCATAGGCTAAACGTCCAGCTTCAGAAAATAAATGGACTGCTTCTACCGAAGCTGGCTTTAAAGCTGCCAAATTAAATTGTTGAAGAATACCTAGAATTTGCAGTACGGTTAAACCACCAGAACTTGGAGGCCCCATGCCGCAAACTTTGTAAATTCGATAAGTGCCACAAACTGGCGATCGCAATTTAGCTTGATATTGCCTTAAATCATCGGTGGTTAAGTCACCTGGTACAGCTGCTTGCGCCACCTTAGCTACTATGTCTTTAGCAATATTTCCTTGATAAAAGGCATTAGCGCCTCCTTTGGCAATCTGACGCAATACCTCTGCCAGAGACTTATTGACTAATCTTGTACCAACTGGCTTGGGTGTACCATCGGATTGATAGAAATAGCTCTTAGCTGGCTCGTTGCGAGATAAATATTGATCCCTACTTAGCAGAGTGTACAAACGTGGTGAAAGTGGAAAGCCTTGTTCAGACAGTTGGATAGCTCCTTGAAACAGTTCAGACCAAGGTAACTTACCATATTTTTTGTGTGCTAACTCTAGCATTCGTAATACCCCAGGCACACCTACAGATTTACCTCCGACAACAGCATCATAAAACTGTAATGGTGTGCCATTGGCATCAAGAAAGCGATCTGGTTTAGCCGCAGCCGGCGCAGTTTCTCGACCGTCATAAGTGACCAACCTCTTCGTTTGGGCATCGTAGTGAACAAGGAAAGCACCACCACCAATACCTGAAGATTGAGGCTCTACCAACGTCAGTACCATTTGGACTGCAATAGCAGCGTCGATCGCACTACCTCCACGACGTAGAACATCGCGTCCTACTGCTGATGCTAGTGGGTTTGCAGCTACTACCACATACTTATTTGTCCGAACAACTTCACGCTCAACTCGACCACTTCCGCCCTCTGGTGGAGGAGGGTTTTGGGCTTTGCCTATAATAGCTGGCAAGAGGGTAGCACTGAGTGTAAGCGGGAGCAAACAAGCATTTAACGCAATCTTATATGCTGTATTCAATGCAACTCTCCGAATTTAAATACTTTATTTATCGTCAATGCTGGAATTGGCAGAAAATCTGATATTAACTCTAGTAATATCTAGAATTTTGCTCGTTGATTTCTTGTTTAGATTAACTTACAAGCATCAACTTACAGCATATTAATAGGCTAGTCAACTATGAATTATGCGAAATATGCCAACTTTTCAAAATTTGGACTGAGGATTTTATTTCGCCTCGACATCAACAGCCAAACCTAAATTTGGGAATACTCAATTTAGTGGCTTGAGGATGAAACTGTGGTAGAAGAAGGTGCATATTGGCTAGCTTGGGCGCAAATTTCTGGAATTGGGCCGGTATTACTGCGACGACTGCAACAGCATTTTGGCACGCTGGCAACAGCTTGGAACGCTAGCAAGGTACAGTTGGGAGAAGTAGAGGGTTTTGGTTTTCAGACGCTAGAAAAAGTAGTACAACAGCGATCGCGTTTACACCCAGAACAACTATTCACCAAGCATCAGCAGGAAAACTCTCATTTTTGGACACCAGCAGATGCAGATTATCCCCGCTTACTGCTGGAAACTCCAAGTCCGCCGCCGATTTTATACTATCGTGGTGAAGTCGAACTCCAAGAAAATCTCGGACAAAAACCGATGGTTGGGATTGTCGGAACCCGCCAACCTTCAGAATACGGTATCCGTTGGACTCGCCAAATTAGTACAGCTTTAGCTAAAAATGGTTTTACAGTTGTTTCTGGTATGGCAGAGGGAATTGACACAGAAAGCCACATCGCCGCCATGAAAGCAGGTGGACGCACGATCGCAGTTTTAGGGACTGGTGTAGATGTCATCTATCCACATAAAAATCGAGATTTGTACAAGCAAATTTTGACAGCTGGGTTAGTCATGAGTGAGTACCCCACAAAAACCCCACCCGATCGCACCCACTTCCCCCGACGCAACCGAATTATTGCAGGTTTAAGCCGCGCCATTCTGGTAATGGAAGCGCCCTTAAAATCTGGTGCTTTAATAACAGCTACCTACGCGAATGAGTTTGGTAGAGATGTCTATGCATTACCTGGAAGACTGGACGATCATCCATCCCAAGGATGTTTAAAGTTACTGAGTCAAGGAGCTTCTTACATTCTCAAGGAATTAGATGAACTATTAACTATGTTAGGAGCAATACCACAAATTGATAGAGTCGAGGCTTCCACAGCATCAGAAGAGTTAAGTTTGTCAACTTTATCGCCAGAATTGCAAATCGTAATGAATGCGTTTTCTTGTGATGCTTTACCCTTCGATTTGATTGTCCAACAAACGGGTATGTCTGCTGGTTCAGTTTCCGGTGCTTTGTTACAGTTGGAACTTATGGATTTAGTTTCGCAACTCCCAGGAATGCGGTATCAAAAAAGTTAAGAGACAACAGCATAGTTTAGCTTTTAGCTAGATCAGCAGAAGCCCCACACTCACTAGACGGAGTGTGGGATGAATGCGCGGGAGTGGTGAGATATAGTAATTAATGTATTTTGGCGGTAGCCAAAACACATTAATTACTATGTCGAACCATGACCCATATTGATTATATTTATCTCAAGAAACATGGTATTATATGTAAGTACGAAGAAAGCCGAAAATGCTGCTCGTACACTGAACCTTCTC
>NZ_JBGTFY010000370.1:0-35095 GCF_041747015.1 Nostoc sp.
AGTGCCCGCACTGTCACATTCCCCGCATTTCCTTGTCCAGAAGTTGAGGCAATAAGTTGAGCGCCATCTTGTAACGAGAAAGAACCAGAATCGATAAAAATGTTACCACCATTGCCAACTGTCCCCGTATTTACCCGGCTGCGAATCCCACTGGGAGAACCATTTTTCTCCCCAGTAATATCAACAGCGCCAGTAACTTTAATATTGACATTCCCTGCATCCCCTTGTCCTGGTGGCTGGGTAGCAGATGCACCAGCAGTAAGGGTTGCCAGTTGAGCCCCATCAATTAGTGATAGTATTGCAGCATTGATGTCGATATTGCCACCTTTACCTACACCCCCAGCTTCCACCGTGCTGAAGATGGCAGCATTACCAGCGAGGGAAACAGCATCTTTTGCACTCACTGTTACATTCCCCGCATTTCCTTGTCCAAGCGTTGAGGCAGAAAGTTGAGCGCCATCTTGTAACGAGAAAGAACCAGAATCGATAGTAATATTACCCCCATTGCCTTGTGACCCCAAGTGCACAAGATTACGAACTATGCTCCTACCAGCAACTTTGATTTCTCCGGTAGCATTAAGCGTAATATCTCCCGCAACGGTTTCAGGTGTCCCCAAACCTTGCACAATACCACCGCTTAAAAAACTTCCTTCTAAAATCTCTAAATTCCTGGCATTGACTGCAATATTACCGCCACCAGCCCCAGTTACAAATACACCTGCTTGATTAATAAAGGATACCGAAGTTCGCGCAACATTCTCAGGAAATATCAAGCTGAGATTATTGCCATCTACACTCAGCGCTACACTACCAGGTTCCGCCAATCCTCCTAACTCAACTCGTCCACCATTAGCATTTAATCGTCCCCCATCCATGCTGACATTACCACCCACCAGCAGTAAACTTTTACCATCTGGTACTCGTAAACCAAATGCGTTTAAACCTACTGGATCTGTTCCTGTGGCTGCAACTGAGTTATTTTGAATCGCGGCGTTTTGATTAATCTGATTAAACAGCAATGCTGAAGGATTAATAGTCAACAACGGTGAAGGGATATTTTGATCAGTAGCGCTAAAAAATCCGATATTTCCAAATTGCAGTGCATTAGCTGTCGTCGCAACAAAAGAACCACCAATATTTAATTGGGCATTTTGACCAAAAATAATGCCGTTGGGATTTATTAGAAACAGGTTGGCTGTACCCTTAGTGCTGATTATTCCATTAATATCAGAAACTGAACCACCTGTGACTCTACTAATAATATTCTGAATATCAAAAGCATTGTTAAAAGAAGCAGTACCGCCGGAAGACACAGAAAACTCGCTAAAGCTGTGAAACAAATTACCACCAGCTTGTGTTCCTCCAGTGATATTGAGAGTGCTACCATCTGGTGTAACGATGGAATTATTAGGCAAAGTGCTATCCGGGGTAATCTGAGCAGAAGCACAATTTTCCCCGAAAGCGATCGCACTTCCGAACACCATTCCCAAAAAACAACGAGTACTCATGCCAAACATCGCATCCTCCTAAGCTTTGTAAAAGATATACTCATTTTTCAGTAAACCACGAGTAAGGGAAATCAAGTTAACACTTGCGTATTTATCAATTTTACAAGTACAGGTTTTATGCAAAGCCTGCTAATTACTTACAAGAGTTTCTAAGTTAGGTGTATTTTTTCTCTTTAAGATATAGGTGTATATTTTTGTAATTTTAGTAAATCTCAAAGTTTTTTTGAAAGAGCGATCAGCAATGCTTAATAGCTTTAGATACAATCGTTTTTATGCCTAAAATAAAACAGTTACGCTCACTAATCGCTAAAAGGTAAATTCACCAATTTTAACTCTTAAACTCTACATTCTTTATTGTTAAATAATTACAACCAATTACCCAGAAGAACATAAGGTGCCCAAAAATATGGGCGATTTTCTTTTGCTAGAATTGCAAGTTGAGCGCGTTGTAGAGCTTGAGCTTTAGTGACTCCAGCATCCAATTGCCGATATAATTCACCCATAAATTCACTAGTAGACTCATCATCTATTGTCCACAAAGTAGCTAATGTACTACGTGCGCCTGCCCGTACCGCAACTCCAGCTAACCCTAAAGCAGCTCGTTTGTCTCCCGTGGCAGTTTTACAAGCACTAAGTACGAGTAATTCAATTGTTTCTGGTCGGCTTTCGCCTCTAGCCCGTAGTAAACTATCTAACTCCCTAACTTTTAGTAGGCTATCCCAGGTAAGAATATAGGTTTGTTCAATATCTGAGCTAAATTGCCCATGAGTAGCTAGATGCACTACTGAGAAAGGAGTAGATTGAATTTGGTTTTGCAGATTAGCTTTAGTGAACTCTTGATTTAAGAGTTCTTTGCTTGATTTAACTGAAGATTGAACTTGTTTTAATTCCTGTGTAACATTTGAAAGTTCCGAAAAAGATTTACCTTCAATAAAGCGTTCTTGCTCAACCCCAGCAATTAAAACGTTTAGCCGCACGTTGTTTAAAGATTTAGGAGCAAGGAGTTGTAGTCCAGGCATCAAAGAAATAGCATACTTTTCTATCAGATATTTCTGCTGTTGTTGATCATAAAGAATCGCCATTGGGATATTCCGCAAAGAACCGTCCAGCACAAACACTAGGGAAGTTATACCTTTGTTTGCAAAATCTGATTCAATAGGTTTAATTAACCAGTCATATAACTGTTGTGAGAGTTGTTTAACATCAGGCTCTCGGCTAGCAACGGGCAAATCTTTCTGTAGTTGTTCTACAGCTTTTTCTAATATATCTTTAGGGACTTTAGTTGTTTTACGGTAGATTGTATCTTGCCCTGGTAAGCGAGTAATAATTTCTAGTCGGTTATCTAAAATAATTGGATAGATAACAGCTGTGGATATTTCCTTTTCAAGTAATTGATCAAGGTCAACTCTTGGTACCAAACAGGGCGAACGAAAAAAGTTATCTAATTCTGCTAATTGGAGAGATTCAATTACCTGTCGGGCTTGAACGAGATTATCTGGCTTTTGAATTGGATTTTCTTGAAGTTGCAACAATAAATCAACGTACTGTCGATATACAGGTTCTATACTTTCGCGGAAAGAAAATTGTACGTCAGGATTAATTGCAACTAAATCGTTACGAAGGGATTTGAGGGCGTTATAAGCTCGATTATAAGCTTGTGTTGCTGCCGGGATATTAGATTGCTTTTGCAGTATTCGTCCCATCTGCCAATGCCATTGATAAGCAATGTCTTGGGCATCAATGGATTCAGCTTCCACCAAGGCTTGCTGTGTAAGACCTTTGGCATCAGATAACTGTCCGGTTTGTTCGTACAGTTCGCCAAGAGTACCAAGGGCATAAGATTCGGTTCGTTGATCTTTTAAACTCTTAGCCACTTGCACAGCTTGCGCTAGCATTTTAGCAACATCTTTTGGCTCAACTGAGTTTTGTTTCATTTTGCTCAGACTTTGAGCAAAATTAATCCGGTAGTTAACAGCCGTGCGACTTGGAGGTAAATTGTCTATCTGAGACTGAATTTGGGGCAATAATGCCTTTGCTGTGCTAAATTCCTCTTGTTCTACCAATAGTCTTAATAAATTCAGTTGAGCTTGCAGGCGCACAGTAGGTGTTGCAGATGCAATTAGAGCCGCTTGCTGATAGTATTGAATTGCTGTTTTAGTGTAATCCTTGGCGTTGCTTGAGTTACCCAAACTAAGTTGAGCGGATGTTTGAGCACGGGCTGTATTACCTAAACTAAGTAAAGCATTACTTTGAGCGATCGCACTCCCTACTTGGACAGCCACAGAATAACTTTCTTCTAGGATTTTGTGCGAATCGTTTAGATAACCCAAACTTCGCAGGATATTCCCTAAGCTATACAAGCCTGTGGCTTTGAGAGGAGACTCTGGTTGTTTTTGAAGAATTTCTCGTACCGAGGTTAAGGTTTTATCTGCTTGAAGATAATTTCCCATAGCTTGCATTGCTTGGGCTTGGTTAATGTGATTGCGAATTAGGGCAGATATATCATCTAAATGCTGATAAATTTTAGCTGCTGATTGCCAAGTACTTAGGGCTGCTTCAGTTTGTCCCTGTGCTAACTCCAGCCCACCTCGAACATCTAAAGCTCGAGCAAAGACTTGTGATTGCTCTTGTGAAGAATCTGAATCTTTTAGACTTTGTAATAATTGAATAGTTTGTGAGATGACTTCATTCGCTTGTTGCCATTGTCCTAACTGCTGATACACTAAGGAAAGGTTAGTCAAAGCTATAGCTTCATTCAATACATTATTAGTAGCTTTAAATTCGTCTGCTGCTTTTTTTAGAAGTTGTACTGCTTCTGTAAACTCTCCCCCTTCATAAAGTGCTTGGCTTTGCTGCACTAAACTAAAAATTTGGGTTTGGTTAACAGTAGGTTTTGTTGCTACAATAGGAGAAGATAGTATTTTAGATGTTGCAAAAGCTGTTATTGAAAAAATAGGAGAATTATCAAAAACTGACAAAAGTATGCAAAGAAACGCAGTCAAGAATGATAACAATAAATGCTTTAATTTTTTCATAGAAAATTACCAACTTTAATTTTCATTTTGGATCTGTTCTTGATAATTAGCTATTAGAAAAACCTTGTAATCCACTGGGCGGCTTTGTGCGATGTTTTAGCTACAACACGGGAAAATTTACTAAAAGTTGGGTATTATCCGTGCAACGCACAGACTACTTTGTGTAATAATATTAGATTAAAATGGGTTATATTGTACAAAAAAATACAGCCCATCCTCTTGCCATGTATTACCTTGAGTATCAACAGAAACTAAAGGAATACCCCACTCAACACCAGCAGTAAAATTATTGCCCTGTGACCAACGCAAACCCAAACCAACAGAGGCTAAGGTGTTAGTATTATTTTCATCTATACTCGACGAATTATTCCAAGCAGTGCCAACGTCAACAAACGGGGTAACTTGCATAACTCCATCCCATTGTGGTACACGCACAATTGGTAGCCGTAACTCAACAGAAGCAAGAGCGCCATTATCTGCTAACAGTAAATCTTGACGATAACCCCGTACACTACTTATACCACCTAAACCAAATTGTTCTGAAGTTAAAAGCGTTGTAGAAGCTAGTTGTACATCGCCACGAATTAATAACAAAGTATCAGGAGCTAACAGACGTACCCATTGTGCTTGTCCTCGCCAAGCGAAAAAGCGGCTGTCAGGTTCGGTATTGTTGATTGTGGCATTAAATACGCCAGTTCCCAGACTAAATTGAGAACGAGCCGCAATTACTTCTTGGCTATTACGAAGAGTCCATTCTTGAAAAAATCGCAACGCAGAAACACGGGTGTTTCCTTCTGCATCAGCCCCCGGCGAAAGTAGAGAAAGGGGAGCATCCTCCTGTTCAAACACAGAAGAGGAAATATCAGTCTCTCTGCGAGAAGCCGTGACTCCTAGAGCGAATTCTTGATTGGGAGTTTGCACTAGCGGCTGGCGGAATGTGAGTTCGTAATATTGGGAAGCTGATTCAATCTCTAGTGTATTAAAAGGACGTTCGATAATATCGGCTGATGTATTGCCATAGCTGAAGGTGAGAGTGCCATTACGGGGATTAAGAGGCAAGCTGTAGCTGGCATCTATGGTATTACTACCGTCAGTATTACTGTATGCTAACGAGATACTATCTCCAAATCCTAGTAAGTTGGCTTCGTTAACTTGCAGTTGCCGTCGGAAGCTACCAACACTAGGAGAACGACCATTGTCAAATACTGTTTCTACATTAAATGTATCCGCCTCTGTTACTTTGATAGCCAACAAATTAGAGCCAGGACGTGAGCCAGCAGATAATTCAGCGGACAAGTTTTGAATTAAAGGATTGAGTCGCAATAATTGCAGGGATTCTAGTAGGCGTTTTTGATTTAAAGGAGTGGATGCCCCTAAAGCTATACGGCTGCGAATATAATTTGGGTTGAGTCGCCTAGTTCCAGTTATCTGGATATCCTCTAATTTACCTTCAATTACTTGGATTTGAACAACGCCATCAGTAAGAGTTTGTTCAGTAATATAAGCTCCAGAAGTAACATACCCCTCTTGAATATAAAGTTCAGTAATTTTAGAGCGAATTTCTAATAAGTCTGTAAATGTAATTGGTCGATTTGTAAAACACTCGGTTTTCTGCCTCAACCTGTATGTCAGGTTTTTTTGACTGCATTCTAGTATTTGATTAAATTTTTCTTGGCTGAATACTGTACTGCCAATAACTTCAAATTGTTTAACAGTAAAGATTTGTGATGTTTCAGGGAGTGGTTCATCTGGTATGGGAACTAGTTTATCAGGTTGGAATAGTTCGGATGGAGGGGGTAGTTGTGGTGGTGGAGAGGGTGTTGTTGGTGTTCTGGGCGAAAGTGGTTGGACATCCTGCGGTGGTGGAAGTTGTGGGAGCGAGGGAGAATTGTTTTGGAGTAGTTGTACGCGATTGACTGTCTGCGCCTTACCGGGTGTAGTTGGCAGGCTACTGAGTAATATAAGCAAGCAGGATGCTGCAAAAGTTGGAGTAATTTTAGCTACCATGACATTGAATTGGGTTCTGTCTGGAAGTATGAGGAGTAACGGTGGATGAATTAGCACTGAGGACTATTTGTCCTTTGGCGTTTAGCACTGCACCTGTGGCTTCAACAATGCGTTTGGGAGTGGAGGTTGTTGGTTTATTAGTAACAGGTGGTAGGGAACGGTTGTTATTGCTGGGTTTAAAAGACACCCAATCTATTTGGGTTGCATCAGGAGTGAGAATGTCTTTGGGATTGGGTGGTAAACCGCCGCGTCCAGTAATCACAAATCGGTTTTGGGCGTAACCTGGACTATAGCAACCTTGGGCTACCTGGGTGTCAACTGGTATTGTTGGCAATTCAACCAAGCCACTGTTGGGGTCGATACCAGGTGTATTAAGTTCTACAGTGCCTTGTGTACCAAATTCTGAACTAGCAGTAATGTCACTCAAAAGAGTTGGACTTTCACGAAACTGAATACCATAAATGCCATTGGCTTTGATATCCACTCTCCCACCAATGCCAGTAAAAGCATTGGCGATGATGTCACTATTTTCTCTTGGGACGGCAACGATAAAGCCCGACGGGACATCAATATTAATGTTGCCACCATCGCCACCAGCTTCTGCTGTACCTGCGGTGGTAGAGATTTGAGCGCTACGACGCAGAATGAGTAAATCAGTTTGTAAGTTGATGTCGCCACCGTTACCCGATGCAGATTCGGCGAAGAGTCTGCCACTATCGTCCAAAGTAACTCTAGGTGAGGTGACGATAATATCTCCAGCAGTACCCGTCGGACTTTGGGAGTTAACGAACAAGCCACTGTTATAGTTAGAACTCTTGCCAGAAATAGTAAAAAAATTAGCAGCATTAACTTTAATTGTGCCTGCATTCCCTTGTCCAAAGGTTTCGGCAGAAAGTTGAGCGCCATCTCGTAACGAGAAAGAACCAGAATCGATAGTAATGTTACCCCCATGACCAACTGTTCCCGGTTGCACTAAGCTGCCAATCCCACTGACAAAACCGTTTTTCTCCCCAGCAATATCAACTGACCCAGTAACATTAACATTGACATTCCCCGCATCCCCCTGTCCTGCTGGCTGGGTATCAAATGCTTCACGAGTAAGAGTTAGCAATTGAGCGCCATCTTTGAGTGATAGTGTTGCAGCATTGATGTCGATATTACCTCCCCTACCGACACCTCCTTGTTCCACTGTGCTGAGGATGTAAGCATTATCTGCAAGAGAAACAGCATCTTTTGAGCGCACTGTCACATTCCCCGCATTCCCAAGTCCTGAAGTTGAGGCAGTAAGTTGAGCGCCATCTTGTAACGAGAAAGAACCAGAATCGATAGTAATATTACCCCCATTGCCAACTGTTCCCGGTTGCACCCGGCTGCGAATCCCACTAAGGAAATCATTTTTGTCCCCAGCAATATTAACAGTGCCAGTAACATCTATATTGACATTCCCTGCATCCCCTCGTCCTGCTGGTTGGGTATCAGATGCACCACGAGTAATGCTTACTAGTTGAGCACCATCAATTAGTGATAGTGTTGCAGCACCGATGTCGATATTACCTCCCTTACCTACACCCCCTGATTCCACTGAACTGAGGATAGAAGCATCTGCAAGGGAAACAGCATCTTTTGAGCGCACTGTCACATTCCCCGTATTCCCAAGTCCTGAAGTTGAGGCAGAAAGTTGAGCGCCATCTTGTAACGAGAAAGAACCAGACTTGATAGTAATGTTACCCCCATTGCCTTGTGACCCTAAACGCACAGGATTGGCAACTATGCTCCCAGATGCAACTTTGATTGACCCGGTAGCATTCACCGTAATATCTCCTGCAACAGTTTCAGGTGTCCCCAAACCTAGCCCGATACCACCTCTTAAAATACTTCCTCCTAAAATCTCTAGATTATTGGCATTGACTGCAATATTACCCCCACCAGCCCCACTTACAGATATACCTGCTTGATTGGTGAAGGATACCGAAGCTCGCCCAACATTCTCAGGAAATATCAAGCTGAGATTATTGCCATATACACCTAGCGCTACACTACCAAGTTCCGCCAATCCTCCTAACTCCACTCGTCCACCATTAGCATTTAATCCTCCCCCATCCATGCTGACATTACCACCCACCAGCAGTAAGCTCTTACCATTTGGTACTCGTAAACCAAAAGCATCAAAGCCTGCTGGATCTCTTCCTGCGGGTGCAACTGAGTTATTTTGAATCGCTGCATTTTGATTAATTTGATTAAACAATAATGCTGAAGGATTAACAGTCAACAAGGATGAAGGGATATTTTTCTCAGTTGCGCTGAAAAAACCTCGTTCGCCAAACCCAATTGCCGATGCTGTAGTCGCAACAAAAGAACCACCAATATTCAATTGGGCATTCTGACCAAAAATAATCCCATTGGGATTTATTAAAAACAGGTTAGCTGCGCCCTTAATGCTGATTATTCCATCAATATTAGATACAGATCCACCCGTTACTCGACTAATGATATTTTGAATATTAAGAGCATTATTAAAAGAAGCAGTGCCACCAATAGGTACAGAAAATTCGCCAAAGCTGTGAAACAAATTACTTCCTGCTTGTGTTCCTCCAGTAATATTAAAAGTATTCCCATCCCTTGTAATACTGGAATTGTTAGGCAAAGTGCCATCTGGAGCAATTTGAGCGAAAACATGCTCTTGCGAAGAAGCAATCAAAAGGCTGCCCATCGCCAAACTACAATACCAACATCGCCAATCTTGAGTTATCCCTAACATTGTACCCACCCGATTACTCGTCTGATTTTGTCAGTTTTCTAAGTTGTAATGCTGTACAATTGGCTCTTTAGCAATATCTTGTAAGCCAATGGCATTTAATAGGTCAACCCAATCTTTATTAAGAGTTGCATTCTGCGAATTTGCATGGCGCAGTTGACCTAAATTAGTTAGGGCATCGTACCAAATATTATTAGTGCTATAAGCAATGTACTCCCTTGGCTTTGCTGTCTTTAATTGACTATCAAGAGTCTGAGTCAGCGCCTGCCTTTGCACAAACCCATCTACATAAAAATTGTCAGATGTTTTTCCCACATCACCACAATAAACATGAAAGTACCAGTGATATTTTTTATTTGCTTTTAAGGAGTATTGCGGTTGTGGTGGAGTAATGCTAATAATACCACGTTTTCCAGACAGAGTAAGAGGTGTTCGATAAACATTCTCTACATCTTTACCAGAGAGCGCTTGTAGCACGAATTCTGCGGAACGTGTAGTCTCTGGTAGTTCAGGAACATAAAACCAAAAAGTTGGATTTTCTACAACTGTTGATGCCAAGACTGATTTTCCTCCATTACCAGGAACTAAAGCAGTAAGACTCGCCAGGGACTTAGGACACTCAGGATTACGCCCAGCCCCTGCTTTGCGCCGACCTGTAGGTGCGCCGTTTCTGGGCAATGTCGGTTGCTGGAAGGATTGGAAATCCGAATTTTTCACAGGGTTTTGAATCGAATTAGTCAGTTGTGCCTGCACTGATTGCAAATGACTTGTTGCACTAATAATTAGCAAATAAATTGTGCAAGTCTCTTGAATTCTTTGGATTAGTAATTTTTTTCTAATCATGATTAAAATTTAATTTTCTTCTTTTATCAAGATGAGAACGTCTAAACCATGAAATTACAATTACTTGGGTAGTTAACACTGCTAATACTGGGGGGATAAGTGGCACCCATCCAGCCAGTATAAAAATGCCAAAACATAAGCCAAATAGTGTTAAAAGTATTGCTATCACCGCCAGTCCCAGATGCAGAGGTTTGGAATAATACCACGCTATAATACCTCCTAATAATGACCATATCCATATCCAAACTGTCTCTATCCATCCAGACCACCACCACAACAAGGGTCTGCGGTCTAAAACTGCACTGAGGATTTGACTTAGCATCTGTGCTTGTACGAACACCCCCGGTATCTGCTTTTGCTTCTGCTTTGCACTAGAACTGAATGGTGTCTTCCAATAATCGTTCGTGTTAGTAGGGGCAGAAAGACCAATAAGAATAACACGGTCTTTAAGTGATTGAATTGATTCTAGGGGTATCTTTTCATCTAACACATCTCTCAAACTAATTTGCTCGGCAATTTTTTCAACAGAGGAGAGAGAACGATAATTCAACAATATTTGATAACCAGATGCATCTACTTTTTGATAACCGCTAGTGTGTTCGTTTAATTGCTTAAACACAACATTACCAATTTGCAAATAACCTTCTTTTGTAACATTTGATGTTTTGCCTTCTTTATTTAAATAATGAAGTGCTAGTTGTAGACTAAAAGCGTATTCTGTGGTACACAGAGATTTTGGGGGAGGAGTCAAATATAAAAGCTGACGACGAGCAATAACTTCATCATCTGCAACAAAATCACTAAAACTTAACCGTTCCTTTGGAACTCCATCAGGTGACGGAATACCATCACTATCACCATCATTATCAGTTGTAGCAACTTTGCACACAAAAAATAGACGATTATCCTGGCTAAAACGAGTGGCTAAATTTGGATATTTGGGATCTACAGTCCCATCACGGTAAATATCTAAACCGATAGTTCGCGGTTGGTACTTACTTAATTTATCTAATAATTGAGCAAGGGCTTGGTCAGATAACGACCATCGCATTTGCATCCCTTTATTGATTTGGTACTGAATATCTGCTTCATCAATAGTAATAATTAAAATCCGCTCGTCAGGCTTTTCTGTAACAAGATGCGATCGCAATTGCATAAAATGGTCAAAAGCCTTTAACTCGGAGGTTTGCAGATAACCCCAATACCTTACCCCCATAATCAAACTTGTCACCAAAAAGCTGGCCAGCAATATGGTCAAAACACTCTTGGTAGTGAGTATTTTTCGGTGTAACTGCCAAGTCATTGGCGCTTCCAAAGGATTTTGACAAATTACTGGTAACCAAGTTGCACAAGGATATTCATCTTCTATTCCTTCAAGTCTTTTTCTCGCCTTGTGCAGCGCAGAATATAAAGATTGTCCACTGGAAAATTCTGTTAAAAAATGTTTTAAAAATTCCTGTGCTACCAAGTCTGGGACTGGTTCGCGCATGACAATAACTTGGGGAATGTGTAAATCCTCTAATGCTTCTGCTAACCCTAAGCCATCACAGGAATTGAAAATTGCCAAACGCAATCCACTCTCAATTGCTTTTGTGAGTCCATGTTTTAATCTATCTAGAGTAATTGTCGTAGTTTGATTAATTTGCAGAACTCCTTTTTCTTGACTATAACTATGTCCTGCAAAAAATAAAATATTCCAACCTTTCTCCCAAAGCTCATTACTTAATTCCTTTCGTTGTGGTTCAAGGAGAAACTTTATTTTAGCTTGGTTTGATAACTTTTCTAAAAATCGTTTATCCTGACTAATATCAATCCCTTTACTATTGCCAAAAATCGCTAATATTCTAAGTTTTTTTTCTTTAATATATATTTTATTTTGTCGTTGTGGCTCTAAGGGACTGAGCGCTATTTCGGCATTTGGATAATCTTCAAAGAAATTCCACAAATGCCAAGGAAGCCGCCGCAATAATTTATCACTAGTTGCAATCATAAAGCAAATTTCTTCATTTGGATTTAATTGCGTGCGTAACTTTTGCTCTATTTTGCGAAACTGCCCCGAGTTGAGCCAGATATTAATTCTAAATGATAATTCCTCACATAAATCGTTAAATTCAACTTCCGAAAAATTTGTGACATCAGTCTCTTCGATTTCCAGGCGTACAGACCAACCATAATATCGGTAGAGAGCCGAGTATAGTATTTGCCAATTTCGATAAAGTTGGGGAATTTCTGGTGCTGCTGGTAAACTACCACGAAATTCCATCGCCCGATGATCATTTGTCAACCCAAGTTGAACTGTGACATCGGGGAAGCCTTTGTAGAGGTCTCCCTTACCCAAATTTAAAACAACTAACTTACTCATTGCACTCCGACAAAAAAATGTCAGATGACAAAAGCCTCTTTGATTCTGAAATCACCATTAGACACTTGTATATTAAAGCCTTCTCCAGAATACCCTCTAAATCGTTTTAATTGAATAAAATTATCATTACTTCGTGATACAACTTCTTGGATATTTTCTCCTGATTCTGATAGTAAATTCATTCTCAGGTTAGATTGCAAATAAGTTTGTCCGTTTATTGGATGTAACTGTACTAGTATTTCTACTTTATCTTCAGAATAAGGTGCGATCGCTATTAACAGAACTACAGATTGATTTCCAACTTGTAATCCCAAATCTATTATTTTTGCTCGTGCTACATTGCCTTCACGCTTTGATGAAATACTTCTTAAGGCAAACTTTTTATCATTTATACTGCTGAAAACTTCTTCTAGAGCCATCCAACTATTTTCAAACAGATTCTCGAACCATTGGTTTAAATTTACCCGTATTTGGCTAGCACTGAGTGCAGGGTGAGCAACAGCGTCAGGAATACAGTCGAAGAGGAAATTAAGGGGTTTGAGGCTTGCTAGTGGTATTTGCTCCCAATTATCAGGAATATTAACTCTTCTAACAAATCCTAACAGCTGCACTTCATTTAACTGCTCGCTAAACTGGACAGCCACATAACCAATTCTATTTTCCATCACTTCAGGTGGTAAGAAAATTACCGTTTCACCAGGTTGAACTGGACGACACTCTAACTTACCAATGTTGGGAAGAACTAGATCGGCAACATCAAATAAAGCTCGTTTAAGAGGATGCCAACTATCGCCTTCTTTTAAAGCAGTATCAATCCACAGCCATTTCAGGTAACTGTAAACAGCATAAACTGCTAGTGTATTCAAATATATCTGTTTCCCTTTTTGAGGCGTAGTTTGTTCAACAGCAAACTGGCGGGCAATGGCATGAGCTTCTTGTCCAAGTGTAATTTTTAAGCAAAGTGTTTCTGTGCTACTCATGGCTGTTAATTAGATTGATATCCGAGTTGAATGGCAACTTCTTGCAGGAGCGGTATTGCTTTTAATTTCCAGTAGGATACTAAAGTTTGGTAATTGATTTGATACTCACGCGCAATATCAGTAAGCTTATCTGGTGGATTCTTAAATATGAAGAGCAACCTTTGACTAAGTACTTGACAATTGCATCCGGGATGTTTTCGAGGATAACAGTTTCGTAATTGCTTGTCTGGGTCTTGCTCAATGTAAATTGCTAAATTGGCTACTAAGCATTGTTGTGACTCCTGTTGTAATTGTTCAAGATAAATTTCAAGTCCGCTTAGAACATACGGGTTAGATGGCGTTCCTAATAGTTGTCCTTGTTCTGACACTCGTTCTAACCAAGTTGTTATCTCTGTATCAGCATCCAAAATGCTTTCATCCAAGGAAAGATGAAATCTTTTTCCTCGAGAGGAAGATGGTGAATTTAAATCTTTGATGCGCCAGTAAAGGTGGCTTTTAAGCCATTTTACTAAATCAGATCGCACTGAAGATGTACGTGGCTGAAAATTTCTGATATTGTGGCTCAACCACTCCAAACTTTGGTTTAAGGCATCTAAAAAGTGGTCGGGACAGTCTATGCTTGAGTATTTTCTAAATTCCGGTAGTCCCTGAATTAAAATTAGAAGCCGACTCATAGCTTTTCGCCATTCCCGGCTGCCATCTGGGTGTTGACACACTGCCGCAATCAATTGGCGCAGGCGTTCATCCTGATCGTCCATAAAAGCTTTAACCAATGAAAAGTACAGTAGACACGAGATAGCCACACAGTTATAAGCACCGCTTTATTTGACCTTACTCTTATATCAGTCAGTAATCAAAAAATTATGAAAACTTTAAAATTACACTCAAATGTTTCCTTAGATACCGCACAGGAGTAGAGCAGAGAGATTATTTAAGGCAAGTTGTTCAAAATATTGCATTTTTCATAGTTAGGCAATTTTTTCCCGATGTAGAAATAGAGGCTTGACTTTGAAAGAGATTAGGACTTAGGCAAAAATAATTGAAAACCCTATTATTCTGTAGCGGTAATTCATGAATTACCGCCACTTACAGCGCTTCCGGCTATTATGCAATATAGTTTTCTCCTTGCCCCTCTCCTATCATTGCTTTCAGCTTTTAGAATGTACCTCATAGCTGCCGGAAGTGCTGTATGGCTATTTTGCGTAAGTCCTGGAGATTTTAAAAGCTCGGTATCAATTTGATTTTATCGATGCAAATTAAAGCTATAACAGCTTACCAGCAGTTTGAGGGTGGAAAATAATCTTTAAAACCTCATTCAATAATCGCTAGGAGTGGAAGTATGGTTTCTAACGACGGTATTTTAGAACTACGCAATTTTCAAGTCACACCGACGCATAACTGGGATCATGATATAAGCCATCGCCAGCAGAGTTTTTTGGATTTACAGAAAATCAATATAGCATTAGAGTCAAAAGTGCAAGAGCTTTTGGCTGAATTAAGTGCTGCTAAAGACCAATTGTGTCATGATCAAGCTTTGTATCAGCAGACAGAGACAGAACTACAAAAGTCCCTTTCTTTGCTTCAGGCAACTTTAGATTCCACTGCTGACGGTATTATTGCAATCAGCTGTAAGGGAGATATCCTTTGTGCGAATCAGAAATTTTTTCAAATGTGGCAGATTACCGATTCGAGCATTATTTCACAGAAGCATAACCAATTTTTAAGTTTTTATAAAGACCAACTTAAAAATCCAGAAATTTTTTGCAGACGCATTCAAAAACTGGATAGTCAATTAGATTTTGAAGACTACGATATTTTAGAATTCAACGATGGCAGGATCTTTGAGCCATACTGCCAACCTCTGCGGTTAGGTGAACAAATTATTGGCACTGTATGGAGCTTTCGGGAGATCACTGCACACAAGCAAACAGAAAGAGAAATTCGCTTTGCTCTAGAACAAGAAAAACTTTTCAATGAACACAGAGCGCACTTTTTATCTATGGTTTCTCATGAATTCCGTACTCCCTTGAACATCATCTCACTCTCTACTAGTTTACTAAAACGTCATCTTCACCGATGGACTGAAGAGAAAAAACTACAGTATTTACAGCGCCTACAGACAGCAGTCGAACAAATCAGCCAATTGACGGATGAAATTTTCATCAACGGTAAAGCGGAGGTGGGAAAGCTAAAGTTTGAGCCAAAACCACTTAACCCGATCCAATTTTGCCGTGACATATTGGCAGAAATGAATTTGAACGAAAGCAACGCCACTTGCTCCAATTTTGGGAAAGTTCGCAACGCAGTGGCTCCCCAACACACAGTCACCTTAGTTAGCCAAGGTGATTGTACAGTCTGCCTGGATAAAAAATTGCTACAGCCTATTCTCAGGAATTTGCTCTCAAATGCGGTTAAGTATTCACCGAGTGATAGCACGATTGATTTAGTAGCTTCTTGCCAGGATGGAGAAGTGATTTTCCAGATTAAGGATCAAGGAATTGGCATTTCGATACCAGATCAACAACGACTGTTTAAGCCATTTCATCGGGGTGCGAATGTCGCGCAGATCCCAGGTAATGGATTGGGATTGGCTCTTGTCAAAAAGCTTATAGACCTGCATGGTGGTCAAATCACCGTCGTCAGTGAAGTTGGGGTGGGTACTAAGTTTACAATTACGCTGCCCCTGCTATGACAATCTCTGCACAGCACAGCCGGAAAGATGATGAAAATTCATACAGAGGTTTTCATTAGCATGAAACACAATCAGGTTGTAGGGGCATAATGTCTTGCGCCCCTACAACCTGATTTACCCAATTATAAATCGCTGTAATTCGTTATTCACCTGATAAATAACTAAATATCAAGGGGAAACCATGACAAAGATTTTAGTCATTGAAGATGAGCCAGAAAGTCGAGATATATTTTTAGACAGTTTAGAAGCAGAAGGGTTTGAAGCGATCGCTGCGGAAAATGGTCTTGTTGGTATTCAGCAAGCACAAGAACACTTGCCTGATTTGGTACTGTGCGACATTATGATGCCAGAACTAGATGGTTATGGTGTTTTGAATACATTGCGCCAAAACCCTTTAACGGCAACAATTCCCTTCATTTTTCTCAGCGCCAAATCTTCTAAAACTGAGGTTCGTCAAGGCATGAAATTGGGAGCAGACGACTATCTTACCAAGCCCTCAACAGTAGAGGAATTATTGGAAGCGATCGCTACCCGATTAGAAAAACAAGCAGCCATGCGCCAGTGCTATGTTGCTCAGTCTCAGCCAGTTCCAGAACCACAAAGTACTGACACCAAATCGGTAGATCCGCAGTCGCTCTTGCCTACTTGCCCTCAACTGAAAGAGGTTTTCGACTTTATCGAAGCCAATTATTATCAATCGATTACCCTGTGCGACGTAGCCCAAGCAGTAGGTTACTCCGCAGCTTACTTAACCGACCTAGTGCGACGCCAGACAGGAAAAACGGTGAATAATTGGATTGTCGAGCGCCGAATGGCAGCAGTGCTTGCCTTACTTTTAGAAACCAACCAATCTGCAAATCAGATTGCTGAGGCAGTAGGCTATCAGAATGAGGGACATTTCTTCCGTCAGTTTCGCCAGTATCATGGGACTACACCTCAACTTTGGCGCAAGGCGCAGCGTATCCGTTTTTCAGTTCATTGAGGCAAATTATCATCAACTGATTCTGTGCAATGTAGCTGAGGCAGTTGGTTACTTTGCAGCTTACCTAACTGACCTAGTAGTTCGCCAAGTGAACTTGGCGGGGTAAAAGGTAAGGGGAAAGGGGGAAAGGGTTTAACTCCCTTACCTTTTACCCTTTCCCCAGTCCTCACTTAGCATTTTTGGGTTGGCAGACTACTAGTACGACGCCAGACGGGATAAAACAGTGAATCATTGTATTATCGAGCGCCCGATAGCAGCAGTGCGCGCCTTGCTATTGGAAACTAACCAATCCGCAAATCAGATTGCGGAGGCAGTAGGCTATCAGCATGAGGGTGATTTCTTCTACCAGTTTCGCCAATATCACGGTAGTACACCCCAAGCTTGGCGTGAGGCACAGCGCACTCAAAGCAGCACTCAGCAAAAGTAGAAAAAAGGCTGACGGGTTGTCACCCCGTCAGATGTCCCCATCAAGTTAATTCCGTTACAAGAGTTGAAAAAACGTGAACAGCAGCAAGACCTAAGTATTATTACGAACAAGCCTTGGTCACTTTATCTACAATCTTATTTATTACACGATTTCCCGACCGTCAACAGACAACCGATATTGATAGTTAATCAATTGACGCTCTATGGTAAGAACACACTCATGTTCGCCAATTGTAAAAGGATAGGAAGAACCTGTATCCCAAAATTTTGATGAGTCTTCTACCATCTGACCATCAACTTGGATAACGCGCGTGCCTAATGGTCCACCATGTTCTATTTCAACAACGTGACGATGATCGTCTAACTCAAATGTCCAGGTTCTCTCTGCCATTTGTTCCTCCTTTACAGCTATACTGAGGGAATGCAAGTCGATATTCTTCAAAAGTATGCCTTCTAATGTTAACGTCACATTAACTTTCATATTATGAATTGTCTGCTCGGCAGTTTCATAAGCCTTGAGTTGATCCAACTGCTCTTTACTCAGTTTCATGTCACAACAGTTATTGTGCTAGCTCTACAATTTGAATCAGCTCTTTCCTTAGGGCGGCCGCATCATGTCAAGAAGACTTGTATATTCTCAATAGACTCAAAAATAATCTCATTAATCCCTACTTATTGACAAAGATTTTAGCGATCGCTTTGAGCCTTAGAAAATAAATCAAGCCAGAAATACTGATTTCTCGTTGGGTCTTAATCTTGGTCAGGATGAAGAGTACTTTAGATGCGTTTGCCCTAGCTCTTTCCTGGAAAATTTTATGATAACTATCCATGTAAACAACTAACGTGGGCATATCAAAGACCATTTATTAGTAGATTATGTCGGGCAACAAGACCCTGCCCTGTACTTCCATAGGAAAATGGAAAAATAAAATTTCCTTAATATGCATCGACTCAAATTACCTTTTAGAATCGAGGAGTTGTTACTTACGATAAAAGAATATCTCCACCGTACTAATAATGAAGACACTTCCACCAACTATCAAAGCATTTTTGACAGCTTAATTTAATGATAGTATCATAAGTGTTAGGAAAAAACCCTAGAACAACGCTCCAGTTATAAAGACCAGGGCATCTCTTGGAAATTTGTTTACCTTGAACCTCATTTTATATCTAACTACCCTTCTAGCTTCTTATGAGGAAGTAGAGAACAGTTAGCCAAGTATGATTAACTGTTCTCAGGCTTTAAATTGATGCAAATCTGGCTTCTTTTTGGATTTTTGTTCTGAGTAACAGGCATTACCTGCAACAGCAGCCAACATCTTTATGCGACTGCTGTTAGCACATTATTCATTCGCTACTTCTCTAGAAAATTAGGGAGTAGGAAGCAGTAACCCAAGGCCAGCACCAGCAATCCCATTTCCAATAGCATCAGAACCGCTACCACCAGCTATTAATGTACCAGCAGCGGCGAATCCACCAGTAGCAATAGCTGTCAAAGGACCACCGCCGGCGACGGTTTCTAACTGCTCTTCACTTAATTCCGCTTCAGCTACTGCATTAGGAATGTTGGGGATCACGAAGTATAAGCTAGTGGGACTTTCCTCGATCACTGTCACATTCACTTCAGCAGGCAGTTGAACGCGAAATTCTTTTCCGATGACGGCTCTGGGGTTGCTGAGCAATTCCTTTTTGTAAGTCTCATCGTTCCAAGCTTGGGCTATAATGTGTGCTTCAATCTGTTTGCGAATCGGTTGGAGGGTTTGTTGTTCATTCATGATTTTTATTTCCTCAAGTAAAGAACATTCAGTTTAGATACAGATTGGGTTGTTAAGTTTAAGTTGCATCTTTATCACTGTTTGTGATTCTCAGCAACCTTTGCTCAGACATTCCATCCTTTTATGCTTTAGCAATCAAGTTAGAAGTGCTAAACCTGTAAAAATACTAACTGAGTTTTGAAGGTAATTACCATACACTATCTTTTGATGGAACTAATAATTTTTTTGATATCAAGATAAAAAAAAATGTTAGTTTTACAAAAATATTGTGCATTGGATTTAGCTTTTGGATCTCCTAATTTATTAGATATCAATCTAAATCTTCAGCTTTTTCAAATAAAAGGTTGATAAACTTAATGAAAAAAGTGATTAATAAGCTTTATTCACCTATAGTATTTCGATGAAGTGAACCAAAAAATCCAAAGGAAAAACATACCATGACGAACAATTCAATTGACCCTAAAAAGAAAATCGATTCCCAACAGCAATCTAATGAGTTATCTGATGAACAGCTTACTTCGGTTTCCGGTGGTATAGAATTAGGCAAAGTAGTAGATGTTGCTAAGGACTTTGTTACTGACGTTTATAAAGAGGGCAAAGATTTAGTTTCTGATATTGGGGAAAAACTTGATAAACATTTCTAAATATATCTAATTAAATGTCTTAAAACTCAATGTCTGAATTTTCACAAACCTGACTTTGGAATAAGGCAAAATAACTTTCAGACATCTTGATTTTGAGAAAAGTTTTTACCAAACTCAAGTTGAGTTAGTGGTAACTGGTAATTCAAGCTCCTCTTCTATTGAATGAAGCGATCGCATCCCGCTACACACTAAGCAAAACCGAAAAAATGGGAGAAATCTATGTCTATTGAAAGTGCAAAGGCATTCTATTCCAGAATGACCACAGATGAAACGTTCCGAACGCAATTAGAGGAGGCGACTTCTACAGAAGAACGCCAGGAAATACTCAAAGCTGCTGATTATGAATTTACTTCCCAAGAATGGGAAGCCACCCAAATCAACCGTTTATCTGCTCCAGAATTTCCTCTAATTTACGAGCAAATTCGTGATGCGTGTGCTATGGCTTGGCAGATCCAACTTACGGTTCCTATGGGCAACGCAGCAGACAACGCAGACATTCTCCTCCAGCCGTATGAACTACTAGACCTTTACCCAATGCTTGCTCGTGTAAGCAAACGGGCTAGTCGTGAAGGAGTCAGGATGCAACCTGGTAATAACATCGGCTACTACGGCCCATATGAGCGGCTGATGCGCGGAGGTGGGAATGAATGGGGATTTTGGCAAGGTTGCGGTGCAGGACTGTCTACATTGGGTCTGGAGGCAGATGGCGCAATAAAAGGCTGCCCTTCATTACCCACAGCAGCTTACACTGGCGGTAATATCCGAGACCGCTCTTTAAGAGAAATTGTTGAACAGACAGAAGAACTGCGGTTTAACCTCGATGCCGATACTCCTAAAGGAACAGAACACCTGTGGGGATTCTGTAAAACTTGCGAGTATGCTGAACTTTGCCGTGGAGGTTGCACCTGGACGGCGCACGTCTTCTTTGATCGCCGGGGGAACAATCCTTATTGCCACCATCGCGCCTTAGAGCAGGCAAAGTGGGGGATGCGAGAGCGGGTTTATCCAAAGGTGCGGGCGCAGGGACTTCCCTTTGATAACGGGGAATTTGCCCTAATTGAGGAACCTATTGAAGCTCCTTGGCCTGTTGATGACTCACTTCATTTTACTAGCGATCGCATCCAGTGGTCAGATAGCTGGCAGGATGAACCCAAATCTACTTACGCCCTAGCAAGAGGTGTAATATGAGCCAAACAAGTAATTCTCCTGCTTTAGAGAAAGAACTACTTCCCAACGAAGGAACCGATAATTTTGAGTCTTTGAATGTTTCAGATGTTCGGTCTCCGATCCTACCGCGTTCTGGTTGGCAAAATCGGCGAGCCTTTTTAAAGGTTCTTGTTAAAGCGAAGCAGTCCCTGGACATGGCAGAGATTACTGCAACTCTTTGGGATTGAGGCAACTGATTTAATAGCCTCTTAAAATGTATGTCTGTTGAAAGCGCACAAGCCTTTTATGAGCGGATAGCCACGGATGAACTGTTGCAAAAGCAACTCCAAAATGCTGCCAGTGATGAGCAACGCTTAGAAATCGTATTAGCTGCTGGCTATAGTTTTACACTGCCCCAATGGGAAGCTGCTTTAGCTCAAATCTCAAAGTCAGGTGATAGTATCAGTGATGCAGAGCTAGATGCGATCGCAGGTGGGCTAAAGGTTGCCCCTTACGAACCACCCACCAAGGTATGGTCGGGTTTAGAGCAAATCGGCTCAATTAAACTCTTGCGTCGGTTCTTTAACCCCTCTGCCTGGTCTATCAGAACAAAACTCTCGGTAGCACTGCTTGCAGTTGCCCTCATACCGATGAGCTTCACCACCTATCACAACCTCCAAGAAAGCCTCAAGAGTGCAGAGGACAGCGAATACCGCAAACTGGAACTCTTAGCCACCAGTAACGCTAGTCGCCTCGACCAGCTAATAATTGACATCCAGCGTGTTGCCGTCCAAGTCAGTACTGATAAGGATGTAGTGGGTTTTCTGGCTGCTACTAATCCTCAGAAGCAAACAGCCTTCCGCTCCTCGATGCAACGAACGCTAGATAACGTCTTTCGCTCCAACCCCGACTATGATGTTGTCTACATCATAGATACAAAGGGACGCTGCCTTGCTGCCACTGACCCCACATTCATTGCTCAAAACTACGCTTTCCGTGAATACTTCCGCTTTAGCATTCAGGGACGCCCTTACGTTTCCAGCATTATAGTTGGTACAACGAGTGGACGAGCAGGCATTTACTTCTCCAATCCTGTACGGTCTGAGGGCGGCAAGATTGTCGGTGTAACGGTCTTAAAAATCAAGGGAGAAGACATCTGGGCGATTGTAAATGCGTTGCAGGCTGGCTCTCAAAGTTATGCCTTCTTGGTTGACGAGCGTGGCGTAATCATTAGCCATCCTGATAAATCGCTACTTTATCATAGCCTAGTCCCCTTGCCAGCTAACAAACAACAGCAGAGCGAAACCGATAGGCTTTATGGTGTCGATCAAATCAAAAGCTTGGACGTTCCAGAGTTAGCATCTGCGATCGTGGGAGCTAAACAGACAAGTCACACCAGCTATTATTCCCCAATTGAGCAGACACGCCAGATGATCGGCTTTGCTCCCTTACAAGAGCAACCTTGGGTGTTAGGGGTGAACAAAGCCCACGCACAGTTTGATGCTCCCTTGAATGAACTCATTTGGCAGAACAGCTACAGCTTACTGGCAGTAGGAGCGATCGCAGCAATCATCGCCTTGATTTTAGCGCGGAGTATTGCCAAACCGATTCGTGCGCTAACAAAAGCAGCACAATCACTGGTAGAACAGGATAATTTTGATGATCATCAGTTGGCTAAGGTGTCTGACGCGAATGATGATATTGGTCAACTAGTGCGCGTTTTCCTGCAAATGGCCCAAGAGGTGAAGGCGCGAGAGCAAAAGCTCAAACAGCAAGTGATGGAATTAAACGTTGAAATCGATGAAGCGAAAAAGGTACGTCAGGTAGCTGATATCACACAGACAGATTATTTCCAGGAACTCCAACAAAAAGCGCAAAAAATCAAGGGGCGAACGGCCAAAAATGATGAAACCGACTATTTCCAGCAGTTACATCAAAAAGCACAAAATCTTAAAGGTCGCGTTGTAAAAGTAGCTGATTGAAGAAATCCGCAGATAGCAACTATATCAAAATTTTCACATAGCTAGGGTAGACATTATGTCCAAAATTGTATCTATTCACTCGTTTCGTGGTGGTACGGGCAAATCAAATTTAACTGCTAACTTAGCCGCTACTATTGCGCGTCAAGGAAAACGTGTAGGTATTATTGACACCGATATTCAATCACCAGGGATTCATATTATTTTTGGTCTAGACGAAGAAAAGATGAATCGCTCCCTCAATGATTACTTATGGGGGCGCTGTGTAATTAAAGATGCTGCCTACGATGTTAGTCATACTTTAAATGCGGAAGGGGAGACATCTAGAGCAAATGGCAGCCTCTACCTGATTCCTTCCAGTATTAAAGCAGGGGAAATTTCCCGTATCTTGCGCGAGGGTTATGACGTAGGCAAACTCAACGACGGCTTTGAGGATTTAATCCGCTATCTCAACCTGGACTATTTGTTGATTGATACTCACCCTGGTTTGAATGAAGAAACCTTACTGGCGATCGCTATCTCTGATATTTTAGTCGTTATTCTGCGTCCAGACCGCCAAGATTTCCAAGGTACTGCGGTAACGGTGGAGGTGGCGAAAAAATTAAAAGTGAACAAAATGCTGCTGGTAATTAATAAGGTGCTACCAGCAATGGATTTCAACACTCTCCGAGAACAAATGGAGACAATCTACAACACCCCAGTAGCAGGCATTGTGCCTCTTTCTGAAGAGATAATTCAGCTAGCCAGTAGTGGTCTGTTCTGCCTGCGTTACTCTGACCATCCATTTAGCCAGACGGTGCAAGAAATTGCTCGGCAGATTGTGGATGAAGTTGAGTTAAAAAAGGTATTAGTGGGAGGTGCTCATTCTTGAACAATCAACACCAACTTCGTGCTTGTATACTTGCCTCCTATGGTGCTACTGCAAGGGAGACAGAGGAATTACTCGCTTACAATCAAAACATCTTCGATCACAGCTGTTTAACACTCGCTGCCAAGTTTCCGCTTCCACCCGAACCCCATGTAGCCGCTTGGGAGGAATACACCGCTACAGCCAAAGAGGTAGGAGTATTTGAAGTGTTATCAAGCAGATTGGTACAGTTACAGTTTCCCATACTCGAAGGCATCAGCCAAACAGAGGCATACCGCTCTGCTACTCGTAAAGGTGTTCCAGTCGATAGCATGGTCGAGGCGACTGGTTTGATTTTGCAGCAACCCGAACAACTTCAGTTGATGATATATCAAAGCTTGGCTGGAGCAATACCGATTTTGCTTACCAAAAACCGAAAGGACTTTGTTTCTTTGGTACAGGCGCTAACGATGCGGAATGAACCACTACCAGTCCCTGCTTCTATGGGAGCTTGTATGGTCACTGGCTTCAACAACTGGGATCGGGTTCGCCAATATCGCCAACAATGGTCAGCTAAAAATTTTGGTAACTGCTCCGAAAGCAGTTGGTTAGAGGAATTTCGGCGACTAATCCCGCAAAAGCAGCTGTATCAAGATCGGTTGATTATTTTGAGTGACGGTTTCTATAGCAATGTTTCAGCCAGCGACATCGGACTTTCCGAATCAGAATGGCGGCGTATCTCCCTAAATATTCGGCTAGAACATGAATGTACTCACTACTTCACACAGCGCTTATTTGGTTCTATGCGAAACAATCTGCTCGACGAACTGATTGCTGACTACAGAGGTATTGTGACGGCTATAGGACACTATCGGGCTGATTGGTTTTTACGCTTTCTGGGGCTGGAGTCGTTTCCAGATTACCGAGAAGGAGGCAGATTGCAAAATTACCCGGGTCAACCGCCGCTTTCAGAGGACGCATTTAAGATTTTGCAAGCATTGGTGAAGTCTGCTGCTGAGAATTTGGAGCGCTTTGACGTTCAATATGGGCAGGAGTTAAGAACTCTCAATAGTCAACCGATTATGTTAATAGCTTTGACTTATTTAACATTAGAGGAACTGGCTTCTTCTGAGGCGCACTCATATATTCAGAAAATTCTAGACCAATTGCGGACAAGTCTGAAAGAGGTAGAGGGGCAGGGGAGCAAAAAAGCAGAGGGGCATCCAAAATCTAAACCACAATTGATATGAGTTATGACAGAAGTTCTACTTAAGGAGTTGAGTAATAGTGACATCAATTGGATGATCGCTACGGGTCAGAAAAAGGAGATCCCTGCTGGCACTATCGTTGTACAGCAAGGAAAAGTGCTTGATACCCTACACATCATACTAGATGGAACATTCACAATCACTGTGTCACAAGCTACAAACAATCCTCTAGATCGAGCTTTTGCAGCTATGGAGGATAGCGAAACATTAGGACGAGAGATTGGTAGGTTATCAAGCGGTGAGATAGTAGGAGAAATCCCGTTTCTTAATGTTCGCCCAGCTGTTACTACTGTTGAAGCTGCCCAAAAGTCGGTGGTAATATCTATTTCTCGGCAGCAATTGAGCGCAAAATTGCAGCAGGATATTGGTTTTGCATCTCGATTTTATCGAGCGATCGCTATTCTACTTTCAAATAGAATCACTCAACTTGGTTATAGCAAACTTGTTAAAAGCAAGACGCTCAGAGATATGCTATTTGTTTTAGGACAATTGCATGATAGTGATATCGATTGGATGATTGCTACAGGACGTAGCCAAAAAATTGCCGCTAACACAGTACTCATCCGTGAAGGAGGGCCTGTGGATGCGCTGTATATCCTCCTGGATGGAACAATGACAGTTTCAGTTTCTGAAGATGAACGCAATCCCTTAACTCGAGCCTTTGCAGCTTTAGAGGGTGACGAAACTAAAAGTAGAGAGATAGCAAGATTATCAAAGGGCGAAATCGTGGGAGAAACAGCTTTCATCGATACCCGTTTGCCTTTTGCAACTGTCAGGGCTACCGGAGACTCGCTTGTGTTGTCAATTCCTCGACAACAGTTAGCAGCAAAATTGCAGCAGGATATAGGTTTTGCCTCTCGATTTTATCGATTGATTGCTACCCTGCTTGCAAATCGCCTACAGGAAATGTTCAATCGGCTTGGTTATGGCAGACGCATTTATAGCAAAGGTCAGCCACTCGATGAAAATGTTGAATATGAAGATGAACTAGATTCAAATGTTTTAGATGGTATGGCATTAGCTGGAACAAAATTTGATTGGATGTTGAGCCGTTTGAGAGGAATTTAATTTCATCGGCATAAAGTAAAAATTGTGTATTGAGAGCATAAACCGCCCGAAACTAAAGTTCTTCGGCTCATAGCTAAGTTTGTTAAAACTGAGATATTGCACCATTCTCAATTAGCTCCTTAGCCCGCCCAGAAATAAATTTCACAGGCTTTGAGCTACTGTCCACTCAAGTGGACTTAAACCCTTCCTCAGTTTTCTAAAGAAGACCTTAGCTATTAGCCTCAGAATTCATTCTGAGGCGGTAGCCTGCGGCAAGCCGCTTCTCTACAAGAGGCTTTGCCAATGCGTCTACGTTTTTCCATAAGTCCTATAAGTATAAATCTCTATTTAGAAAACTTGAAATATCTAAGCTCAAGAACAGGAAAGATTTTTGGCGTTGCTAAATCGAGGTATGAATTTGGATGTATAAACGTAGCACTGCTACATCTATACAAGGATTTTCACTGCAACGCCCAATGTTTTCATACCGCAATCAGCAACGCCAGATTTTTCAGCACAAATGATTGTCGAGGCATCTTAAATGGTCGAACAAAAGCAAAACTTATTCCGAAAAGAGTCATTAGAGCGTTTATCTTCACCTGAAAGACTAGACCAACTAATGCAGGTGGTCAGTCCCAAAAGCTGGCTACCTTTAACCGCCTTGGGTTCCTTGGTAGCAGTTGCCGTGGTCTGGAGTATCTATGGACGAATCCCAATTACCGTGGACGGTCAAGGGGTACTGATTTATCCACGTAACGTTTTAACACTGCAATCGAAAAGTGCAGGGCAGTTACTTAGTTTGAATATCAATGTTGGAGATGTGGTTAAGAAGGGAGACGTACTGGCAACAGTTGACCAAGTTGACCTGCGTAAGCAATTACAACTAGCAGGCGCTAAATTGGTTCAACTAGAGGGACAGGATCGGAACGCCAGCTTGTTACAAGGGCAGCGTCAGCAGGTTGACACAAAGGCAATCCAAGAGCAACGCTTATCTCTTGAGCAAAGACTAAAGATTGTGCAGGATTTGACACCTGTGTTAAGAGAGAAAGGGTTAGTGTCAATAGAGCGCGATCGCCTAAACCTACAGCGACGTTTGCAAACACTCCAAGGGCTGCTTCCTACTCATAAAAAGAGATTAGAAAATCGTCAGAAGCTTTTAAAAGAAGGAGCAATTCCTGATGATGTGGTCTTAGAAGCGCGGCAACAATACGACGATGCCCGTGCAAGCATTGATGAAGCGGAATCTCAGTTAAAGCAACTAGACGTTAAAGAAGCGGACGCACAACAGCAATACCTCTCAAACCTAAACGAAATCAAAAACATCCAAGCCCAGTTGCAAGAACAAAACAGTAAAGTAGCCAATCTAGCTCAAGAAGACCTGCAAACTGTAACTACCCGCAAAAACGAGATTCAAGAAGTCAAGCGAGATATTGCCAAACTCCAACAGCAACTAGGCAATAACAGCCAGATTATCTCTCAACACTCAGGACGTGTTTTAGAGATCACTGTTAATCCTGGGCAGGTTGTTGATGCCGGAACCCGTTTAGGGAGCATAGATGCAGAAAATCCATCTAGCAAAATGGTTGGCATTACCTATTTTCCGGTTGGAGAGGGCAAGAAAATTCAACCAGGTATGACGCTGCAAATCACACCCCAAACCGTGAAACGGGAACGCTTTGGCGGTATTGTCGGTAAGATAACGACTGTCTCATCATTTCCGATTACCAGAGAAGCAGCAGCTAGTGTAGTGGGTAATCCCGAAGTGGTGACAGGTTTGATGGGTGAGAAGCAGGAGGCGGTCATTCAAGTATTTGCTGACCTCCAGCCGGATTCTACCACTTTCAGCGGCTACAAGTGGTCTTCTTCTAATGGGCCACACTTAAAAATCTCTTCTGGAACGACTACATCTGTGCGAGTCAAGGTGGAAGAGCGATCGCCAATTACATTTGTTTTACCTATTCTGAGGTCTGTCAGTGGTATCTACTAATCCATCATTAGTGGCACCGATTAATCCTTTGCAGTACCTGCAAAACCTGCTGAAAAATTCAGGTAAGCGGGTAAAGACACCCACGCTTTTGCAAATGGAGGCAGTAGAATGTGGTGCCGCAGCTTTAGGAATTATTTTGGGGTACTATGGTCTGGTTGTGCCTTTGCCAGAACTGCGTGGAGAGTGTGGAGTCTCCCGCGATGGCAGCAAAGCTTCTAACGTCCTCAAAGCTGCCAGAAGTTATGGACTCCTTGCAAAAGGCTTTAAGAAGGAACTGGATCAACTGCCAGACCTAAGCCCTCCCTATATTGTGTTCTGGAACTTCAATCACTTCCTAGTAGTAGAAGGATTTAGCTCTGCTTGGGTTTATATTAATGACCCAGGCACTGGGCCACGAAAGGTGTCCCGGCAGGAATTTGACGAGGGGTATACCGGAGTGGTGCTGGTTATGGAACCAGGGGTGGAGTTTGAAAAAGGGGGTCGTAAACCTAGCCTGATTTTATCGCTGTGGTCACGGCTAAAGAGTGCTACTGGTGTCTTAATTTACTGTCTGCTGGCAGGATTCTTGTTAACACTCGTCGGGCTGGCAGTACCAGTATTTAGTCAAGTGTTTGTAGACGAAATCCTGGTGCAAGGGCGGCAGCACTGGCTACGTCCGTTGTTATTGGCGATGGCGATCGCAGCAGTCCTCCAAGGAGTATTAACACTATTGCGGTTGCGTTATTTACGACGCTTGAAAGTCAAGCTGTCTGTGGGGATGTCCAGTCGTTTTCTGTGGCATATCTTGCGTCTACCAGTTAGTTTTTACGCCCAACGGTTTGCAGGTGAAATTAGTAACCGCACCAGTCTCAACGACCAAGTTGCTGATGTGCTTTCGGGGCGATTGGCGACTACAGTCATTGATGTGGTGATGGTGATTTTTTACGCCTTAGTCATGCTTCAATATGACTGGGTACTGACTTTGGTTGTAGCTAGTTTTGCTACTGTGAATGTCTTAACCTTGCAGTGGATCTCCCGTCAGCGCGTCGATGCTAATCAGCGATTAATCCAAGAGTATGGTAAAGCGGCTGGCGCATCCATAGCGGCTCTCCAAAGTATAGAAACTCTCAAAGCATCAGGGTTGGAATCAGATTTCTTTTCGCGGTGGTCAGGGTACTACACAAAGGCGATCAATTCTCAGCAAGAACTGGGGGTGACAAACCAGACTTTCTCAATATTACCTACACTTTTGTCTTCACTCTCATCAATGGCTTTATTGGTTGTAGGTGGTTTACGAGTGATGGATGGACACCTCAGCATCGGAATGCTTATAGCCTTTCAAGGACTGATGCAGAGCTTTTTGCTACCTGTTAATAATCTTGTGAACTTCGGTAGTACCCTCCAAGAAATGGAGGGCAATTTGATTCGCCTAGATGATGTGTTGGATAACCCGATTGATGGAGCTGGGGAGCTGGGGAGCTGGGGAGCTGGCGTTGCAGGGGAAGAAAAAATCTCTTTATCTTCCTCATCTGATTCATCTCCTCTGCCCAGATTGCAGGGATACGTCGAACTGGAAAACATCACATTTGGCTATAGCCGTCTAGATCCGCCCTTGATTGAAAACTTTAACCTTTCGGCCAAGCCTGGACATCGGGTAGCTTTAGTAGGCGGGAGCGGCTCTGGCAAGTCTACCATTGCCAAACTAGTAAGCGGACTCTATGAACCTTGGGATGGAGAAATTCACTTTGATGGAAAACCTAAAAAGCAGATTTTGCAATCGATACTAACTAACTCTATCGCTTTGGTAGAGCAGGATATTTTAATGTTTGGTGGGACTGTTAGGGATAATTTAACTTTATGGGATACCACAGTACCGGACAAAAACTTAGTGCGAGCTAGTAAAGATGCTGCCATTGATGATGTAATTTTCTCCATATCTGGCGGATTTGATGCAGAACTAATTGAAGGAGCGGCTAATTTAAGTGGAGGTCAACGACAGCGATTAGAAATAGCCCGCGCCTTAGTTAATAATCCTTCAATCCTGATTATGGATGAAGCTACTAGCGCTCTGGATTCCGAGACGGAAAAAATTATTGACCAAAATCTGCGGCGACGTGGGTGTACCTGCTTAATTGTTGCACACCGATTAAGCACGATTCGTGATTGTGATGAAATCATTGTCCTTGAACATGGAAAAGTAGTGCAACGAGGTACTCACGAGGAATTGTGGCAAGTAGAGGGGGTGTACTCACGGTTAATCAGCAGTGAAGAAGGAGCTTAATTATGGTCATCAACCAAGCTAGGATCATAGACTTGCAGGGGCAACTGTACAGCCTTAAAGGAAATGAACCAATACTGCTAGACGACCCGCAAACAATTTGGGTTGTGCAGTCCGGCTCTGTAGCGTTGTTTGCTGTCACCATTAAAAATGGCATCACGGAAGGAACTCGCCGTTATTTGTTCACTAGCAATCCTGAAGAAGCACTTTTTGGAACTGCTCCCGAGTCTATTGATCAGCACCGCCAACTTTTAGCAGTGCCGATGGGAGAAACAGAATTGCTGAAGGTAGACCGAGAATACTTTGAGGAATTAGTTGCTGATGGGGATGCCAGAATAGTTGCGTTGGTGGAGGGTTGGGTGGAGCAAATCAACACTACACTTTCCCATATCGCCACCCCAGCAATTCAAGTCCAGGCAGCAAGAGAAGCACGATTTTCTCTAATTGATGGTCAAACTCTCCAGCCAGAACCCCAAGCCATCCCTTGGGTACAAATTCAGCAAGGAAATGTCCACTGGATGGGGCTTGAGGAACTAACTCTAGATCCGACATCGGGAATTTTCCCCCTCAGCGATGGTATATGGTTACAAGCTTACGGGGAGGTTCAGCTTGCCACCCAAACCACAAGCGCCATCCGCAACGCAGATATCCTGCTTGAGGGACTTTCCCAGTTTCATGCTCAACTGCTGGAATATATCAACTTCCTAGAACAGCAGGAAACCCAAGAAGAACTACAACGGCTGACTGATCGGGAACGTCTCAATCGTCAGGTGACAGCAGAAGCTCTAGGCGAACTAGCATCTTCTTTAGGAACTCAAGAAGCAACCTTTTTCCTGGAAGGTGCGCCGTTGTTAGTTGTTGCTGGTGCTGTGGGCAGGTGTTTAGGTGTAAAAATTCGCCCCCCAGCTAAGTCAGAGAACCTGAAGCGGGTGAAGGAGCCATTGGAGGCAATTGTTAGAGCTTCGCGGTTAAGGATGCGACAGATTTTGTTGCGGGATAACTGGTGGGAAAAGGACTGTGGCCCTTTGGTTGCCTACACCCAAGAGGATAACCGACCAGTGGCACTTCTGCCCGTTTCTCCTACTCGCTACGAAATCTTTGATCCAAGCGATGGTACTCGTCTTCCCGTAGATGCCCTTATTGCTTCTACACTAGCACCCGTTGCTTATATGTTTTATCGGTCTTTGCCCGATAAAATTCTCAACGCTAGCGATTTATTTCGGTTCGCGCTTAAGAATCGTGGCAGAGATATACTAATAGTTTTTTTGACTGGTATTGCCGCGACACTGCTGGGTATGCTCACACCCCATGCCACTGCCATTTTAATTGACAACGCTATTCCAGATAGCGATCGCGGATTGTTGCTACAAGTTGGTTTGGGGTTGCTGGTTGCGGCTTTTGGGATGGCAGTATTTCGGCTGGCTCAAGGATTCGCACTTTTGCGCGTGGAAACAATTTCCGATGCCTCCACCCAAGCTGCTGTGTGGGATCGGCTGCTAAACTTGCCAGTATCCTTTTTCCGCCAGTACACCACGGGGGATCTTCAGTCCCGCGTCACATCAATTAGTACAATCCGTCGCCTACTAAGTGGTACAACCCTGATTACTCTAATCACTGGTCTGTTCTCATTATTAAACTTAGGACTTTTGTTTTACTACAGCTGGAAATTAGCTTTAGTTGCTGTAGCTGTGGCAATAGTTGTTGTAGCTGTTACTACACTCTCTGGTATGCTCCTGGTCCGCAAAGTTCGCCCACTGCTGGAAATAAAGGGAAATATCTTTGGGCAGACAGTACAACTAATCAACGGCATTTCCAAACTGCGTGTGGCTGGAGCCCAGGAGCGCGGTTTTGCTTCTTGGAGTAAAAACTACAGCCGACAAATAAAACTGGAACTCAGCACCCAAAACGTTGAAGATGGTGTGGCCCTTTTCAATACAGTCATGCCCACGCTAACTTCTGGTATCCTCTTTTGGTTTACTATCCAACAACTTGAAGAAGCCCAGACTACAGGTGCAGTCGGACTGACAATTGGGACTTTCCTGGCTTTTAACAGTGCGTTTGGTACTTTTATTAAAGGTGCTACAGACGTAAGCAATACAGTTACCAGCGCTTTGCAAATCGTCCCCCAGTGGAAACGTGCTCAACCAATTTTAGAAACTATACCAGAAGTGGATCTCAACAAAGCCGATCCTGGTAAGCTCATGGGTAAAATCGCTGTAGATCATGTCACATTCCGCTACCGCCAAGATGGGTCTATGACCCTGGAAGATATCAGCCTGTATGCCGAGCCTGGGGAGTTTATTGCACTTGTAGGCGGTTCTGGGAGCGGTAAATCTACTATATTTAGATTGCTATTGGGATTTGAAACTCCTGAAGATGGCACTATCTATTATGATGGCCAAGATTTGTCTGGGTTGGATGTTGAGGCAGTGCGCCGACAGTTAGGTGTCGTTCTGCAAAATGGCCGGATTATGTCAGCTTCTATTTTCGATAATATTGCTAGCGGCGCTCAGATTACACTCGATGAAGCTTGGGAGGCAGCGCGGATGTCTGGCTTTGCTGACGATGTTGCAGCCATGCCAATGCAAATGCATACTGTGATTAGTGAAGGAGGTGGCAATGTCTCTGGAGGACAACGACAACGGTTACTAATTGCTCGTGCTTTGGCCCTAAAACCCCGCATTTTGTTATTTGATGAGGCTACCAGTGCACTCGATAACAAAACTCAAGCGATTGTTAGTGAGAGTTTGGATAAATTGCAAGTTACTAGGATAGTTATTGCTCATCGGCTTAGTACTATCCGTAACGCTAACCGTATTTATGTACTCCAAACAGGTAGAGTTGTCCAACTAGGAACTTTTCAGGAGCTAGCTGCTGTTGAAGGTCTATTTGCCCAGTTAATGGCTCGGCAAATGGCGTAGTTATTTGAGATTTATGAATAATACGAATACATGATTTCCCCTAAACCCCCACAAGCCAATCGCACACTACAGACCTACACTCGTCTCCAAAGTTAACCCAAACTTGCCACTGCCCCAAATACCCATTCCAGTAAGGTTCACCATCAGCAACGCCAATAGCCTCGCCAACCTTGGAGATTAACTCGCTGTAGGAAGAGCCAATACTGTCCAAGCCTTGCTGCAATTTCAGTTTCAGCCCTTTCCAGGCTTGTCCTTGGAGACTGGACACTACCTCTTCTAATATTTGGGAGGTTGTGTCACTGACGGGTGTGGTTAACACTATATTATTCATGACTGACACCAACTCACGATTTAATGCTTTATCCCGATTGAGCCATTGCCCAAAAATCGAATCACGCTGGTCATCAGGGGCAACGAATTGATAAACGCACTCCCGATTTTCACGCTTACCCAACCGACCAACGTAGTCCAACTTCAAATCAATCTTTGCAAGTAACTTCTGTGCGATCGCTATCGGTGTATGTTTTTCCGAGATAGAAACATTCAAGTAATTCTTGATAACGTGCCGATGCGTTACAGCCAGTGCCTTAAACTCCACCATCTTCTCGTCGCTGCCACGTAACTGAACGTCTGGCGTGAGAAACTGCAACAGATTCAGATTTTCCAGTAACAGTACAGCAGGCAATAGCTGCCCCTTATTAAAATCTGGTTTCCAAATCGAATTCTCCCCTAATTCCAACTGCGCTGCTGCCCGTTTAGCATCACGGTTGGTCAGAAATTCCCGTCCCAGCGTCAAATAGTAGTGCATCCGCAACTGAGGATACCACCCATCATCGTCTTTTTCGACCAAATCAGGAGTAACATCAATCTCGTAACGACGGGACAATTCCGCCTTGCGCTGTTGGTGTCGTTCGGTTTTGGTTTTCGCCCGTTTATCTTGCAGCTTCTTGAGTTCAGCCCCAGAGAGTTCATCAGAAGAAGCGATCGCCTGACATTCACCAGCATATAATTCCTCACTTGCCGCCTTAACCGACTCGATTACAGCGCCACTCTCGTCATCATCAGCATCGTCAGCATCAATAACGGTGTAACCATCTTCGACCAAACCCGCAAGTACAGACTCACGATAGCGCCGCATTTCGACATTGATTACAGAACCACGTTTACCCCAGGTCTGCAATGACTCCGGCTGAAAATTCTGGTCAACAAAGCTGTAATCGTCATTATCTGCCGCCGATAACAGGGCAATGTTAGCCCTTGTCGCAACGTGTTGACTTCTGAGCAATCCTCCAATGGATGTGGAACCATTCCCTACAGTCCCCATGCCCCACTCTCTGACCCAAATATGACGGTCAACTGTTTCCCTCAGCCGCGCCAACATCTGACGCACAGAGTTAACCGGCTGCACTCCCTGAAATATCCCCCAAACAGCAGTAAAATGCCCTCGAATATCGATGGATACCCCAGTTTCTAAACTTGGGGAGGCGATAACCAAATCATACTGGGTGAGAATTTCGTTCAGGTGAGCGATACAGCCAAACGCAGCATGAGAGGGGTCTGCAACGGATTCGCTGTCAATTCGCAGGATTCGCAGGTGTGGGAATTTGCGACGGAACCGTTCTTCTAAGGCTTGC
>NZ_JBGTFY010000371.1:0-11143 GCF_041747015.1 Nostoc sp.
TCGCGCTTGCGTCTCCCCTTGGGAGAGGTTTGCGCTTAATTACTATATCTCACCACTCCCGCGCATTCATCCCACACTCCGTCTAGTGAGTGTGGGATGAATGCTGATCTAGCTAAAATGCTACTAAAAACGGTAGCCTGGAAGAATCACTTTCGTCACTCACACACTGCGTCATGTTGCCGAAACCTAAAAAGTATTGGACACCTCAGCATTGGGCAAGTTGGAAGCCCTTTGGTATTGGCGAACAGTACCCTAACAATTACTGGGAGGTGTTTCGAGCAATCTGGCACTCTCGTGACAAACTACCTTATGCGTGGAATATTCTCGATAAAGGTGTCTGCGATGGTTGCGCTCTCGGAACAACCGGGATGAAAGATTGGACATTAGATGGTATCCATTTGTGCAATGTCCGGTTGCGGCTGTTGCAGATGAATACCATGTCAGCTTTTGACCCTGTGCTACTGGCGGATGTCTCGCAGTTGCAAAAGCAAAAAAGTGCCCAATTACGGGATTTAGGAAGGCTTCCGTACCCAATGATGCGTCAACGAGGGGAAAAAGGCTTTCGCCGTGTTAGCTGGGATGAAGCTTTAGAAATAATTAGCGATCGCATTCGCACTACTACACCAGACCGTCTCAGTTTCTATATTACCAGTCGTGGCACCGTTAACGAAACTTATTATGCTACTCAAAAAGCTGTGCGGGCAATGGGAAGCAATAATATTGATAACGCCGCCCGCATTTGCCATTCTCCTAGTACGGCGGGGCTGAAAGCTGCGATTGGTGCAGCAGCTACCACCTGTTCTTATAAAGACTGGATTGGTACTGATTTATTAGTCTTCATTGGCTCCAACGTTGCTAATAATCAGCCTGTTACCGTCAAATATCTCCATTATGCCAAGAAAGCTGGCACTAAAATTGTCATTATTAATACTTACCGTGAGCCAGGAATGGAGCGCTACTGGGTGCCGTCAATTGTGGAAAGTGCCGTTTTTGGTACTAAGTTTGCGGAAGACTTCTTCTTAATCAATATGGGCGGGGATATAGCATTTTTCAATGGCACTATTAAACATATAATTGCTAATGACTGGGTAGACCAGTCATTTATTGATTTGCACACAGTTGGCTTTGCCGAACTCAAAGCATCGTTAGAAAGCCACTCTTGGGAAGAATTAGAGCGGCTTTCTGGTACATCCCGCGACTCAATGTACGCCTTTGCCAAAATGGTCAAAGAAGCTAATAAAGCCGTATTTGTTTGGAGTATGGGCATTACCCAGCATGAATGCGGCGAAGATAATGTGCGAAGTATCATCAACTTAGCTCTCACCAAAGGTTTTGTCGGTCGGGAAGGCTGCGGTTTGATGCCAATTCGCGGTCACTCTGGGGTGCAAGGTGGTGCAGAGATGGGATGTTATGCGACAGTGTTTCCTGGTGGTAAACCCATCACCCCAGAAAATGCTGCCCAATTGAGTCAGCATTGGGGTTTTGAAGTGCCAGCCAGCAAAGGTTTAATTGCTCCAGAAATGATTAACGCCGCTCATCAGGGGCAATTAGATGTGTTGTTTTCTGTGGGCGGGAATTTTTTAGAAGTGCTGCCAGAACCAGATTATGTGGAAGTGGCATTGAAGCAAATACCGTTGCGGGTACACATGGATATTGTTCTCTCCAGCCAAATGTTGGTAGAACCTGCTGATACTGTGGTGCTTTTACCTGCGACGACTCGCTATGAAATACCAGGGGGAGTTACACAAACCAACACCGAACGCCGGGTAATTTTCAGTCCAGAAATTCCGGGGCCGCGCATTGGGGAAGCACGTCCAGAGTGGGAAGTGTTTTTAGAATTGGCAAGGCGGGTAAAGCCAGATTTAGCAGATAAGCTGGCTTTTGTTGACACAGCTGCTATCCGTCAAGAAATTGCTCAAGTCGTCCCGCAATATGCTGGTATTCAACACTTACAGCAGGCTGGTGATCAGTTTCAGTATGGTGGATTACATTTGTGCTTTGGTTGGAACTTTCCTACAGAGGATGGCAAAGCACACTTTGGCGTATTATTGCCACCACAGAGGGAATTACCAGAGGGCTATTTTTTATTAGCAACACGCCGAGGCAAACAATTTAATAGTATGGTGCAGGAACGCAAGGATGCAATTACTGGGGCGGTGCGAGATGCTGTGCTGATAAATGCTGCTGATGCAGCACAGTTGGGTTTAAAGAATAGCGATCGCATCATTCTTAAGAATGAGTTAGGCGAGTTATTCTGTCAAGTCTATATTGCGCCAATTCAGTCAGGTAACTTGCAAGTACATTGGCCAGAAGGGAATGTGCTATTAGATAAAAGTAAGCGATCGCTTGAAGGTGTACCTGATTATAATGCGATCGTCCGGTTGGAAAAAATTTGAATCAGATCAAGACTACCGCAAAGATCAGCATCTCTACGGTAGTAATGAATTAACCCTAAAGTAAACCAAAAGGAGCTATGTTTAGCTTAATTTGCTACTTTCAGTTATCCCCAATTCTAGAAAGTATTGAGAGTTATTGGACTTACCTAACCCATCGCTTGCACGGCACTCAACATAAAATTAACTCGCTGCTCAAACTCTAGCTTTTTGATCAATGCGACAAATTCATCCGTTTCACCAGGTAGTTGATATTCGGAGGGTACTTGAATAATGCTTCCATTCTCCATTCCTTGTGCCAGCAGCAGCCAAACGTCTAATTTTGCATTGGGACTTAGAGCATTATAGGCTTGGCTTGCACCATTAATAACGTCGCGTTGTGCTTGTAGTTGCTCTTCAGGAGACAAGTCTAAAAATTGGTCAAACACTGCTTTAGCAGGACTTTCAACGCTATTAGGAGGTGCTGGCGTTAGCTGGTCTTTAATATCCAAGTAACCATACCAAAGTAAGGCTAGCTGAGTATCTACATCAAAGCGTTGAAAACTTTCTAAAGCTGGCTTTGTTTTTTCGTCAACTGTGTAGGTCATAATAAACTCCAAACAAGTTCAAGTTATTCTTAATTACTGAAAAAATTTACTTTCAGTATCTTCATACAACTTAACAAACAAAGGGAAATAGATAACCTTACTTAGGGTAGAATCAGGACTTATTACATAAGACAGGTATAGATAACCCAAATTGCTAGTTACAAAAATACCTGTTTCGATGTATGGTAAATACCATAAAAGAGTACTTAGGACTTTTGTCAGCTAACCATAGTTAGTGTTTGAGATAAAAGTCTGATGGCGGCAAAATATCTAACTTGTTGCATTTGATTTTAATATTCTGATGTGATGGGATCTTAGTTGATGGCCATATTACCCAGCTTTTATCTAATATTTCTGTGTATAAATATGCCAGAAACTAAATCAACTCCTCATACACATAATGAGGAGCTTACCGCTTGTGAAAAATTTTGATTAGAATGCAGATGTCCACCAAGGGCTGTACTGTCTACCTAAATCCAGAAAAGAATCGATGAGTAATCAACTACAAGACTACAATCCCAGCGGCGTAGGTGAAGTAAATGGCAACCTCTTTGGTTTACCCTGCGATTACGAATCTGCAAATTTGATTGTCTTTGGTGTGCCGTGGGAAGTCACCGTTTCCTATGGCGCAGGCACAGCTAATGGCCCACAGCGAATTCTCGATGCTTCGACTCAACTGGATTTGTTCGATTTTGATCACCCTGATGGTTGGAAGCAGGGAATTTTTATGGTGGAAATTCCCCAGGATATGTTAGAGAAGAACACGTACTACCGCGCCTTGGCAGCAAAAATCATCGAGCGATTAGGTCAAGGTAAACAACTCTCAGATACACCAGATTTAACATCTGTGCTGACAGAAATTAATCAAGCTTGTCAACAAGTGAATCAATGGCTGTTTAAAAATTGTCAGGAAGCAATTAACAAGGGTAAACGAGTTGCAGTTATTGGTGGAGATCACAGTTCGCCTTTAGGTTATTTCCAAGCATTAGCGGCTAACTATGCAAACTATGGCATTCTGCACATTGATGCCCACGCAGATTTACGGGATGCTTATGAGGGATTCGAGTTTTCCCATGCGTCAATTATGTTTAATGCGATGAAAATACCGCAAATTTCTAAGCTAGTACAGGTGGCTTTGCGTGATATTAGTCATGATGAAGTGCAAATAATTGACCAATCTAGCGATCGCATTATTGCTTATTATGACCCTGCTATTAAGCAAAAGCTCTACTCTGGAACTACTTGGATTGATTTATGCCGAGAAATTATCAGTCATTTACCTGAGAATGTTTACATTAGCTTTGATACAGATGGTCTAGATCCCAAACTCTGTCCGAGTACAGGTACTCCCGTTCCAGGTGGGTTGGAATTAGAGCAAACATTTTGTCTATTCCGGGAATTGGTCAATAGTGGCAGAAAAATTATTGGCTTTGATATCTGCGAAGTCGGTGATGGGGAGTGGGATGGTAATGTTGGAGCGCGGGTAGTTTACAAGCTGGCAAATTTGATGGATTTATCTCAGCAGAAAATATAAACGATAGAATTTTGGCAGAGTGGCAATGATACTGAACTAAAGGCGATGACAACAGCAACTCCTCCGTCTCTCACCCTCGAAGAATTCCTCAAACTGCCAGCAACCAAGCCGGCTTGTGAATTTATTGACGGTCAAATTTACCAAAAACCTATGCCTGCTGGCAAACACTCTCGTCTGCAACTCAAGTTTTGTGATGCTGTAAATGAAGTTGCAGAAACATCAAAAATTGCCCTCGCTTTTCCAGAATTGCGCTGTAGCTTTGGTGGACGTTCTATTGTTCCCGATGCTGCTGTATTCATTTGGGAACGAATTCCTTTTGAAGCTGACGGTGAAGTACCCAATGCTTTTAAAATTTATCCCGACTGGACTGTAGAAATTCTCTCGCCTGAGCAGAGAGCTACTAAAGTTATCAGTAATATTTTGCACTGCCTTAAACATGGTACTCAGCTAGGATGGTTAATCGATCCAGATGAGCGATTGATTCTAGCATTTATACCTGGACAGGAACCTATTGAGTTGACAGGTAGCGATTGTCTTCCCACACCAACGTTTTTAACACTGGACTTGACAGTTGAGCAGGTTTTTGGGTGGCTAATACCAATTCGTAATTCGTAATTAGAACACAAGTTATTAACCTCAAAGCCTCACCATTTCACCTCTGAACTCGGAACTTGCACCTTTGAACACGATCTGTCGAGTCAAAAGAGCGTAGGCGCAGCCCGTCGGAGACATCGCTCCACCTCAGAACACGATCTGTCGAGCAAAAAGGGCGATCGCAATACGGTTCGGATAAGACTTGATCCCCCCAACCCCCTTAAAAAAGGGGGGCTAAGAATAGCTCTATTTCCCCCTTTTTAAGGGGAGCCAGCGCGGTCTTCTCCCAAAGGGAGAGGCTAGCGCCAAGGGGGTTTCCCCCATGAGTGACTGGCGTGGACTAAGGGGGATCTTTAAGGACTATGCACCTTAACCGAACCGTATTGAGTGCGATCGCTCCACCTCTGAACATGAATTGTCGAGCAAAAAGGGCGATCGCTTTACCTCTGAACTCGGAGGTTGCACCTTTTAACACCAATTGTCAAGCTAAAAGAGCGTAGGCGCAGCCCGTCGGAGACATCGCTTTGTTTGCTTTAAGAATTGGCCAATAACGATGACCAAGATGAGTGTCAAAAATCTCTCCTCTTGCTTTTCTAGTTGTCGAGGTGCGGATAAGCACTACCATTGAAACTAAAGTCTCAAAGAAAATTATGTTAAATGAAGTGAATCTTGAACAACGTTTAGCGACTCTTGAACATACAGTTGCGGATCTCAAACGTCGAGTCATCGATGCGCCTGCTTCTAGTAATTGGCTGGAAAAGGTTATTGGCTCAATCTCTGATGAACCAGCATTTTTGGAAGCTTTAGAATATGGGCGGTCATTGCGCCATGCTGACATATTTACAGATGAAGCTGGCGAACAACTGTGAAATATTTACTCGACACCGACCATATCAGTTTTCTGCAACGACGCTCAGGAGCAGAGTTTTTAATATTAGCTGCACGATGGATTTAAGAATAGCTGCGATCGCGCTTTCACGGGGTTTAGTACTATTGACTCGCAACACTAGCGACTTTAGCAAAGTTCCAAACTTGATAACACAGGATTGGACAGTGTGAACTACAAAGTTAACTAAAGAGCCAAAGATTTAACTTCAAACTTCACTGTTCAACTTCTGAACTCGGAAGTTGCACCTTTTAACAGCAATTGTCGAGTCAAAAGAGTGATCGCTCGACCTCAGAACTCGGAGGTTGCACTTTTTAACACCAATTGTCGAGCTAAAAGAGCGATCGCTCCACCTCAGAACTCGGAAGTCGCACCTCTGAACACCAATTGTCGAGTCAAAAAGGCGATCGCTTTACCTTGTAACACGAGTTGTCGAGTAAAAACAGCGTAGGCGCAGCCGTCGTAGACATCGCTCCACCTCAGAACTCAAAGGTTGCAACTAGGAACGTAAATTTTTGGTTAATAAGCTAGCTATCCCAATACTCTATTGATTTATTCTAAGCAGCAAAATCATACACTGGCGTTTCAACAATGCGGACAAGTTCCCCATTCATCTGTAGCGTGTAGGTTACTGTTTATTCTAATAGTGTCTCATTGGAATTACTGCTCATCGTTGCTTCTCCTTCGGGTAAAGTCATTTTCAAAACTCAAAGCTTGCACCTTAGAATACAAATTGTAGGCGTTGTATAAATGCGGGATGATTTTATGGATTTCCCTTTGCGTGAGACATTCATCATCCAGCCAATTATCGAACAGATGCAATCTAGAGAGTTACCAGGCGATCGCATATCTGAAATAGGCTATACAATTTTTAAGCTACAAGTTAAAAATAGCCATACCACAAACTCATGTTGCAAAGCGCAATTTTAAAAATAGTATCCACCATCATCGGGTTATGGCGATCGCTAACGGCAACAGAACCTTGGCGGCTTCTCACGGCAGTCACTCATGAGGGAAACCCCCTTGGCGCTAGCCTCTCCCTTTGGGAGAAGACCGCGCTGCCTCCCCGTTGTAGTAATTACCGTCTAGCAGAGGAAGAATTTTAAAGCCTTAACTAATGACAAATAACAAAAGATACAGCGAACAGACGGCAGCATCACTCATAATTAAGTTGATTGTCCACCAAAATGTCCTATGACCGATCTGGATCGATACTATAGAATTTTGGAATTAGAGCCTGGAGCAACACTTGAAGAAGTGAACCAGGCTTATAAAGATTTAGTTTTTGTTTGGCATCCCGATCGCATTCCCAAAGACAATATCCGCTTACACCAGAAAGCACAAGATAAGCTTAAAGCCATAAATGAAGCTCGTGATCAATTGCGCTCTCTCAAAACCAAACATCCAACCACACCTCACTCATCGGCGTCTCAACAGCAAACACCATCTCAAACAACCCAGCAATCAGCAAGGCAAAGCTCAGACTTGAGTGGCAAAGACTACAGTCGGGCAAATTTGAGCAATAAAGACTTATCTGGCAGAAATCTGAGTTATGCCAATTTGAGTGGCGCTAATCTCAGCGATACTTTTATGCACAAAGTCAACCTGAGAGGAGCGAATTTGTCTGAAGCAAATTTGTTTCGGGCTAACCTACTTTTAGCTGATCTTAGGGAGGCGAATTTACGCGCTACTAATTTGATTGGTGCGGATCTCAGTGGAGCCGACTTACGGGGAGCCGACTTGACGGGAGCGCGGATTCGTTCTGGCGAACGCCTTCTAGTTAAATTAGTTGGTACTAACTTAGCTGGGGCAATTATGCCTGATGGGACAATTTTTCAATAACTAAGGTTATTTATTACCGAATATTTTCTTAAAGTACTTCTTGTTGCTTTTGAGTTAAATACATCGCAATTCCTTTCTCGTAGTAAGCTGCTTCATTAATAAAAATAGGATAAACAGTAGATGCTCCCTCATATAAAATATCTTTTCCGGCAAAAGTCAGAAATATTGGATCGCCTGGATTAAGAGGCTCATAATCTCTAAACTGAAGCTGAGGGTGAATCATAGCTTGAATTTCACCGCTATTGCCTCTAGGATAATCGATAGTCCCAAGGTATTTATAAAGTGTAAGTGTGCTGTTTATCTGCGGAATATTACCTTGGTTGCACCTTTCAAAATAATCTAAAATTGCATAAATAAGCTGCTCTGTTTTCTGAAAAAGTTCGGCATTTAAGATATTTTGAGCCACAGCACCAACTTCGATAACAAAACCCAATTCACACAAAGAACGCAGAAAACCACTTTCTCTAGATTGCTGATTAATACAGACTTTAACCAAAGGATTTATTAAACTCAGATAAGCGGCTAACTGAAGTAAGAAAGGATGCATATCGGAAAAAATCAGACTTAACCCCATGTTGGCAGTTGTGCTGTGCAAATCAACAATTACATCTACGAAGCGCTGATTTTGCGGTTGTAATATCTGTTGAATTGCTTTCGCCCGTGTATCTTCGTAACTTGAAAGTTGGGGGTTTTGTAAGCCTTGATTAGTGAAGCAACGGTTTAAATCCTTGTCAATGTATCGTTTGCCTTCTTCAATAGCTTTGAGATTACCAAGTAACGCTAGAGTTTCAAAACTTGCTCTATTGATTAAATTAGGATATTGCTGAAACTTTTTAACTAGATGTACTCCTGTTAACTCATTACCGTGGTTTCCTCCAACGATTGCAACCCGCTCGATTTGACTCATAACAACCTCATATAAAAAACTACCTTAAGTTATTGAGAATGTGAAAGCGATCAGCTAGTCCTTTGAGTGTAATATTTTGGGCGATCGCATCATGGGGGATTAAGACATAAACCCAAGGTTTGCCACCGTAATTTAGCATATAGTCAGAAGCCTTTTGACACCATTCAAATGGTACATCCTTCTTGGCAAGCACTTGAGGATTGTCTACCTCATCTCGATTTTTGGGTTCAAGCATAAAGATTACCTCTTCTGTCTCTGCAACAAAATCGGGTTGATATTCTAGGTAATCTTCATCCCATTTATAATAAATTTGAAATTGTCCTCTTGCAGGCGTATTCCTGGCTTTCGTAATCTACTATTACACTCCATTATCGCTAGAAAGCTGATTATTTCGTTACTAACTTCACACACTTAACTCAGGCTTATCAATCACTCCGCTTGTGATCCTGATTCTCTCGTCAATTGATAAGTTTTACTTAATTCCCTTCAGAAGGTGGAGGAATACACCAGGAAAGCTGGATGCAATACCGTACCGGATTTAGGAGAATATTGATATTAACGGTAATAATCGGTTAACCCCAATTATTTACAATATCTTGTAAAAGACTGACGCGATGTCTACGACAGGCTACGCCTACGCTCCATATTCAAGCCAAAATGTGATAACTGTTAAGCTGTTGGTTTGAGCAGAAAAGGGGAGGAAATTTATGGGGTATGATTTTCAAGCGATGCCTCCGGCGGGCTACGCCTACGCTGAACTTTACAAAAACGCCCTTCTCAACGACGTACTCCCATTTTGGGAAAAATACTCCCTGGATTGGCAGCAAGGCGGCTATTTTACTTGTCTTGATCGCCAGGGACAAATTTATGATACAGACAAATTCATCTGGCTGCAAAACCGCCAAGTGTGGACTTTTTCCATGCTTTACAACCAGCTAGAAAAACGCGAAAACTGGCTGAAAATTGCTAGCAATGGGGCTAATTTTCTTGCTGAACATGGCAGAGATAGTGATGGTAACTGGTATTTTGCCCTTACCCGTGAAGGGAAACCATTAGTTCAGCCTTACAATATCTTTTCTGATTGCTTTGCAGCGATGGCATTCAGTCAATATGCACTCGCTAGCGGCAAAGAATGGGCAAAAGATGTGGCAATGCAAGCTTATAATAACGTTTTACGCCGCAAGGACAACCCGAAGGGCAAATATAATAAAACCTATTCCGGCACACGTCCGATGAAATCATTGGCCGTACCGATGATTTTAGCCAACCTGACTCTAGAAATGGAATGGTTGTTGCCAAAAGAAACACTAGAAAATGTTTTAGCTGAAACTGTCCGCGAAGTGATGACCGATTTTCTTGACCAAGAACGGGGACTAATGTATGAAAACGTTGCCCCTGATGGTTCTCACATAGATTGTTTTGAAGGACGCTTAATTAACCCAGGTCACGGTATCGAAGCCATGTGGTTCATCATGGACATCGCCCGTCGGAAAAACGACAGTAAAACTATTAACCAAGCCGTTGATGTGGTGCTAAATATCCTAAATTTTGCTTGGGATAGTGAGTACGGCGGCTTGTATTACTTTATGGATGCAGATGGTCATCCCCCACAACAATTGGAATGGGATCAAAAGCTATGGTGGGTTCACATAGAATCTTTGGTTGCATTAGCAATGGGCTATCGCTTGACCGGGCGTGAGGTGTGTTGGGAATGGTATCAAAAAATGCACGATTACGCCTGGTCACATTTTGCTGATTCAGAATACGGTGAGTGGTTTGGCTATCTTAATCGGCGTGGAGAAGTATTGTTAAATCTCAAAGGTGGCAAATGGAAAGGATGTTTTCATGTACCGCGTGCATTGTATCTCTGCTGGCAACAGTTTGAGGCGATCGCTACTCCTTTGCAATAGATTTTTTGCAAAAGTTCATGTTTATAACCACAACTCAAGCTGTGTATACCACAGATGATGCTGTGACAACCACAACTCAAGCTGTGGCTACCACAGAAGAAGCATTGATAATTACAATTGAAGCTGTAATAACCACAGGTTCAAGATTACTTATGAGTAGTGAAGCATCGATAACTACAATTGAAGCTGTGATAGCCACAGCTTTAAGTTTACTTATGAATGTATTAGTTGTAGTAACGACAGCTTGAGTTATTGCAAACGCAGTCAGTTTAATCTCTGTTACTGTACAAGTAAAAGTAAAATTAGTGCCATTGAAAAGATGTCTCATGAACGCTGTGACACATAAGGTATCTATACTTTTGCAGAAATTGACCCAGAAATTAAATTCCTGAGCTAAGTATCAAAAAGTTGCAACTGGTGGTCTAGGCGGCTAAACGAAGAATTTGATCTAGCTCACGTGAGCGTGGCGTCAAGTCCCCTTCAGGAGCGG
>NZ_JBGTFY010000372.1:0-4658 GCF_041747015.1 Nostoc sp.
TTTTACGACCTCTTGAGAACTGACAGCAACTTTCTCTACAACAACCCGTAATTCGTAGTCCACTCGTCAGCCCCTAACAACAACTTCATCGGTAGGACTTTAGCATGAAGCTATCCAGGCTGTAAATATATTACGCTCCCATGGTGTATATGGCGTTCTAAGGAACAATTTCTAAATGCTTTAGAAGTCAAGATGACGGATCTTCATGCTGTGAGATTTATTAACATGAGTTAGAAAATAAGGTCCTTAGTTAGAGAACTGCCATATCAAGAAGATAGTCACTACAGCGAATGCGCTCTTTTGAGGGGTCATAAGCTGCTGTGACCTGTTCCCAAGTGAGTGTGCTCGCAGCGAGTAGTTGCCACTTTTGCCAAGGGGTTTGGTTGTGCAGGGAGCAGTGACGTCGCTGGCGATTGTAGTAGTCCTGCCACTGCTGCAGCTGCTGGGGTAGATCGAATGACTTCAGGTTGACCAGTGAGTAGAACTCCTCGAGATCTGTTTTCTGGGTGCGCTCAACCTTGCCGTTGAGATGGGGAGAGCGGGGTTTAATCGGGCGAAACTTGATAGCGAGCTCCCGCAATCGATTCTGAACCGCAAGGGTCATGAACTCCTCCCCTCAGTCAGTCTGCAGCCGTTGGATGGGAAAGGGAAAAGCACTCACCATCTGCTCAACGAAGTTGAGAGTGCTCCGAGCAGTTTTGTTAGGGTACAGCCTCACGAGCTTCAGACGAGTACAGCCATCAATAGCTGTGTACTGGTAAAGCTTGGGACCAATCTTGCATACATCCATCTGCACCCGCTCACCCGGCGTGTCCTTCTGATAGCGTCTTCTACCCTTACGAATTCGTCTGGTAGCTTTGAGCAGCTTGACTCCTGTATGTTTGAGGACCTTGTGGATCGTGGCAGTGGACAAGGAGAAGTTGTACAGGCGAATCAGCTCGCTCTGGATGCGCCTAGCTCCCAGCTTGCGCTGGCGCAACTGCAGAATCCACTTGCGATGTTGCTCGAGCACTTTGGGTGACGAACAGCGTTTTGGCTTGCGGCTGCGGTCGTGCAAACCAGCCACTCCTTGTGCTTAGTAGCGTTGCCACCACTTGCGGAAGGTGGGATAGGAGATCCCACAACGACGACACACGAGTGAAGCATTGCCGGTCTTCTGATACAGCTGTACCCACTGCAGCCGCGCTTTCACTTTTCGTTCTTCTTCCATGCAAAGTTCCCTCGAAAATGAGAGAACTATACCTCAATCATGTTAATAAACCTCACACAGATGTGACTTAGCATGAAGGAGCAATTCTACAGGTAAGAATCTTCTACCCTACCATCAAGCCTGATTCTTGCAAAAAAACTCTCAAAGGCACTACCATCCTATCATGGTGTAATTTGACAATACTTGTTATCTCCCTCAACATTCATTGGCTACCAAAATTCTAGTTACTTTAGCAAGCCGGGAACTTTACCACAATCTATGCAAAATCCAATAATCAAAGCTCTGGTGAGCACAACAATTAAGCAATTTACTGTCAATAGCTCACAACTGCCAAGCTCACAAAAACATTCTCTACAAGTAGGCACCGAGCTTGAGGTTAGCAGCTACAAAGCATCTGCCAGCGTTGATCACTGGGAAGTAACTCTTAAATCACCAATAGGAAACATTGTAAAATGGTTTGCTTACAAACCTCATGTGGTTATTCTAGATACTCCTGACTCAGCTTTAGACAGAATCAAAAACCTCCATCAAGTTGGTGGATTTAAAGTTATTCCTCCAATTTATCAGCGCGCTACTGATCAAGATCGAGCTTCTGCGTCCGGTAAGGGAATTTTTCCTTGTGATGGAAAATTTCCCTGTGGTCAAGTAGATCAGCGCTCTGAAAGAATTTATTTGCCATTCGTTATGGCTACCCGTAGGCAAACTGACTCAATGGTCAGGCAGGCTTACTTGTTGCTCTCAGAAGATATACGACGAGATACAGCTTTTTTAATAGCTGATAGATTATGCCAAAATCCCAAAGCCTATATTAAATACATTGAAGACAAAAAAAATATTGTCCTGATTGGAAGCTTTATTGGGATTGATAATTACGAAAGCTTTGCTACATTTCCTGATTGGCTGAAAGAGCTTCATTCACTGGAACTACTGCAATTAGAATGTTCTATTGCTCTAATTCAGAGTTACGGAAAATCTATCGTTGATATTGTCTACAGTATGGGAGATTCTCCTTCTAATTATGCGAGAGCTTTCCGAGTTGAAATGGAGAAAAAGTATCATAATATTCTGGAATCTCATGGACTAGGTACTTCACAATTTTTACGCCGTCTTCCTTGGGGGGCTGACGAAACTACATTAGTTTCTTTTGCTCGTCAGATTCCAGACAAGCTTAAACTAAAAGTAGTTATGTCTAATCCTAAGTTTCTTCATCATTATGATGGTGGCGCAACAACTGAGGAATTAGTTACATCGACATTGGAAGAGCTAAAAATAGACAGGGTTTACGACAACAATTTTGATGTCCAAGTATTTATATTTGATTGGAAACCAGAGACCAATGTATCAAACTATAAATTCAAGACTTATGCGCCTAATACTCAACAATCTAACTTTGATCAAGCATTCGTTGATAACAATATTAAAAGCTTGAGCCCAAATTTACATTCAAAAGCTATTATTGTTGATGGTAGAAATCCTAACGGAGCTTGGGATGAACTTTCTATCCCCCCATCAGATCAGTTCTTAGCTTTTGGTTCTTGGGGAACTTTAGCCAATTCCTTAGGGCAGACACTTGCTTTTGCTAAGCTATTACACTTTTACAAAGGGCAAAATAAGCCGTCTATTCAACGTCAGCTTTTATTAGAAGCGATCGCTCATGATGTTTTTATTATTGGTCATGCGCAGGTGCAGCACGACCGGAGCCCTCTTCAAAACCTTCTAAAAAAGCAACCCCCACAAAATCGAACGCAGTACCATCGCGGTACTTATGACGATGTTTTAGACGTGGAAAAACTGTTCCAAGCCATCAATCAATTCGTCAATAGCAGGATGTCTATGATGATGCCTGGGGTAGCTAGCACTAAATTTACTGTTGTTCCGCAACTTTGGCGAGTTTTTGAGAGCCAAGTATTCACCAGTGATGGAGAGCTATCTGTTGCTGGAGTCTTTCGGAAGGATTTAAATCCTACAACTTTTGATCCATTTATTGCTGCTAAAAAGGTCCAAAAGTTTGGATTAGATGAGCTGGTCTAATATCTTGTTTTTGTTGCAGAAGTCAGGTTGTCTGGTGGGGTAGGAGATTTTTGGCTGTAGAATCACTCCTTGTATGTCCAAAGCTCGCCTGTTCAAGTGGCGTCACTCTGTGCGATTCGTTGCTGGCTGAATCAATAACCGTGCCAGGGCATGCCTGCTCTTATGATACTTACTCCAGATTATTCAGGTAGCTATCGCCAGCATCAAAGCTAGACTTGACCAGCCCCGCTGAGTTTGTTCAAGCCACTAAAAATGCGATTATCAAAGCGAACCTTTCTTCTCCGAACGGATCTGTGGAGTTTGTTGCTAAGCTGGGTCGTGCAATGGAAAAGGTTTCCCCAGAAGTCATGAGCTTGTTCGAGGGAGACTTGAAGGTTGCGCTTAAAGGAGTTCAGTTCTCTCATAAGGGAAGACAAGTGAGAGCGACAATATTCGCTAGGGGAATTCTGAGCTATCCAAATTTCGAAACTCGAAACTTCACAGAGAACTCCGTAAAGGTTCAGCTTGGCGTATTCCATCAGTTATGGAACACGCCTAGTCTTAAGCGCATGTTGTTCCATGATTTCATGCACTATATACTCTACCAGCGCTGCTTAGGAATCACTATTGAACATCCCCAACTGCAACTCCTCAAAACTCTAGTAGGTTTTAGCCCTTCAGAGCTTGAGTCTGCAACTGAACGCCATCAATCCTATCTGGTACTCCAGAGTTATCCAGACGTTAGCTGCTGGAATTCTCTAAAGATTTCTGGCATTTACAGTATCAGGAACCTAATAACAAACATGCAGTACATCGGGCAGTCCACTCAGATTAAGAACCGCTGGCAGAGCCATATGAGGGAACTCAACAAGAGCAGGCATTCTCGAACCTTGCTACAGCAGGACTGGAACCTGTACGGAGCAAATACTTTTGAATGGTTAGTAATTGAGGCAGTACCCGCTGAACGAGAACAATTGCTAATCCGGGAGCGATACTGGATGGATGCCATTGAACCTGGGTACAACTCCACCTCTACTTACGCCAGGACGTATCGACAAACAAAGGCAAGAAGCTAGATATAGATAGAAAAAGAGGGTAGTGATGCAAATACTTTCCTAAACGCTACCGGCAGCATTACAACTTATAATTGTGAAACTGCGAATAGTATTTCTTAGATTTTTTTGCAGCACCATCAGAACATGGAAGGCTCCATTGGAGTACCGTCTTCCTCTTTCCAAGCAGTAACTAGAATGGAGCATGGGTCATAGAAATCTCTGCACTGCTCCAAGCTGTACTGAGAGGATGTCTGAGAAGTATCAATCACTGTGCATTTGCCCCCTAAATCCCCCGCACCTCTACCGCCCTCTAAGAGAGGGAACCCGGAACCGGGGGACTTCCGATCCAGCTCCCCCCAGAATTGGGGAGGTAGGGGGGCGGC
>NZ_JBGTFY010000373.1:0-6777 GCF_041747015.1 Nostoc sp.
GACACCTAAAATATGCGGTTCACTCTTGAGGATTTGTTCTCGTTTTTCTGATTTGACATCTCCAGTGATCATTGCCAGTATGGGTCTGGATTGTGTTGGTATGGTAGAGAGTAGTTCAGAGATTTTGTGGAACTGGTCTAGTGCTAAGGCTCGTAGTCCATAAAAGGCTAATGCTCGATGTTCTTCATTTATACAACCTTCCAGAATGGCGGGGTATGTGCTGAGAGTTTTGCCACTGGCTGTGGGAGATGTGAGGATTAAACTTTTACCTTGTCTAATTGCTTGTAAGGCTTGAAGTTGGTGAGAGTAAAGTTGGGTAATTCCTAATGAGTGAAGTGCTTTAATTAATTTATTTGGTAGGTCATTAGGGATATTTTTCAGATTAGGTTCTTTGGCAGGGATAGTCTGTTGCCAGAGTAAATCTTCACCTAGAAATTCAGCAATATCTGTTGGTTCAGTAGGATAGTTATTTGAGTTGGAATTTTCTGTAATGGGTGTATGAGGTGGTGTCCAAAAACTCTGAAGTAATAGACTATAATTGGGCGTGTTCATGGCGGTATTTTTCGCTCATTGCCCTAAAAAATCCCCCATTGGGGGAGTGATATTAAATTAGGAATACAGCAGGTCTAATATTTTTATACCACACACTTCATTGCTCAATAGTCTTTTTTGACAATGTTTTGTTAAAACTGGTAAAGGAAGCTACTTATTATAGGAATGATCGGGCATGGCGGATGATGAAACAAGGAACCTAACTACGATGAGTGATAAACTGGATCTGCGCTCTCAGTTAGAAGAGTTAACGAATATTTGGCAGAAAGATTATCCTAAGCGAGCAGGTGGGGGTTTATTAGCTTTAAGTGGTTTTAAGTACCAGTTCCTTTTGATGCTTCTAAAAATTATTGATCGATGGAAAAAAGCTTCTGATTCCGAGCGTCAAAATCTGAATACAGCCCATGATCTTCTCAGTGAGGTTATTTCAGACATTACTGAATTAAGTGAGTCTGTTACCCTCACACAAGCCAAGCTTACTCTTTCAAAAGATGCAGTTGGTGATGCTCTTGAAGAATTTTGGGAAATTTTCAATTTAGCATCTGAGCATACACCTAGATTGTTAAAAAATTTACGTTTCGTAATCTCTGGAAATTTTGAAGGTAAAAGGGAACCTGCTAAAATTATCCACGGATGGCGTACTAAAACACCAAAATATCAGCCGGAAAAACTTGATGAGTTTAAAAAATATGTTGAGCCCAAAATAGTCCCAGATCCAGAAATAAAATTAACAACTGAACTAGAAAATCTTTCACGAGATGAAGATACAGCAACAACCATCAGCCGATGGTTGGGTTATCTTCTTCAAATTGGCTCTGGTATTTCCCCTGAACGTGTTAGCGCCCATATATGGCAGGAACTAAGAGATGATAAAAGCTTAGAAGCGTTCTGGGCAACGCGAGGAAGATTAGTTAGTCAATCAAACTATTGGCTTCATGCTGTTAGGCATACTCTGGGCAGAAATCTTTCTCTACCTAGAACAGATACACTCTCACAGCTACAAGCATCTGTACTTGCAAAGCGAATAACCCTTCTTATTGGCCCGTCTGGTTCAGGGAAGTCAGCACTTTGTAAGCTGAGTATCCAAACTATTTTTCAGAATTTCACTTTCACGTCCTTGTTTCTTCATCCCCAGGACATTATTAACTTTACAGAAGCCCCAGATTATGCTTCTAGTAGAGAGACAAGGCGTATTGATGAACTTATAAGGAAACAAGTCATTGAGAAACCCCTTATCGTCATAGATGATTTGGATGATGTCGATAATCAAAGCTTTAATTCTGTACTTAACTTTCTCCAAAATGTCTTGGCTAACGAGACATCAACTGATGTGCGCTTCATTCTCGTGGCTCATTTAGATGCAGAAAGCAGTATTTGTGAGAAAATTGCTGCTCGACTTGGTACACAAATTTCAAGTGATAATATTGTTAAGCTTCCGCAGCTACCTATTAATGAACTTCAATCATCTAATGTACTACCTGGGGAAATTGCTAACCTTGTTCAACGTGCTGATGAATTTGGTCCCGCTTTGAACCTTAAGCTTCTAGATTGGCTGATTAGAAGTGTTCAAGAAAATGAAATAAACACATCTTCCTTTAGAAATGATTTAGACTTGCTTAATTGGTTTTGGTGTTATCACGTAGGAAATGGAGGCAAGGTAAGTGAAGAAGGTCGTGCGCTCATTAAAATATCGCTAGATTTAGCAGAAAAATTTACTCCTAACTTATCTATATATAAGTTGCCTGTAGCTTCGCAAATCTTGGAAACACTTATGCGGCGGGACTGTCTACGAGTTGCAGAGGCAAAGGAAAAGGTAGCTGTTACACATCGCTTTATAGGAGACTGTGCAAGGTTTCGCTATCTTTTGAGTAATCGTTGTGAAGTGGAGGTCAGTGAGGTCAGTCAACTTGCAACATGGTTGAGAAATCCGCTTTGGTCTCAGCCAATACGCTGGTTTGCCTTGCACCTTGCTATGGAGTCGGAAGAGACTGAAACATGGCAAGAACTTCTTCAAGAAGCATTATCAGGTGAACATTTACAACTAGTTGATGTACTGCTTGATGGAGCAATTTTGAGCAGACAACCAAGTTCTGTTCTTAATGTCTGCGTTGGTGAACAAATTCCATTTTTTATAGAGCGTCTTTTTTCTCGGCTTTTTGCGATCGCAACTGATGCGACTCCTGATTTCTTCGGGGTTTTTGAGTCAATGTCCGCAAGTGCAAAGCTTATCTCACGCGAGCGTACAATAGGAACTCCAAAAGCACATCTGTGGCAACCTATTTGGCTTTGGATCTTGGAACAAAATATAGACGCTTTAATAGAAAAACCTAACTTAATCTTTAAAGCAGCAGAAGCTTGGCTAAACTGGGGTGTTGCAGAAAGATTTCCACTCAGGGTTCAGATTGCAGAGCTAATTCTTGATTTGGCTCAGAGGGTATTGCTACGCGACCCTGATCAACAGAAACGGGACTGCCTAGATGATTCCTCCTCAGCCACTTTTACCTGTATAGTTTTTGCATTAAAACTTGTTCCAGAACGTTCGGCTTGGCTTTTGAGGGCTTTGGCTGGAAGAAAAATTATTCCAGCAAACAAATTAGAGCCTACTGAAACCTCTCCTTTCCTTACAAGACCCGGAATAGGTGTACTTAGCAACCCACATCCAAGAGGTCCATCAGGACAAGTTAACGATCAATTCCGTGAATTCATGCTTGGTCAAAGAGGTGTATATCTCCGTGCTGTCATGCGTGTAAATGCACAGCTTGGTGTAGAGTTACTTCTCGCACTAACCATTGCACCACCAAGTTACCGTTATGAGTTGGAGTATCGCTCCGATGTGTTAGATGATGATCTTGGAACAGAAGGCTCTGATGCTATTGATGTCTGCACATTCAAGTTTTTACCATTTCTTTATCTCCTCCAAATAAATGAACCTCTTGCAATTGATGTTGTTGAAACTCTTTGCCAAATAGCTACAAATAGTAGCTATCAGGTTCTAACCAATCTTAATCAAAGGATAGATCAGTCAGAAAGAAATTCAGAAGTTAGCGAGTTACTGCGCCTAAATGAGACTGATACTTATGAATTAACACTAATTATTGGTGATACTAAGAAAAAATTCCAAGGTGAAAGATACGCGCTTTACTGGCATCGAAATTCTTCACCTCCTAAAATTGTTGCTTGCTTCCTAATGACTTTGGAAGGTTGGTTTTACAGCCGCCCTACCAGAGAGCAGCTTGAACACTCTATCTCTCTCGTCTTAAGTCGTTCTAGCACTGTTGCAATGCTTGGCGTACTCGTATCTCTGGCAAAATGGGATTTCAGTCTTTTAAGCGGATCTCTCTTGCCTCTTATCTCATCGCTACAATTGCTCGTATGGTTAGAATTTGAACAGATGGATTTCGGTCAAAATTTTGGATTTGACGGTATCCATGCGGGGAACGCCTTATCACAACAAGAATATCAAGAGCTTCTCGAATTCAATCAATTCTCGTATCGTAAATATGATCTTCAAAAGATAATTCTTCATCTATGGATCAATGGAGTTATTCCTTCAAAAACACAAGCTAAAATTATGGCAGATTGGGATAATTACCAACTTGCGGTTATTGCAGATATTAACAGGGATCGGGCATTGAGAATCCGAGCATGGTTTGGAATAAGCAATTGGCAAGAAGGTAGAGATAATAACGAAAATAAAATTTTCCGTTTCATCGGTACTCTCCCTGACGATACTAAAGCCGAAGCAGAATCTGCACGATGGCATCTCAGTAACGTCCAAATCGTCGAGAAGTGCCGACTAATTTTAGATGGAGAAATGCAAAAGACTCCAGAACTACACAACGAAATGGTTACATTTTTGACAAGTGAGAAACAGCTTAATTTGCTGAAAAAAAGTTCTGGAAAAAAAGTTTTTTTAGATGTAGTATGGGCAGCAATAGCAATTATTCTACAACCACAAATTTGTCCTTCAAAAGAAGAATTTGACATGGAGTTTAATCATCTTGCTGATAACCTTTCAAATACCCCCATATTTTTAGATAACCTCAATCGTCATCAGTTATACAACTTAGACGCTAAAGCCTTTATATCTCATGTAGCTCCTAAATTATTGAAGAGAATCCAATCTGAAAAAAATTTTCGAGCAGGTGCTTTTCGTTGCCTAATTGGTATACGCAATCATGATACAACTACATTTATGCGTTTATGGATAAGAGAATATGGGCTTACTCATTCACTAACACGAGAACTTATTAATCTTGCACCTCGAATATCCCGTCTCATTACCCTAACTTATGCACTTTCATATACCAATGCGATACAGCAAGCAACTATTTTTCAAGACGGACATCAAATAATCCCACTCATTCCACCTCCTGAAGTCATGGATCAAGTAGTAAGCCTAAGTAATGGAAAAGATCCTCAAATTGAGGAGGCTTGGTCTATCTTACAAAATGACTTTGTTGAAAGTAAATTGACTGATAAATCTATTATTGACGTTTCTGAATGGATTCCAGCAATATTGGTTCAACCTCTTCAAGAATGCCCTGGTTGGTTCCGGCAATGCTTTGATTGGGAATTCTTAGCAGCAGCATTAATCCCTGTACTAGAAGCAGAACCAGATAGTGAAATAGCTCATAATTTAATAAATTCATTACGCGAGGAAGTAATTTTTGCTTTGCTTCATGAGAGAGAAAGTATTTATATAGACTATAAAGCTGCTAAGAAAAAAAATAGACATAATTCTACAAATAGACGACTTTATAAATCTCAATCACAAATTTTAGATGTAATTTTAATATCTAATTCTACAGGTGCAGGCAAGTCAATTGATATAATTCTTGATGTTTTACAAATAGTTTGTCTTGTAGATTGTGTTATTTTGAGGCATATTGTACGTACAATTATACGACATGATTTACATATTTTAAGTACTTCTATTATTAAGGATTGTTCTCTAAATACAATTGACGAATCATTCCAAAAATATACAGCTTTTGCGATTGGAGAATACCTTTTTGAAGTTATAAATCAGCAAAAATCAGATTCACGAATTCTTGGTAATATCAGTGATGTGTGGGAAAACTTGATATACTTGCTATCACAAGAGTTTAAAGATCATAATGAAAAGATCAATAATTTAGACATAAGACTTACGGAGTTCTTCAAGCGTTTTCAAGATGTATTACTTCCTGATTGGGTGCTGAGAAGAAAATTGTACCAAGTTGGTAAATCAACAAGATACAGACAGTTACGGCGTGTACTGTTCAAAGCTCTTATTCAACACCAGGAACTTTTACCCAATGGCAGAAATGATGAAAGTGAGCTTTTAGTTCAAGTTCTTGCTGAACTTTGGGAGTTAGACAAAAACTGGATTATAAATAATAACTCTCACCGTAATGGTTTCAGAATATTGCTTGGACAATTACAGGAAATTGATGCTGTAGGTGCAAGAAGACTATCAGATCAAATAGCCGATTTTTTAATACATCACCCTCACTAAACAATTTAAAACAATCTGGCGCGAAATAATGGGTAAAAATTACGCTGGACAAATACACGATGTAATTTTTCCTGGGCAAGATAATGTAGAAACAGAATCGTATAAAAAATATTATGCAAGCTTACAAACTCAAGTTAAAAATCGATCTAGCAGGGAACTTAGTGATTACCAAACCTGTAAATTTACCCCCTGGAGATGTGGAAGTGATAGTCTTGAAGACAGTTGATACTATTGACAATACTACAGTCCCAGCAAGTGAAGCACTACCAGAAACACCTAAGAGAAAATCTAGGGTGAAAGCATTTGAGGGTTTATCTAAAAATGTCCCACCCGTTCCACAAAACTTTGATGCAGCTAATTAAGTTAACTTGAATAACCTGCTAACACTAAGAATTGTTGGTAGTAAATTCTTCGCTTCAGCACCTCTCTTAATAGACATCTCCAAATCCAGCATCATAGTCACTGCCTTAGCTAAAGCATTGATGCTTGTATTTGCTACCTCCTGACGCAAATAGTAAATGCGATTAGGATTGCTGATACTGCACAGTTGAGCTAATTCACTATCTTTCTTAGCCCCAGAAACAATCGCAGACTTAACCCACAGCCAAGTTCTAAACTGCGTTAGGAGAGTGCTAACAATCACCATCAATGGTTCCGAGCGTGACAGTAAATCATCTAGCAGGTGCAAAACTTGATTGCTTTCTCCTTGACGAATAGCAGATGCC
>NZ_JBGTFY010000374.1:0-12174 GCF_041747015.1 Nostoc sp.
TGAAGTATTTATTGAGAAGTTTTTAGTGCCACAATTATGGTCAGGAGCAGTGGTGGTGATGGATAATTTATCCGCGCATAAACTAGATTCAATTGTACCAATGATTGAAGCTGTCGGCGCTTCAGTTATTTGTTTATCTTCGTACTCTCCTGATTTTAATCCAATTGAATTATGGTGGTCACAACTCAAATCTTTCTTACGCAGTTTTGCTCCAACTACAACAGAAATGGTTGATAAACTAATCTCAGTTGCACTCGAATTAATAAATCCTCAACATTTAAGAAACTGGTTTGCTAGTTGTTGCTACTGTACCTCATAATAGCCGGAAGTGCTGTATTTGTGTATTACCGCGTAAGTTATGGACAAATTGAGTATTGGAAGTTCCAAATAGGCGTTCGCAAACCGAACCAAAACGAGCTTTGGCTGGGGGTCTTTGCTTTTTTGTACATTCAAAAGTAGCTAGTAGTGTTTCAAAATAAACGCTGTGAAACTCAGCACCGTTATCTACCACTACAATTTGGGGAAGCCTACCGTGACGCTTGACACAAATTCTTAGCACCATTAAGCAAGAACGATATGAGGGTGAGTCAAACGTTAGGTAAACTGCCAGCAATCGCCGTGAGTAAGCATCTACGAGAAATGTTGCCCAAGGTCTGCCAAGATCGCGACCTGTACGAGAGCAAACTAGCTCTGCATCTAACTCAGTATGATCTATATGTCCAATTTCAAAGGGGCGATCGCCGTGTCTTGGGGTAGTTTTAGTAAGCTCCCAATAGAAGGATTCATACTGATAAGCGGCACGACGACCTTGGCGTTTTTTAGTCTGTTCGTAACCAGTCCGGCGTTGTACTTCTTTGGTAAATGCTTTATAGCTCGGAGCAATTACACCAGATTGTTCGCAAGCTCGAACTAAAGCCGCGTGAACCTCCCACATTCTTTTTTGTTTAAGAGTTTCATAATCTTCTAAAATAAACTTCTCCATAATTGCTAAGGTGTCTTCGGGCAGCTTGCGCTGTCGATTACCTTTGACACTGCGATGGGACAAAAGCCCAATGTAGCCGCAACCGTATTTTTGAATTGCAATTAAATATTTAGCTTTCCAGTGACGAATGGTACGGGCTGGTATTGTTTCGTTTTCTGGGGGATGTCCGTTTAAGTAAGGTTCGATAGTTTTGTAGCGTTCAAGGGCTTCTGCTCGGTCTTCAGGACTAGCTTGATGAAATCGCTGCCAAGATTCTGTGCTAATAGCTGTTGTTTCTGGTGTTTGGAGACTTGTGATTTTTCCTTGGCGAACCAGATTCTCAAATACAGCTTTTTTGAGTTCAATTAACTGATTATTTTCTGCACCAAGTATAATCTCTGTTTCGCCAACATGGATGATATTTAAACCTTTGCCGTCCCAACTAACAAGCGTTCCGGTAACAATATTGACTACAGTAGAGATAGCCGGAAGACTTACACTTGGTTGCTCAACCATTAATCTGTAAGCACTAGCAGTTTGTTCGTCACGGAAGATTAGACATCTTTCTGGTTCCGCAAGTGGTGAAGCATTTAAATCAATATAGATTTGCTCTTGAATAATTAAGGTATAGATATCGTCAGATTTAGCTCCTGTTGACTGATTGAGTAATTCTGCTAAAGTTATTCCTGGTTGAGATGACACAATTGCAAGTAATGATTGAGCGATCGCTTCTTCCACTACTAGAGATTCTGAGCGATAATAATCTTCTAAAAATTGCAGATTACGTTGCAGAACCCAATTGATTTCCCGATCTGAGCGAATGCGGTAATAAAGCCCAAACTGGTTAGCATAGTCTTCTCCTGGCGGACAATGCCATTGATTATCTTCTTGAGAGTAAAAGTAACGATTGGGGTTTTTCTCTGCTAGTTTTTTCAAATCCTGCTCAGTTTTACACTCTTCCCAACCAGCCGAATTGGTTCGGATGACAAATAAATCTGGGGTGTGCAAAACGCCTAATCTACGTCCGTTACTTGCTTGATAGTCAAGTTTAATTTGCGGTGGTTGATCGTAGAATTCTAGAACATCTTCATCGTGTTCTAACTGATAGATAATTGGCAGTTCAACCCGATGAGACTCAAATTGAATCGTCACTCCCATCTTGCGACTAGGGTAGCGTCCCGAAACATTCTTACTACCGCCACCAACGCGACGGGATGGCTCAGAGGAGCGAACTTTCTCAATAATTTTTTGCCCTGCCTCGGATATTTGAAGGCGAGCAACCCATTGTTCAAATTGCTCTTTCATATACTTCTTACTAAGAACTTTGCGCTTTATTTTATGAATCTATCAAATATAAGACCATAAAGTTAAGAACTTGCTTGTCTGATGTTATGGTACTTAACTTTATAAAACTTATATTGTGCAAAAGTCCACTTATAGTAGATGGATTTAACGGCGATACTGGTTCAGTATTGTTTTGTGACGCAGAAACACCCCAGTATTGAGTACCGCTTTGGCAAAGCGATTAGGCGGCGAAGGCGAGAGCTAGATTTATCCCAAGAAGAACTGGCTGAAAAGTCAGGACTTCATCGCAACTACATTTCAGGAATCGAAACCGGAGAGCGTAACCCTTCCTTAAAAAATATTGTTAAGTTAGCGGCAGCTTTGGAGATATCTGTCTCCGATCTCTTTGTTAATTACGGTATCGAGGTTAAGAGTGAATCGGAAACTAATTCCTAAAATTTAGCTTTTAAAACTAAAGTACCAGCGTTTAGGTTAATCCAAGAGGGATGACTATTTACTCAGAACATTGGAGCCTAAAACCTCTAGAAATCCCGCAACGGAGTCGGTTATTCTCTCTTGAACCTATGGCGGTGGGAACTCCCTATGCAGAAAGTCTTAGTAGCTATCTCCATCGTTTGGCACAGGCGCATTGTTTAACCACTCAAAAGCTCGTTATGGGAGAAATTGCGCCACTTATCCTCAAAGATAAGGATAAATCTGAGCTACTGTCAAAAAATCTGAGTCACCTATTGGGAAATAGCGACGCTAAACCGGCTATTAACGGAATGCGAGAAATGACAGGAAAGTTAGTCACTGTCTTACAAGAGTTAACAATGCGTCAGGATTTACGCTTTTTGTCCCTCTTAAGCTGGAAAGGAATGATTTATGATAAGGGGTTATTTCGGAACTATCGCGCTTGGTGTCCTTGTTGTTGGGAAGAGTGGATGCAGGAGAACAAAACTATCTATGAACCCTTATTATGGTCATTTAAGGATGTAGAATTTTGTTTGATTCACAAACAGCAATTAATAGAAGAATGTCTTCATTGTGGTTCGCGTTTACCTGTGATGGCTAGGTTTTCACCTGCGGGATTTTGTTCTCGTTGTTACGGGTGGTTAGGACAGGAAATTAAAGGCGAAGAGGAAATAGAGAAATATCGAGTTAATATTCAAGGAATTAGCGAATTAATTGCACTTACTCCCCAATTAGGTTATAAACCCATCCCGATCGAGTTAACCCGAAAATTACAATTAATTTTGTTAGTGTTTGAACAAGCAATTGGAAAGGATGTGAAGTTATTGGGAGATTTAGGAGGAATCATGGAATCGTTGAGGATAGCCTCAACAACAAATCAAAGTCAACCTTATCATTTGGTGAAGTTGATTATTCCTGTGTGCGAGAAGGCGAAGATTAGTGTATCCCAGTTGTTTGGGTCAGATTTTAAGGAATTGGGCAAGATATTGTTCGGGAATTTTAGTCTGGAATTAAACTTGTAAAAGTTTAGTATAAATAAAGATTGATATCAATTCCGGTTACATCGGTATTATTCCCTTTTTCATCTAACGTTTCAGGAGTATTCTGCTGCTAGGGAAATTTCTTTGTGTTTGGCTTCAGGGAGTGCGATCGCTTTCCATTACTGAAAATATGGGATAGAATCATCCGACTGATACTAGAAAAAAGTACGTATCTTAAGAGCGTGCTTTTTATTGTCAGACGATCGCTGGCAAGATTAACCATGAAAAAGCATTGACTGTAGTAATTTTTAGCAACATGACACAGCATAACGCGCAACTCAACAGCCATATCATAGAGTATTTAGATTATTACTGTAATTTGCCTGATGCACCTGGATTCGCTGTTTTGCTTAAAGGTAAATGGGGATCTGGTAAAACATGGTTTATCAAAAGGTATTGCGAGAGCTTAAGGGAGAAAAAGCGGAAATGCTTGTATGTTAGCCTTAATGGTGTAACTAGCTTTTCCGAAATAGAAGAAGCCTTCTTGCAACAACAGATTCCTTTTCTAGCATCTAAGCCAGTAGCAATAGGTAGAAATCTTATTACACAAGTTTTAAAGAATAGTTTAAAACTAGATTTAAATGATGCTGCAACATTAAATCTTACAACTCCAAGTATGAAGCTTACTGAGCTTTTTACAAACCTTGAGCAAAGTATTTTGATATTTGATGATTTAGAGCGATGCAGCATAAATATCGTCAATATACTGGGGTATATCAACAGTTTTGTAGAACACAAAGAATTAAAAGTAATTATCGTTACTGATGAAACGAAGCTAGAAAAAAATTCCGAGTACACAACCATCAAAGAAAAGCTAGTTGGTAAAACTTTTGCAATTTCCCTAGAATTTGACCAAGCACTCGAAAATTTTCTGAAAGGGGTAAGTAATCGGGATGTGAGCGAGTTCTTGTCTAACAGCACCTCATTAATCCAAAACTTATACAACCAAGCCCAGTGCGAGAATTTAAGAATTTTAAAGCAGGTTGTTTTGGATTTTGAAAGAATTTTTGATGTTTTGCCAGAAAAAGCAAAGAATAAACCAGAGCTTCTTCAGGAGGTTTTAAAGTTCCTTACACCTTTTTCAATTGAAATTAGGCACGGGAAAATGCTTCCTACAGATATTGGCAGGTTGCTAGAAGCATCCGCAAACATGAGCTTGAAAAGTATACGGGACAGTAGGGATGAGTTTGCGAATTCAAATGAAGGAAAAAATGGTGACGAAGGGAAAACACTTAAAGAAGTAATTAGTAAGTATCCTTCGTTAAGGTTGTACGATCCATTTCCTAGCGTGGCATGGTGGCAAACTTTTTTTGATAAAGGTAGTTTGGATTTACAAGAACTCAATCAATCAGTTGTTAGCAGTACATATTTTCAAGACGAAAATACACCCAAATGGATGAAATTATGGCATTTTCATCATCTTAGTGATGACGAATTTATTATTTTGCTCAATGAAGTTGAAACACAATACTTAAACAGAGACGCGGAATTTTCCGATCCCGGAATTCTCAAGCATGTAACAGGGATGTTCCTTAATTTTTCTGATATGGGGCTATATTCAAAAACTAAAGAAGAAATTTTGAATAGCTCAAAACTCTATATTGATTGGCTGAAAAATAATAATCAATCAAAGCTGGTATCTTATTCAGTTTCTACGGCTGACAGTATATTTGAAGGATACATGGGGCTTGGGTTTCAAGGCGCAAAACTTCAAGAATTTCAAGATTTTTGTACATACCTTGAAAAAGCTCAAGAGTCAGCAAGGATTGAGATTTTGCCTAATCTTAGGAGAGAGCTACTTGCTATCATGCAAAGCGATCAATGGAAATTCCGCGAGATAATTTCCTTAAATAATTCGCATGACTGGGGCGTGCCAGGACTGAGATATGCTGAAATACCTATATTGAAAGACATAAAAATAACTGAATTTGTAGAAGGGTTACTACGACTCAAATTTGCACATCAGATGACTATTAGTCATGCACTAAAAGAACGATATAAGTTCGATGGCAACAATGAAAAATTACTTGAGGAATTGGATTGGCTTAAATCTGTTCGGGATTTATTACTGGATGAGGTTGCTCGGAGAAAGGGCAAGCCGAGTGGACACTCTATACAAGTAATAATCGAGCTTGATCTGAACGAAGCAATTCAAAAGCTTGAAGCGACAGCGCAACGATTACAGCAATCGCAAAACAACATAGTGGTAGGCAATTAATCATCAAAAGCAGGTGGTTGGCTAGGGGCGATTGGCGATCGCTTTACTTAGGATTGAGAACAGGAGGGAGATCGCTTTATTTGTTGCTACGCACTGGGGGGCGATCGCTTTGATAACTTTTTTATTCTTCCTCTCCAAGCTCACCAAGAGCGTCATCAAATTTGTTGATGATGTCGAGTAACTTTGATACGACTCGCGCAAAGATTTTTTTACGCTCTAATAATTTCGGTTTTTCGTTGCAAGCACTCAACACGGTTTCCCTTAATGGTTCTTTCCCAGAGAATTTGTAGTCGGCAATCATTTGATTAACGGCTTCAATCTTGAGGTTCTCCTCTATACAGAGTTGCTGAATCGCTTCAACACGTTCTTGAGTCCAGAAGTCTTGAAAGACGGTTTCGACTTTTTCTTCGGGTTCAGAGCATCGCCGAGAATTTTCTACCGTGGGTTTTACGGTTATGGTTGGCAATAATCCAATCGACAATTAGAGAAATTCGGTCGGGATTTTCAAAGAATTCTCGGTCTAATTTTGGCTCTGTGATCAGCGTGCCGTCTTTGCGTTTGATTTTGCCCCAATACTCCACGGAAAATTTAAGAACATTTTCATCGGCGATCGCATTGGTGATCACATATTTATGCAGACATTCCTCGAATAGGTCTTTGGTAGTACGTTTACCGTGTTCGTTGCTAGCAGCGTTATCGGCAAAGATGGGAGTCCCGGTAAAGCCGAACATTTGGGCTTTGGTGAAGAATTTGACGATATTTTTATGGGTTTCGCCAAATTGGGAACGGTGGCATTCGTCAAAGATAAACACAATGCGCTTATCTTTCAAGCTCTCCATTGCGGCTTCATGGCGTTGGGATTTGATCGCTCGGTTGAGTTTTTGAATTGTGGTGACGATCAGGCGATTATCCCCAGCCATTTGTTCTACCAGTTGGCGTGTGTTGTCAGTGGTGTCTACGCAGTCGGGGCTGAAATAATTAAATTCTCTGCTGGTCTGATAATCGAGGTCGGCGCGATCGACGACGAACAGCACTTTATGCACTTTGGGTATTTGGGTGAGAATTTGGGCAGCTTTGAAGCTGGTGAGGGTTTTGCCTGATCCGGTGGTGTGCCAGATATAGCCGTTTTTATCGGTATCCTTAACTCGCTCAATGATGGCTTCTACTGCGTAATATTGATATGGGCGCAGCACCATCAGCACTTTGTCGGATTCGTGCAGGACGATGTATTTACAGATCATTTTGGAGACGTGGCATTTCTCCAGAAAGCTGTCGGCGAAGTCTTCCAGTTGGGTTATGAGGTTGTTTTCTTGGTCTGCCCAGAAGAAGGTTTGTTTAAATTCTTGTTTGCGGTTGTTGGCGTAGTAGCGGGTATCGACACCGTTTGAGATAACGAATATTTGGACGTACTGGAATAGCCCATTGTCTGCACCGTAGGAGTGGCGCTGGTAGCGGTTGATTTGGTTGAAGGCTTCTTTAATTCCCAACCCTCGGCGTTTCAGTTCAATTTGCACGAGGGGTAAGCCGTTAATCAGCAGGGTTACATCGTAGCGATTTTTGTAATTGCCTTGTTGGGTAATCTGGTTGGTGACTTGATATTGATTTTGACACCAGTGTTCGGTGTTGAGAAATTCCAGGTAAAAGGTTTTGCCGTCGTCGCGGCTGAGTTCCATTTTGTCGCGGAGGCGTTTGGCGCGATCGAAGACGTTACCTTTATCGAGGTGGTTGAGAATGCTTTTAAACTCTGTGTCGCTGAGTTTGATGTGGTTATGTTTTTCGAGTTGGGTTTTGAGGTTGGCTTTCAGGTCTTCGGCATTACGAAGGGTGACAGGTTCGTAGCTTAATCCGGTGAGGCGATCGATTAGCTGTTGTTCTAGTTCGGCTTCAGATTGAGTCATGGGGAAAGGGTGGGATTATAAATATTTAAGCCTTGGATGAAGCGAAAATCTTTAAGGTTTAAGGTATAGAGGCTAATGTTATGGGTTAGGGCAGTGGCAGCAATCAGGGCATCGGGAATTGTGAGTTTATGGCTTAGGGAATATTGCGCCATGAGTTCAATAAATTTCTCTGAAATGGGCTGATCGATAGGGATATTTTGGAGTAGGTCTAGGTGTTGCTGAATACGATTAAGTTCGTTTTTATTAATTGCGCCATAGTACAGTTCGGCTCTAGTGATTACGCTAATGGCTAATTGATGAATACCAATTTGACGTAATTCTTGAATGATGGCGGTATTATTTTTATAGAATTCAATGAGGATATTGGTATCACACAAAATCATTGATTCTCTTCACCCCATGCGTCTTTGCGGATGGTGTCTAGGGTAATTTTTTTCCCTTCCCAAATTCCGGCTAGGGCGAAAAAGTCTTGATCTTGTTGGGGAGGTGTTTCGGGTTGTTGATCTTGTTGTTGGCGATCGGCTTGAAATTCTAGGAATTCTACAAATTCGATCACTTTTTTTTGTTGTTCGGGGGGGAGTTGTTGGATTTTTTGGATTACGGTTTCGAGGGTTAGCATATTGGGCGTTAGCTAATGGGTAGTAGGTAATGCTTTGATTCTATTCCCCATTCCCTGGTTCAAGGGTTAAACCGCGATAGACTTGTTCAATGGGGAAATTGAGGTTAATGCTTTTGAGTTCGATCGCGTCGCCTGCTTTGTAGTTGATAATCAACCAGTCGCCTGCGTCGTTTTTGTGATAAAGGTCGATTTCGATGCTGGTGGAACTGACTAGTAGGTAATCGATTAAGGCTGGGTTTTGGCGGTACATTCGGAATTTGCCGCCTCTGTCGTAGGCTTCGGTGCTGGCGGAGAGGACTTCGACGATTAAGCAGGGGTATGTAATATATTGGGTTGTGGTTTTATCGCGATCGTCGCAGGTAACGCTGGCATCTGGGTAGGTATAGTTATTACTGCCAAAGATATTGACTTTGACATCAGAATTTACGGTGATGCAACCTGTATTTTCTAAGTGGCTGTCGAACATGGCGGTGAAGCGGATGGCGATACGACCGTGATTGACGCTACCGCCGCTCATGGCGTAAACTTCGCCGTTGATATACTCGTGCTTTTCCAGTTGGGTTGCTTCCCAGGCAAAGTATTCTTCTGGGGTTAAGTTTGTGGGTTTGTCTTTGGCTGCGATCATTGTGGGGAAACTCCTGGATTGGATGACTCGCACACTTTCATATAGAAAAATCCCTGCTGCACTTTATTTTACACAACTAGATTTATCCTTAATGCCCTACTCTTCGTCTAACAATGCTTGTTCATCAAGGAAGGCTTGTAGCCGGATCTCATAATCTTCATAGAAAAGGGTATACAGTCCTTGGCTATAAAGTAGTTTTTCGTCTAAGGGATATTCTTCGTCGAGGAGATCATTAAATTCTGGGTTATCTTCATATCTAATTACATCTTCTTCAATTTCAAAATCTTCTTTTGACTTCTTTTCCAATGCAAAACTGAAAAACGAAGATATGAGATAACGGGATAGGCTTTCTGTTATTTCTCTCAGTAGGCGCGATAAATCTTGATCGTTAAGCAGTTCTTTAGGTATATGTTTTCCGTGAGATAAATCACCTCTCGCATTTCTTAATTCATTAATATGTTTTCCTATCTGTGAGAGTTTACTAATAAAATCTCTCTCGTATACATCATCATTTTTTTGAAGTAACTTGGCTGCCTCAGAGATAAGATTATTAGTTTCGCTTTTCGCTCCTTTATTTAAACTTTTTCCTTCTATCTTTGGATCAATTTGAGTAATAATTGTCTTACAAATACTTTGAAGAAGAGAGTTACAACAGTCTAGACTTACTCCTGTGTGTAAATCCTGGTGATAGCTTTCAATTCCGCTAATAAATTCGGCAAATGCACCATAGTATTGAAAGTCGGGGAATTCTTTGAGATGTCTCTTCACTAACGCTTCTAAACTCTCCATAACACCCTACTACACAAACATTTTCTGGAGTAAGCCTTTCTTAAATTCTTCAGTGTGGTCTATTTGTTGAGATACTGCTTTTATCTTTTGATTGATCATAGTCAGAAATTTGACTATTTTTTTCTGCTCTTCTTGAGAGGGAATTTCAATTTCAATCTGTGCTAACTGAGAACTATATAAATGTACGACTGTATTACCTTGGGCTACTCTGGCGATATCTTTTTTTCTATAATGATTTAAATAATAAGCTAGAAATTCGCCATTTATAGAAGATTTAATAATGTTCAAATCTCCACCCAAAGCAACTCCAGAAATTTTCACACAAGCTGCTTTTGCAATCTCTATTGCTGACTCTCCTGAAGCTGGAATAATTACGTCGTTTTCGAGGCTTAGAATTAAATTTCCAGGATCTACATTGGTTGAAGAAAATACCTTATCAATTACTTCATCATAGAGGGTGTATAATTCCGCATATCTAATACATTGCAAATTTCCAGATTCAACTAAATCCTCTTTAGGAAGTCCCTTTCCTTTTGAAAAATTAGCAACTTTGCCCAGGGTTGTTTCTTGCCAATTAGGAAAAAATGCTCCGTTGTCCTGTTTAAACCGAATCTCTTGAGAAAATATTTTCTGCATTACACCGCGTTTGTAGGTCTGCAAGAGTTCCTGCTTGCGGCGGAGTTGGGTTAGACGGCGATCGACTGCCCCCAGGAAACTAGCGATCTTTTCTTGTTCTTCTAAAGAACAATATTTAATTGGTAAATTTTGTAATATTTCTGTATTTAAAGACGGCATGGTAGAGCCAACAGAAATCCTAATAATGTACCTTCTGACTTTTGTTTGCTGTAAGAAATAAGCAAGGAATTTAGGCTTTAGTTTCTGATTGGGTCTAACTCTCAACATCCGACTAGAAAACAACCAACCTTCTTGGTGATCTTCAACACACGCACTTAAATCGACAGAACCTACTCTAGAAAATACAAGATCACCGGAGTTTAAGGTATATTTTTTTAATCTTTCTCTGTCTAAATTAGTGACTGATGGATAATCAAAATTATCAATATAGAAATTTTTTATATGCTCAACTGTTACTACAGGAGTTCCACCAGTTATATATTGCTCATTCTTTAACTGACTTCCAAAAGGACCTGTTTGAATCTGAGAAGCTTCGGCTAAAATCTTGTCTTTCCAATCTCCTTGAAACTCAGGAAACCGCAACACTGGCATATTTTTGTTTACTTTCTTACTCATAGCGGCGCATCAATCCCCAACTCCTCACAAAACCCCTTAATCGCCTCATCAATCCCCACCATATCCCGATCGCACTGCCTCAACTTTGCCGCTACAGCCGCCAGATCAATGTCCTCCTCCTCCTCAAACGTATCCACATAACGCGGAATATTTAAATTAAAATTATTCTCCGCAATCTCCGCTAACAGTGCGCGATAGCTATACTTCTCCTCCTCTATCCTTTGGCGATAAGTGGAAATAATTTTTTCAACATCCTCATCCCGTAAATAGTTTTGATTCTTCGCCTTCTCAAAATAGGCACTGGCATCAATAAACAAAACATCTTCAGGAGATTCCCGGCACTTCTTCAACACCAGAATGCAAGTCGGGATACTCGTTCCATAAAAAATATTCGCAGGCAACCCAATCACCGCATCCAACCAATTCCGCTCCTTGATTAGATACTGGCGAATATGCCCCTCCGCACCTCCTCGAAACAAAACCCCATGCGGCAACACCACCGCCATAATGCCGTTCTCATCCAGGTGATGGAGCATGTGCTGCACAAAGGCAAAATCAGCCTTAGAAGCTGGGGCTAACTTCCCATACTGACTAAAGCGATCATCCGACTCAAACAGCTTATTCGCACTCCACTGCGCCGAAAACGGCGGATTCGCCACCACCGCCTCAAACCGCATACCCTCATGCTGCGGATGCTCCAGCGTATCCTCTTGCCTCAGATCAAAATTCCGATAATGCACCCCATGCAAAATCATATTCATCCGCGCCAGGTTGTAAGTCGTGCGGTTCATTTCTTGTCCGTAAAAATCCCCGACTGATTCCACCTCCCGCGCCACCCGTAGCAGCAAAGATCCCGAACCACAAGTTGGGTCATAAACCGACTTCAGCCGCTCCTTTCCCGTCGTCACAATCTTCGCCAATACCTTACTATACTTTTGCAGTTTTTACTATTTGTGGATGAGTAATAATACTCATGGCATGAGAAGAGGATTTCTTTAAAAACTAGTTCACTAAC
>NZ_JBGTFY010000375.1:0-17523 GCF_041747015.1 Nostoc sp.
TATTAAGTGTGAAACAACCTAGTTATGTAAAAAAAATAACTAGTCCGACGCGTTAGTGAACTAGTTTTTAAAGAAATCCTCTTCTCATGCCATGAGTATTATTACTCATCCACAAATAGTAAAAACTGCAAAAGTATAGAATTTAAGTAAAATGAGTACTGGAGGTATGACACAGCCCAAAATTCCTAAGTCCAAACACGTTATCGCATTGAGCCTTACTTCTACATATCGATTGCTCCTTGCAAAATCGCTTCGACTAAATACTTTTTTGATTCCAATATCTTTAATTCTAGAATACTAGATACTGATTTATAGTCAATATCAAAGATTTCCTCGTTAAGTACTTGAGGTTTTAGCTTACCTGAAAATATACGGTTTTTCAAACCTAGATCAGTAAGCAAGTCTGTTACTTTATTCGATTTATCACTAGGAACAAATGCAGTGAAAAGCTTTTGAAAAATAATAGAAAAAACAGTACCGTGATAAGTATTAGTTATGATGTAAGATGCTTGGCTATATAATCCAATCCATTCTTGTGGACTAGCAGTTTCTAGATTTATTTGCGCTAATTTATTATAGTTACCAGCTGAAACTATAGTGAGGTTTTGATCTTGTGCGAGTAATTTGATAAAATCTTCCTCTTCTGCTTCTACCTCAGCTTGAACATATAATAAAAGATATTTATCTTTTATTTTTGGAGGATTTTTAAGTGCATCATACTTAATTAGAAAAGTTGGATCTAAAACCTTTTTAGCTTCTTTATTGCATTCGCTGGCAATAATTTTTAAACTATTAGAATCACGAACTAAAATAGTTTGAAACTGATTAATCAAGGTATATATTTCTTTTTGATAATCTCCTAATTTTATGGTGTTACCAAAACTTGCTGCATAACTCATCTTACGAGTAGTTTTATTGTTAACAAAATCCAAGAAGAAAGAAGAATTATATCCTCTAAAAGAATCTAGACACCATATTTGGTCACTGCCACATATTATTAAATCATACTTGTCCTGATAGTATTTCAAACTGTTTTTATCATAAACTTTCCTCTGACTTAATTTAACATGAGAAAGTAGGAACCGTCTCGTTTTCCAACCTCTTGAAGTATAGATGATCGATTTTTCATTAATCCGAATTTTTTTGCTTTCATTAATGCTAGATTTTACCTTTTTCATCGGAAGTAAAGACTTAAAATACATCCATGCTATCTTAAAAGGCCGATAATCTATTATTTCAACATCATAGCCTTGACTGTTAAGAAAACTCCAGAGAGCATAAGCTTGCAATGTTGCTCCATAATTATCTATATGGTGAAAAGTTAGAATTCCGATTTTCATTTTTGCTCTCTCTGATAAACTATGAGTCTAGTGTTAATTTGACAGCTTTTTGTCGTAAATTTGACGAATTTTGAGGTGATTCAATTAAGAGTTTACCGATAAACCATCTAAAGTATGTAGCTTTGATCCTCACAGTTTAGGGTAGCTGGATTATTTTTTTACCTCAGTCAGTCCCACCCTATTTGTTTTAAGTTCTGTTAAAGTTTCTGACTGCAAAAATAGCCCATAAACTATATATGATTACGATTAGTGTAATATCTCAAAAACTCCTCTTTCTGCTAAGTAATTACTCCCAGAAGAGCTTACCACAATCTTTTTGCAAATTGCTAGCTATTCAAGGTACTCTCAGCAGAAAATTTATTGATGAGCCTATTAGATTTTTACACAAAATGTCCTGTTACTTAGATTTTTAGGCTTTGGATGGGATATAACTTTAATAATTATTTTATTAAAACAATATTAAGTTTTTTGATTATCACAGTTGACGTTTGTACCAACAGTGTTGTGTTATACAGAATACATATTCCTTTTGCTTAATCCGCAGTGTCTTGAAGGAAGACCGATGCTATACGATTTGATGATAGTAGTTGCTTAGTAGCCAGCCAAATAAAGAGTGGAATGGTTTTAGCATAGCGCCCACAAAGTCGTCGTGGTTCTTGAATCCATCGATACAGCCATTCAAGTCCTAAGTCTCTAACTATACGGGGTGCGCGTTTGCGGATTCCTGCATAAACTGGAAAAACTCCACCCAGTCCAATCATTACAGCTTGTATCTTACCCTTATGTTGAGCTATCCAATTTTCTTGTTTTGGACATCCCAGAGATACTAAGACAGCGCCGGCACCACTAGAGTTAATCTTTTCAACCAAAGCTTCGTCTTCAATTTCAGTCAGGGGACGAAAGGGTAGAGGCTCCATCGCCGCAATTTTCAACTGAGGAAATTCATGCTCTAATCGGCTTCGCATCTTAGAAAGGATTTCTGTTTGGGAACCTAGAAAGAAAACACTGAAATTTTGTGTTTGAGTTAGTTGACACAATGATAGGAAAATATCCATCCCCGCAACACGGTCTTGGCAAAACGCTCCCATTTTCCGCATCATCCATACCAGAGGCATACCATCAGGAGTAACTATATCTGCATTTCGTAACACGTTAGCAAATTCTGGTTCCCAATGAGCCTCAATAAGCATATGTACATTGGCTACATATACACTTTTACTCTCACGTCTACTCGCCCACTTGACTATTGTTTGTACCTGGTCATCAAAACGTAAAGCAGTAATGGGAAAATCAAGCACCTTTTTAGTAGGTAGAAGCACTATTGCCACTATAAATAACTCCTATGTCGAAGAAAAGAATCCATAGATTACTTAGACCATTCCGAATATTGAAGAATTCAGATTAGATGACTCCTAATTTTTTGGAGGATTCTGTCATCGTTGGAAGTTAGCATATGGACGTGCAATTGCCTTCTTAGTAGATTTTAGTTTTCCTGGTAATACTATAGTAATCTAGTGCTGTGTCTTAGTTTACTGTTTTAAGCAAGGGATTTCAGACGCTGTTTGGCAAAATTCATACTTCCTTCATAATTAATTTTTGGTTAGTTCATCCAAGCATTACAATTGCGATAAATTTCTAGTAAAAACGTATTGTACTGCGTTGTTTTTGCTACAAGAAATTACGTAGCAAAGCAAAATACTAGGCAGTCAGTCTACTGATTTTGATACGTAAGTATGCGCTTAAGAGGTTTGATTCAAAATATAATAATTTGAAGAATAAGCTAATAATTTTTTCTGATGATTTTAAAATTTATTACATATTTAATTTATACTATATACTGATAAATCTATAAATTATATTTTTTATGAAAGGAAAACTTAAAAAATAAGGGGAAGATAACCTTATCTTCCCCCGTTACATTATTTCTGTTATTGTTTGGTTTGTTAGCTTCCTTAAATTTTTGCCGTAACATCTGCCTTTGCTTTTTGAGTTGCCTCTTCCTTGCAGAACCGCCTCTACCTTTCTCATTCCTGCCTTCTTTACGGGGAGATTCCCATCTTTTCAGGCGCATAATCTTTAACCTCTGTTGTATTTTATATTTGCTCTTAAGTAATTTAAGACATTTATGGAATATCTACACTCGTAAAAATTAAATTATGCTTTTAATAAAATATTTTTTATAATTACCACAAATAGTCCAAATAGAGAATATCCCCACTAAATATCTTACTATTTAAGCTTTTATATAGTGGGCAGGAGGAGAATCGAACTCCTATGACCGCAAGGCCGCCACATTTTGAGTGTGGTGCGTCTACCAATTCCGCCACCCGCCCTTATATCCAACTTTACTACTATACTCTATTGAGTGGTATTGTGACAAGTCTAAAAAGTTATTTTAAAAGTTTTGCTGGAATAATAGCTTTTAAATTAATTGAGCAAATATACTGTATGGCTCTATCGTCTAGCTCACAAGCATTTTTAGGCTTTGAGATGAGACAGTGTGTGCATTCAGAATCTTTACTTCTTTACTTGCTATGGCTCAGAATAGTGATCTATGCCTACTATAGAGATTTACTGGATAATTATTTTATCTTATTGATTTTAAAATCCGATGGCTTAAAAGCGTGGGAGTGCCAATAAACTAGGGTCAATATCCTGTAACTTGGCACAGCCGCTAAGTGCCATTCCTAGATTTAACTCATCTTGTAGTAGTGAAATGACATGGGACACACCAATTTGTCCTCCTACCGCTAATCCCCACAAAATAGGTCGTCCGATGAGTACCGCTTTTGCTCCTAATGCCAGAGCTTTAAGAATGTCTGTACCCCTACGGATACCTCCATCTAACAGTATCTCTATTTTACCATCTACTGCTGGTACTATTTCAGCTAAAGCATCTAAAGAGGCGATCGCACCGTCGAGTTGTCTGCCCCCATGATTGGAAACAACAATTGCTTTGGCTCCATATTCTACAGCCCGTACAGCATCATCTGGGCGTAAAATTCCTTTGAGTACTAAAGGTAGTGGAGATAAAGACTCTAACCATTCCAAATCACGCCAAGTTACTGCTGGGTTTAACTGTTGGGCAAAATAGGTAAATAACCCAGATTCACCTTTTTCATGGGAAATATCTAGTCCTGAGATGGTGGCGAGATTAGCCAGATGTAAGTCTGGTGTTAAGGCAAACTCGTTACGTCTATCTCTCTCTCGCTGTCCGAGAACAGGTGCATCTACAGTCAAACAGAGTGCTTTGTAGCCTGCTTTGTAGGCTTTTTCTACCAAAGCACGAGTTAATTCTCGGTCTTTATGGATGTAAAGCTGGAACCATCGCAGAGAATTTGGAAATTTGTCACAGGTAGTCGCTACTTCTTCAATGCTTTTTGTTGCCATTGTACTTAACACCATGCCCACACCAGCTGATGCCGCAGCTAGAGCCGTGGCTACTTCTCCGTCTGGATGGGCTAGACACTGGAAAGCCATCGGCGCAATCAACAAAGGTAGTTGTAGGGGTTGTCCTAAAATGGAGGTAGTTAGATTGCAATTGCTGACATCGACTAATATCCGAGGCCGCAGCTTGACTCGCTCAAAAGCAGCACGATTATCCCGCAATGTGATTTCATCCCAAGCACCACTGCTATAGTAATCAAGTGTCATTTGAGACAGATGCTCTTTTGCTAGTTTTTCATACTCAAAAAGGTTAATGGGTTGAAAGCGATCGCTATTGGGTACAACTGTCATGGTAACGGATGTGGGTTAATCAAGGGGATATTTTTTAATCCAATTGTCCGATTCATAAAGCTCCAGTAATCATCAATTTATTACTAAACGTGCAGAATACAGTCTCTTCGACTGAGTTTTTCTAATTGAACCTATTCAATAATTCTTCTTGAGATAGTTGCAATAATAAAGGAGTAAATTCCTCTGGAGATAGTGCCAATAAAGGTTTAATAATTCTTCTCAGTTCTGCATCTAAAGAACCAAACCGAACTCGCAACAAATTCTCTATAACAGTACGACGCTCTGCTTGGATTCCTTCTTGGATTCCTTCTTGGATTCCTTCTTGAATTCCTTCTCGGATTCCTTCTTGTTTGGCTTCTGCTAATTTTTGTTCGTAAATAGGCGATAAGCGCATAATTAAATCTCTATCCTCCTTGTCTATATTTTGATTGAGTTCTAACGTAGTCTTTAAACTCAATAATAAATCAATTGCTTTAGAACGCAAGAGATTATTTTGGGGAAGTGCTTCTAGTTCATCTATCGCTTGTTGCTGAACTCTTCCCTTACCTAAAATTCTCAACCATAGTGTTTCTGCCGTACATGGTAATTTGTGAATTATCACAATTGCTGTTCTCAAATAATCGCCTAAAAAATGGACTCCTACTCCCCAATTTTCTTCATCTAAGCTAGTTCTAAAACCGTCCAATATAGATTCAGAAGCTGTAGGTGAAAAAATCCATAACCGTGGTAATTCTGATTCTGTAATCCGCTTTTTATCACCTTTGGTTTGACGTTTTAAATCAGCAAATATATCAAATAGCTTGTTTATACAACTGCGAATTTCTGAAACTGTAGCCGCATTCCTAAATGGTTCAATTAATGCAGGTTCAGCCGCAAACTTTCCTAATAATCCTAATTCTATTTTATCGCTTGTCGATGGGGGTGAAGGTGCAAAATATACATCAATCTCCCGGATTTCAGCCGTAACTTTCCGACTTGTTTCCACTTGTCCTAGTGGTTGTAACAATTCTTTAAGGTAGTCTTTTGCAAACTGGTCGTAGGGAAACCTGGTCATTAGCTAATTTTTTGGCTGTACCAGTATTTTACATGAGTGCGTAAACGCAAAGCGGTGAAGCAGCGCGGTCTTGGGGGTTTCCCCCATGAGGGACTGCTGAACCCGGAGGGCTTGTCGCCAAACATCGCATTCCTGTAAAATTATTGACGAATACATTAATTAATGCAATATAAGTCTTCTGTCTGTTTGTCAGCGAAAATTACTAATTCACTTCCTAGTTCGTAAAAAGAACGCATAACCTCAGCAACTTCAGCTAAACTCAGTTCTTTTTGGAGAGTAACTTGCGGTTTGGCAGCAATTTCTTCACGAATTAACTTTGATGCTATTTCAATAACTTGCAAACGTTCTTCAGTCGTCATGTTTTTTAGGGCTTCCAAGACTTCTGCAACATTTTTAGTCATAACTAATCATTGTTAGTTTTTGCTCTACCAATTGCGCCAACCGCCTTTGATTGCAACTTCATCATCATTAGTAGACTTAAGCCCGTGACCTTGAATTAAAGATTGATATTCTGTGCTACTTGCCCAGCGGTCAATTTCTCGCGCCCGCAGCACTGGCACTGGATGAGTTAATTGGGCTGTGCGGGCAACTTTGACCATTTCACCCAGTTCAGTCTTGCTGATATCATCGTAAGCGCGGGCTTGGGCAACAAAGGCATCGAGATTTAGTTGTGGCGCTAAGGTGGGAGAACCACCAGCCAACTTCATCAACACTGACATGACAACTTTGGGGTCTTGGGTTGCTAGTAATGCGGCGCGATCGCAGGTAAACTCAGCACAACGTACCCATTCTAAAAGTTGTGCCTGTATTGCTTGGGCAATGAAGCCTCCAATATTGGGCACAACTGCCGCAGCTAATATTAATAAATTTACAGGAGTCAAGTAAACACTGTGGTCACACTTGAGATGTCCTAACTCGTGGGCAATTACTGCCTGTATTTCTTCTGGTGTGAGGATATCAATCAGGGATGTGTGAAGCACAACAAATGGCTGCTTACCTCGCACAGCAAAAGTATAGGCGTTCGGAGCCGGATGCTGCCGGACGTACAACTGAGGAGGTTCTATATCCAGGATTTTGCAGGCTTCTAACAACAGATTGTATAAATCAGGCAGTTGCTTTTCACCCACCAGAATGCTGGACGCAATATTTTCTACATAGAAAACCTGCTCTGCCATTGGCCCGAGCAAATTCCGCACCATCAAATCTATGCCAGGTATTTGCTTGAGCGTTTTGGTAGCTTCCAGGTCTAATGGATGACGAAATGAGTCAGCTTTTAAACCAATCAGCGGAGTTTTGAGGAAGGACATGGTGCAGCAAGCTATAAAAAACAAAACTATGGAATTTGGCTGGTTAGATAAACAGCCTTCCACAGCTAGTATAACGATTAAGTCGGGTGGCTATTACCTACTTACCTATCCAGGGGAGCAGGGGGAGACAAAAGAAAAAATTTACTTTGTCCCCCTTATCCTGGTGTCACCACCTCAGTCTCAACTGATCAATTTCAACTTTACAGGTTACTGATTGATGCTGCGAGCGATTTCGGTATCTGCTGATTCTTCGGCCACGCGCAGGATTTTAGCCCCCAATTGCTGCAACTTTACATCAAGTCGATCATAGCCGCGATCGAGGTGCTGTAATCCCTGAATTGTGGTTTGTCCTTCCGCCGCCAGTCCTGCTATGACTAGCGCTGCCGATGCTCGTAAGTCTGTGCCTAATACTGGTGCGCCAGACAATTTTGGTACTCCCCGGACGAAAGCAGTGTTGCCTTTGACCCGAATATCTGCCCCCAAGCGATTTAACTCTGAGGCATGACGCAAGCGATTTTCAAAGACGGATTCGTTAATCACACTATCGCCTTCCGCCAATGTTAGCAAAGCCATGAACGGCGCTTGCATATCTGTGGGAAAACCTGGATGGTATTGAGTTTCAATATCCGTTGCCTTGAGAATTTCCGTTGGCAGAATGCGTAAGTATTCAGGCTCTTCCTCAATTATTGTCACCCCAATATCCCGCAGCTTGGCAATCACTGGTACAAGATGTTCTGGAGCCACTGGCGAGAGGAGAAGTTCTGAGCGGGTAATTGCTGCTGCTAACAAAAACGTCCCGGCCTCTATGCGATCGGGAATAATGGTGTAGTCAACAGAATGCAACTTAGGGACTCCTTCAATAATAATCCGGCTAGTCCCTGCCCCCTTAATCTTTGCTCCCATCGCGTTACAGAAGTTAGCCAAATCGACTACTTCCGGTTCTCTGGCAGCATTTTCAATGATCGTTTCGCCTTCTGCCAGGGTAGCCGCCATCATCAAGTTTTCCGTCGCTCCAACGCTGGCGATATCTAAGTAAATCTTCGCCCCTTTTAATCTCCGGTTGTGGCCAGGGACGTAGGCATTACAGATGCCATGCTCAATCTGCACCTCAGCTCCCATTGCTTGCAGTCCCCGAACGTGCAAGTCAACTGGTCTTGCCCCAATAGCACAACCTCCTGGTAAGGGCATCTGCGCTACTCCCAATCTGGCCAGAATGGCACCAATGGCAAAAAAACTCGCCCTCAACTGGGTAACTAGTTCGTAAGGAGCTTTTGATGTTTTAATTTCGCTGGCGTTGATGTCTAAAATATCGCCTTGCCGCGTTAAACGTACACCCAAAGCCGATAATACCTGAGCCATCCGCTCTACATCCGCTAATAGAGGGACATTGCGGATGCGACAATCACCCGGACACAGCAAGGCTCCAGCCATGATTACCAGTGCTGCATTTTTTGCCCCGCTAATTTTCACATGACCTCGCAAAGGATGCCCACCCCAAATTTGCAAGACTGAGGAGTCTGCTTCGGGAGCAAATTTGGCATCTGGTAAGCTGGTAGAAGGATTAATAAGCCTACCTCCAAAAGTAATACGTATTTTATATGTTTGAAGTTGGTTTTGATTCTACATTAAAGATTCTATTTGTCCACGTTTTAGAGCAACATCTTGCATATAAAAGTTGTGTTTTAGATAAAAATTAAAGGCTGAAAATGAGCAAGAGCAAGGTTTTCGAGCTTTTAAAAAATTTAACAAAAAAGAATGACTAATTAGTAATTTAAAGCAAAATTAAATACTCAGTAAAATAACTTGGGTATTCTCTAAAAATCAATGGTGTACTGTTCAGTTAATATTTTTATTTGACCTATCTCCTTAAAAACTCGTTTTAGTCCGATATTCTTCACGAGGCGTTATACATTGCACTTGACAAAGTTAAGAAATTACGCAATAATGAGAAATTGTGGATAAGAACAATTGCCAGCGGAACTGGCGGAATGGCAGACGCGCTAGATTCAGGTTCTAGTGCCGCAAGGCTTCCGGGTTCAAGTCCCGGGTTCCGCATAAACAGTACTGAGTGCCGAGTTATGAGTCCTGAGAAGGAAAAAACTCAGCACTAGGTACTCAGCACTCAAAACTATTTAGATGTTGACCAGTTTACAAAATTCCTTAGTAAAACAAATCCGCAAACTGCACTCTACTAAAGAGCGGCACAAGCAGCAGTTATTTTTGTTGGAAGGGACTCACCTATTAGAGGAAGCTTGTGCGGTGAATTACCCACTAGAAACAGTGTGTTGTACCCCAGATTGGCAAGCAGCCCATTCCTCCCTGTGGTCAGAAGCTTGTAACCAATGCGATCGCGCCGAAATTGTGAGTAAAGAAGTCTTGGATGCGATCGCAACCACAGTCCAACCCGATGGTGTAGTAGCAACGGCAAAACGAAACAATCGCCAAAGTCAATTGCCTTTTACTGGTTTAGTGCTAGCTTTAGAAACAGTGCAAGATCCGGGCAACCTGGGTACAATGATCCGCACAGCTGGGGCCGCTGGGGCATCGGGGTTGTGGGTAAGTGGAGATAGTGTAGATTTAGACAGTCCTAAAGTTTTACGGGCTTCTGCGGGGCAATGGTTTCGCCTAGCAACGGCTGTAACCGAAGATTTAAAAGTGACAGTGCAACAAAGTCAGCAGGCAGGAATGCAGGTAGTAGCAACCTTACCCAGCGCGGCTTTAACTTATTGGGAGGTAGACTGGCGAAAACCCAGTCTGATTTTACTAGGAAATGAAGGTGCTGGTTTGTCAGTAGATTTAGCAGCGATCGCAGATAAGCAAGTAAGAATTCCTTTGAGTCCTGGGGTGGAATCTGTGAATGTGGCGATCGCAGCTGCTTTAATGTTGTACGAAGCTCGGCGGCAAATGAGTCAAGAATTAGGAGTTAAAATTTAGAACTCATAACTCATAATTTTTATTTCGTTTTTTTTCTTTCTTCGAGAAATTGTTCAATATCAGCAACTGCATCCTCAAGAGCCGCTAAATCAATAGTTGTCAAGTCTTGAGCGAGTTCGACTTCATTAACACTACTAGTATACAGTTGCGGGATCTCCTCTTCCTCTGCTGAACTTTCTTGTAAGATATCCTCCAGCTGCTCAAGGGATTCTTCAAACACTTGATCAGCGGCGCGACGCTGTTGTGGCTGACTTTGCTCCATAATATTGACTTGAAAATCCTGATTTACTGATCTAATTTTGATTACGGTTTTTACAGATTTAAATTTTGCACCCCTAACATCATAGTTGTGTATTCTTGTATGCGTCGAATTGTGCTATTGGACATCTAATGGTATTTTTGCCTTTTGAAAGACCTGCTCAACAGTAAATTCCAGTCCCTCAAATAGAGAATCTTGGAGTAATTCTTCTCCCATATAAGTTTGTGGTGCTGCATCTGGATAAAAAACAGTGATGCTTCTGGCTTTACTATCTAATACCCACACCCGCAGCACCTTAGCATCCAAATAGTCTTTGGCTTTAGCCGCCATTTGTCCAAAGGTTTGTCCGGGTGAAATAATCTCAATTACCAAATCAGGAGGAACAGAACACGCTCCTTCTTGATCCCAATCATGGGGTAAACGTTCATTAGAAATATATAAAATATCCGGTATTGGCATCCAATCTCGCCCTCGACGGGTTAATGCCACAGCTAATTCTGGGCAAACTTCTCCTTTACCTTCACACCACTGCTCAATCAAATTGAGAAGGGCGCGGGTAAGTTTAGAGTGGAATTTTTTTGGTGACATCTTAGGAATTGCCTGAGCATTAACAAGTTCATAGGTTATATCTCCCTCACCTGGTGGAAGATTTAGAAACTCTTGCAAGGTCAATTGATTATTCGCTTGGAGTATCATGACTGAATAATTGGTAATTCGTAATTGAAGGACAGAGCAACTAATTTTAATTCTGACTTCTGTTAGCGATAGCGGGGCGATTAGCCCATTCTGACTCCTGAATTCTTCTTCAAATTGTTTGCATTCCCTGCAACACTTGCCGAACGATATCCGATGGCACTTCATCGGTAACTGTCACTACACCAATCTCTGTTGGTAAAACAAACCGCACTTTTCCCGCTTTGACTTTTTTATCTAACTGCAATGCTTCAATAATTGCCTCAATATCTACCCCAGCAGGTAATTGAGTCGGTAAACCCGTTTTTTGAATTAAAGCGTTTTGACGTTCCGTGTCTTCCTTTTGCCACATTCCCAAATCCACAGCAATTTGCCCGGCTGCTACCATGCCAATGGCAACAGCTTCACCGTGATTCACTAGACGATAACCAGTCAAACTTTCCACGGCATGACCGATAGTATGTCCATAATTGAGAATCGCCCGTAATCCACCTTCTTTTTCGTCTTTGCTGACAACGTCGGCTTTAGCTTGACAAGAGCGCATCAATATATTTGTTATCAGGTCTGGTTTTACGTAGCGGAGTTGGTCGAGGCGTTTACTCGCTTCCAACTGGGCAAACAATTCAGCATCCCAAATTACACCGTACTTAATTACCTCTGCCATTCCGGCTCGAAACTCGCGCATAGGAAGAGTTTTTAACACATCTGGGTCAATTAACACTAGACGCGGTTGATGGAATGCCCCAATCAAGTTTTTGCCGTGGGGATGATTCACGCCGGTTTTGCCACCAATTGCCGAATCTACCATTGCCAACAGAGAGGTAGGCACTTGAACAACATTAATGCCGCGCAGCCAAGTTGCGGCTGCAAAGCCAGTCATATCGCCAATTACACCTCCGCCCAAAGCCACCATAGTAGAAGAACGTTCTAGGCGGTTTTCTAAGGCGACATCGTAGAGTTTCTGGATGGAATTGAGGGTTTTGTAGCGTTCACCAGGTGGTAGGCTACAGCTAGCAACTTCAAATCCAGCAGATGTTAGCGAAGTTATCGCTCTTTCCCCATAATGCTTAAAAATCGTCGGATTAGAAACCAGCAGTACCTTCTTGCCTAGCTCTAGACTGGTCATGTGTTGACCCAGTTGATCTAAACTCGAAGGTGCGATTGCAATCTCATAAGACTGCTCTGGCAGATTTACATTAATTACAGAAGTCATTACCCAACCCTAAACTAGCGCCTGTGGGCTGTATTCTATCGCAATCTGGGTGATGAGGGGATGAGGGGGACAAAGGGAATAACCAATACCCAATGCCCAGCAACTAATGATTCAATAGATTCAGAAAGTATGTATTGTGGAGAAAGATAAATGTTTGCAGTGATAGCTTATATCCTCTTCTTGGCTTTGTTTTTTGGTTTATCTGTCGGTCTGCTGTTCGGTCTGCGGACTGCCAAGATAATTTAATCGACAGACACGTTTAAAGCAAGACTCCTGTGGGGCGGGCAACCTTCGACTGAGCGCTCACGCCGAAGTCCTGCCTGCCCAGCTATCAATTTTGCAGCGCTTTTAAATTGGAATCTGAATCACAAATTCTGCACCTTCTGCCTGTACAGAGATTTTTCTCCAATAATTTGACGTGACGTGCGATCGCTAATACCATTTCACTTTAATAATGATACAAATACGTTGGTAGGGGCATGGCATTGCCCATTGGTGTCAACTTAAGCTCAAACACTAGAATTTATCGTCGTTTTAGATCCCCCAACCCCCTTAAAAAGGGGACACAAGATTCTAGTTCCCCCTTTTTTAAGGGGAGCCAGTCGCTCAGAGGGGGTTTCCCCCATGAGTGACTGGCGTGGGTTAGGGGGGATCAAAAAGCTCGGCGGTACATGGAAAAATTTTCACTCTTCTTATCAGAGTAAGCTTTTACGTTAAGTTGACACCTATGGGCATTGCCATGCCCCTACGAGAAATCTATCTGTATCAAGGTTTTCTTCTTCTTAACAGCAGCAAAACTTTAGTAATTGACTAAAAAGCCATAAAAAAGGCGTATTTTTGTGTATGCTTTGTGACCAAGTGCCTTAGCGATACCTTTTTGGGAGCAAATATGGAACGCGCCATTTCTGCGTTGGGAATCTTAGTTTTTCTGAGCATATCCTACGCTTTCTCTGTGAATCGTCGTGCAGTGCGTTGGCGAATGGTGGCGTGGGGTTTGGGATTAGAATTTGCATTTGCACTAATAATTCTTAAAACTCCCTGGGGTTTAAATGTGTTTAAATCTCTGGGAGATTTTGTCAGCCAATTTTTAGCATTTTCTGATGTCGGTGCCAAATTTGTCTTTGGAGAAAATTTTAAGGATCACTTCTTTGCCTTCCAAGTGCTGCCCACAATTATCTTTTTCTCTACCTTCATCAGCATTTTGTATTACTACGGCATTTTACAGCGAGTAGTAAATGTGATGGCATGGGTAATGATGAAGACGATGAAAACATCGGGTTCTGAATCTTTATCCTGTGCAGGTAATATCTTTTTGGGCCCCACAGAGTCGGTGTTGATGGTTAAACCTTATATAGCGAACATGACGCAATCGGAACTCCATGCCGTGATGACGAGTGGTTTTGCCACAATTGCAGGCGGAGTATTAGGAGCGTATCTTTCTTTTGGCATACCAGCAGAACACCTAATTGCTGCTTTCTTTATGACTGCCCCGACATCGTTGGTGGTATCAAAATTGCTGTACCCAGAAACAGAAGTCTCAGAGACGGCTGGTAAGGTAAAAGCGAATGTAGAAAACAATTATGTAAACGTAATTGATGCTGCTACTACTGGAGCAATTGACGGCGTAAAGTTAGCAGTTAATGTTGGGGTGATAATTATTGCTTTTTTGGGATTATTAGCCGCTCTAAATGCGCTGCTGGGATGGTTGGGGGCATTTGTGGGCTTACAGCAGCTATCATTACAGTGGATTTTGTCTTTTCTCATGGCTCCCGTGGCGTGGCTGATGGGCGTACCTTGGGCTGATTGTCGGCAAGTCGGGGCTTTATTGGGTACAAAGACAATTCTCAATGAGTTTATTGCTTTTTTAGATTTAAAGGCACTAATGGAAAGTGGAAAAATTTCCCAACGCGCAGTAATTATTGCGACTTATGCATTATGTAACTTTGCAAATATAGGTTCAATTGGCATTACTATTGGCGGCATTACTGGGATAGCACCGAATCGCCAGCATGATTTAGCTCGCATGGGTGTAAGGTCAATGATTGGTGGATTGTTAGCGGGATTCATCACTGCTTGTATTGCTGGAGTGTTGATTTGAAGTAGGCAGGAGGGTTGATAAAGTTGACAGAAATCGGCTCAATGGCAAATAATGATTAGCGATCGCCAATCAAACAACATTTTTATAAGGCGGATTCTCTTTTTAATGGGAAGATTTCTAATCTGGACTCGGTGCTTCGAGTAAAAAGCCTGGAGCTTTGAGTAAAAAGCCTGGAACTTCGAGTAAAAAGCCTGGAACTCCGAGTAAAAAGCTCGGAACTCCGAGTAAAAAGCTTGGAACTCCGAGTAAAAAGCCTGGAACTCCGAGCAAAAAGCTCGAACGGCTGAAATTAGCAGTCTAATTTTTAGAACTGGGTAGAAAAAATACACCTGAAAGTAGAATTAAATCGGTTGACTTTCATGATTTATCTGAATGAAGGCTTTGAAGATGGCGAAACCCGCTTTTATCTTCCTGAATATTACGAAGATTTATCTAATCTAGCCGTGCTTCCAGTCACAGGTATGGCTTTATGTTTTGTTCACGAACTAGTACATGAAGGCGCTACTATTATCCAGGGACGAAAGTATGTCTTGCGATCGGATGTTATGTATAGTCGATAGTCTAGAAAGTCATTAACTAGCAAAATTGCCTTTGTGCAATGTACGTGAGGAGTAGTCCAGACCAAACACAAACATGATAGAAGAATTTAATCCACAGGGCGCAGAAAATCTAATTGCGATCGCTGACCAATTCGCCCAATGGGGGAAGGTTACAGACGTTCAAGCGTTTGGAAGTGGTAATATCAATGATACATTCTTAGTAACTCTAGATTCTTCAGAAGAAGAACATTTTGTCCTGCAACGCATCAATACTCAGGTGTTTCGTCAGCCCCAATTGATTATGCAGAATATGCGTACCTTCACAGAGCATATTCACAAACGGTTACAATGCACTCGCCTCAGCCGTCGCTGGGAAGTCCCGCGTGTACTGTTGACCAAGGATGCTCAAGACCACTGGAGAGATGCTAACGGCTGCTTTTGGCGAGCGATTAGCTTTATTGAAGGTTCCCAGTCTTTTGATAGTATGCGCGATCGCTCATACGCGCCAGAAATCGGTTTTGCCTTGGGGATGTTCCACAATCTAATTAGCGATTTGCCACCAGAAAAACTCGCTGACACCCTGCAAGGGTTCCATATTACACCGCTTTATCTCCAGCATTACCAGGAAGTTCTAGCAAAAAATAGTGCGCGTCAATCTCCTGAAGTTAATTATTGCTTGCAGTTTGTTAGCGATCGCCAAACGTTTGCACATATCCTAGAAAATGCCAAAGCTGAAGGCAAGCTACCTCTGCGTTTAATGCATGGCGATCCAAAAATCAACAATATCATGTTTGACACTGCTACCCAGCAAGCTGTCAGCGTCATAGACCTCGACACCGTTAAACCCGGTCTGGTACATTACGATATTGGCGATTGCTTGCGATCGGGTTGCAATCCGGCTGGTGAAGAAACTGAGCAGTGGGAAAGTGTTTATTTTGATACCGACCTTTGCCAAGGAATTTTGAAAGGTTATCTCGCTGTGGCAAAAGCATTTCTTACCGAGAATGATTATGCATACATATATGATGCCATTCGTCTCATTGCCTTTGAATTAGGACTGAGATTTTTTGCTGATTATTTAGCAGGGAATGTCTACTTTAAAGTCAAGTACCCAGAACATAACTTGGCAAGAGCGATCGTTCAGTTTAAGCTTACCGAAAGTATTGAATCTCAAGAAAAGCAAATTCGTAATATTATTAAAGACATGAAATGAACGAACAAACATTTTCTCTGCAACCCTTTCCTTCTAAAAAATCTGGTTCTTCCGCTACTTTCATAGCAGAAATTAAAATGTCTATAAAATAGAAGTTAGAAAGCTTCCCCATTAACGACCAATCCCCAATGACAAGGGCTAGACCACTACTGATGATCATGAAATGCTTCTCGCCCTCATTGAGCGTCATCCTGAAGCTGACAAAAAGATTGGATGTGGTGTAAAGCGCTTCTATAAGGATAGAACCGATATGCCTACAAGTTGTTTCTGGATAGAGCGTGAAGATGGCAGTAAGACTGACTTCTGCTACCCAACAGCTATAGCCGCAAGAGGAAAGTCACTATATCAAGAATTCTTTGAGGCTTGTCGAAATGCAGTTCAGGACGACCTCAAGAAGACTAAAGAACAATTTTTTGGTAAATTTGCTGATGAGACTAGCAAAGTGAAATGTGACATTACAGGCGAAAAAGTCGCTATCTCCAAAAGAATTATTCGATAATCGATGTAAATCTGTAGTTTAATGTTCATAAAATTGACTTTTGCAAGAAGTTTACCGTTTCATTCCCTCTAGGAAACGCTTGGTATGACAGAACGAATTGCATTAATAAAGTTTTGGGCATAATTCTGCGTTGAGAAATCGAGGGCGCGTTGTCGTGCAGCCATTCCTGCACTTTGGGCAAATTCTTGCTCGTCAAGATAGCGGAGAATTGCGATCGCTAATTTCTCCGCATAGCCGTAAGGTGTTAATAGTCCATTCATCCCATCTGTTATAATCTCTGTCGGTCCCCCTGCATTGCCAGCAATCACAGGTTTACCCAGTGCCATCGCCTCAATAATTACAATCCCAAACGGCTCTTTATCTGATGCATGAACAAATACATCCATCGCCTGTACCCACTCAGGGATATTACGCTGTAGCCCAGCCATAATTACTTGCTCTTTCAAATTCAAGACGGCAATTTCTGCTTTTAAAAAGTCCTCATAATCCGGTTCAAAATCGTGCTTACCGCCAACCACTACACAATGAGCATCAGGATACTTCTGTAAAATTTTAGGCATTGCCTGCACCAGTACGTGCATTCCTTTCCATCGTTGCAATCGCCCAACAATTCCAATCAACGGCCCGTGTAAAGGT
>NZ_JBGTFY010000376.1:0-3086 GCF_041747015.1 Nostoc sp.
TATTAAGTGTGAAACAACCTAGTTATGTAAAAAAAATAACTAGTCCGACGCGTTAGTGAACTAGTTTTTAAAGAAATCCTCTTCTCATGCCATGAGTATTATTACTCATCCACAAATAGTAAAAACTGCAAAAGTATAGAAACTATGTGCATGGTTACAGCGCAATTCATTAAGCTCTTTACTACAAACCTGATTTCATTAGAGGAAACAGTTAATCCCACCAAGCATATAACTGTTGAGAATTAATCTCTAATTCATCGCAACCCCACACAAATTTTACAAATTCACCTGCAAAGTCTAAGTCTTTCACCCCTTTAACTGTAATTGCATCAATCACCAAATTTGGGTTATCTGTATGATTGAGGACTACACCATCAAAAATCGCTGTCACTTCTAATCTTTTACAACGTTGCCCAAATTCAATAAATGAACCAACTGATGGAGTAGCATTAAAACTAGCGTTTAGTGTAGTGTAGCCTGATTGAATAACTTGCTCCAATGATTCTAAAGATAGTCCCTGAAATTTGATTGCGTTGGGAGTATATTCTGTAATTGAGTTACCTAAAATTTCTTCAATCCGTTGAACCATATATTTATATCCATATTAAATAAATTTTCAGTATAAGCATATTCCTTAGTCTAGTAGATGCAGATGGTAACGAACTAGAGGAATACAACGTAAGTTTATCAAGTTAGCTAAGACCAGAGATATTTACAAACACTTTAATGGTAAACCTATTATTATTAAGGATTAATTATGGCTCAAGATTTCATTAAGCTAAGTGATTTACTTAATCAATTTTAATCAATTTTAATTAATTTTAAATGAAATAAAACAGCATCCCGACTACAAAAAGGTAGAATATTCACCAGATTTTACAGTTGCAGACGCGATTGCAGCTTTAGAAGAACTACGAACAAAGATACAAGAATGAAACCAGGGTACATTTATTTAATTCATAGTGTAGGCACATATAGATACAAAATAGGGCTAACTGTAGCACCACGGACACCAAAGGAAAGATTAAAAGAACTGAATAGCCGTCAAAGTCCCTACCCGTTGAAACTCATTCATTATGTGTTTGTTACTGACGTTTACAAAGTAGAGAAAGAAATTCATCAAGCTTGTAAGTCATTTAATGTTTATAGGGAGTGGTTTGAATTTACAAAGAACGCATATTTGCAACAAGTTATTCAGTTAATGGAGCGTGGTAATGTAGCGCAAAGATCAAATAATAATTATCAGGATTACGGTCAACATCATCAAAAACTAAATGTTTCTTTGCCTATAATTCCTAGAGATATTGAACGTGCAAGTCAAGAGAGAGAGGAAATCCCAAAATATTTAATATCCAGAAGATATGAATCCCACAATCGGTTGAGACAAGGCATAGTCGGTGAGAAAAACAAGAAGAAGAAAATTAAGAAAAGGGAATCTACTGTTTTAGGTAAAGTTTTCAATAATAATTTTTTATTTTTAGTAGCAATAGTCATTTGTATTATTTTATTTTTATATGTTGTGAGTAGATTGATTTAAAAGTGCGTGAATGGGATGATACAGCAAGGGTTTGAAGCCCTTAAATTTTAGAAACTTCAATTGATACAGTTTTATTGGTGCAGAGTATTAGTACTACTCTGCACCATCAAAAAAATTAACGCCCAAAATCTAGACAGACAAAGACTTTCAGCCTTAGCGTCCAATTTTCCCGTTTTGGCACGGTGATGCCAACCCCAGGAGGAGACGACTCCTCAGTAAAATAGGCTACTGCCTCTACGCACAACTTTCACGTCGCGCATCTCGGCTCAATACCAATTAGACAGCTAGGGGATAAATTCTGTTTCAAAGCAGCCCGTCAAGTTACTGTTCAATAGAATTGATCTGAACGTACAGAAAAATCAGAATCTACTGACCATGAACATCAAAGATAAACTCATTTGTGCCTCCTATATCCTCATTGCGTTGGCGGCATTACCAGCGACTTGGCTCAACAATCTTGCATTCATGACCCAGCCTAGTAATGCTTATTTCGCGGACTTTTTTCGTGCAGCCTACGTCAATGCTGCTGCTGCGTCTCTCACCAACGACTTGATTTTGGTTAGCTTGGCAACGTGTATATTTATGGCGATTGAGGGAAAACGTGTCGGTATTCGATATTTCTGGTTGTATATTATTATGTCAGCCATTATTGCTGTTAGTGTTATGTTCCCACTATTTCTGCTCGCTAGACACATCAAGATCGCCAAAGAAATTTCTCTCCAGAGCGTTCCTAAAGCTGCTTAAAGAGTAGTTATTGATTAACCCTCTTTTATCACTTCTGCCAGAGAATAATCTATAATCCTTACATAATAAGACTTTTGCGATTCTTGTTCCTGTACAATTACTTCCTGTTCCTCAGTATCTATTGTGGTAATAAATCCCACATCGCCATTAAAAACTTCCCGTTGGTAGTCGTTGGTGAGTTGGATAATGCGATCGCCTGTTCTAAAAATAGTTCCACCCCTGGTTACTTCAATTTTTTCAGGGCTAGGGGGATTAATCAATTGTTGCAATACATGATTGAGATTGCGTGTACCGACTAATCCCCGTGACATGGGGGAAAGCACTTGGACATCAGTAGCAGGGTTAAAACCAAGCCCTGGAATCAAATCTGTAATCAACTCGCTAATTGCTTGTACCCCATGTTCTGGCTCAAACCCGCCACCATGCCACAGACAATCAGATTAGGGTGTTACACGATTCAAGATATCTCGACTTATAGGTATCTTGATACCCAGGTATCTTTTTACTTTGATATCTAAATATTTAGACAGTTAGAGTTAATATCTGTATGCTCTGCTATATCGAATTGGGGGTTTAACCCATGCGAACCTGCTCATCCATCTCCCTCTCCGGTGGACAGGGAAAAACAACCACGATCTTCTTTACCTCACTGCTGCTAGCACGGCTTGGCTTACGAGTGTTGACTATCGACGCAGATCCACAAGCAAATCTGACTTTTTATTTAAATCACGAGGTAGACCCAAACCAGCCCAGCTTATTTGAAGTGCTAACTGGGCAAGTGACAACAGAAGATGGTATTTACCCT
>NZ_JBGTFY010000377.1:0-8961 GCF_041747015.1 Nostoc sp.
TATTAAGTGTGAAAAAACCTAGTTATGTAAAAAAAATAACTAGTCCGACGCGTTAGTGAACTAGTTTTTAAAGAAATCCTCTTCTCATGCCATGAGTATTATTACTCATCCACAAATAGTAAAAACTGCAAAAGTATAGACCCAAGGTGACAGCAACACCTGCGCGATCGCCCACAGCACGAGATAGGGGCAGAGCTTGGTTGTAAAATTCGAGTGCTTTTTGCTTTTCTCCTAAATCAGAGTAGACTCCACCGATGTTAGTGAGTGTGCGAGCCTCACCAGAACGATAGCCCACAGCACGATATAGTGGCAGAGCTTGGTTGTAAAATTCGAGGGCTTTTTGTTTTTCTCCTAAATCGTCGTAGACTAGACCGATGTTATTGAGTGTAACGGCTTCACCAGAGCGATCGCCCACAGCCCGCCAAAGGGGCAGAGCTTGGTTGTAAAATTCGAGGGCTTTTTGCTTTTCTCCTAAATTGTAGTAGACTCCACCGATGTTATTGAATGTGCGAGCCTCACCAGTGCGATCGCCCACAGCACGAGATAGGGGCAAAGCTTGGTTGTAAAATTCGAGGGCTTTTTGCTTTTCTCCTAAATCGGAGTAGACTAAACCGATGTTATTGAGTGTAGTCGCTTCACCAGAGCGATCGCCCACAGCCCGAATAAGGGGCAAAGCTTGGTTGTAAAAATCGAGGGCTTTTTGCTTTTCTCCTAAATTGGAGTAGACTCCACCGATGTTAGTGAGTGTGCGAGCCTCACCAGAACGATCGCCCACAGCCCGAAAAAGGGGCAGAGCTTGGTTATAAAATTCGAGGGCTTTTTGCTTTTCTCCTAAACCGTTGTAGACTGCACCGATATTATTGAGTGTAGCCGCAACACTTGTGCGATCGCCCACAGCGCGCAAAAGGGGCAGAGCTTGGTTGTAAAATTCGAGGGCTTTTTGCTTTTCTCCTAAATCGTCGTAGACTAAACCGATCCTACTGAGTGTAGTCGCAACACCTGTGCGATCGCCCACAGCCCGATATAGGGGCAGAGCTTGGTTGTAAAATTCGAGGGCTTTTTGCTTTTCTCCTAAACGGTCGTAGTTAAACCCAAGCCAAACTAGTGCAGTTACTTCAAGTTTTTGGTCTTTGAGTTCCTGTGCCATAGCCGGAACTGGCTGTAATATTTGTATTGCCTGTTGGTATTCCTGTTGCTGTGTAAGTTTTATCCCTTGCTCTAGCAGTCTTTGTGTTTCTTGCGATCGCGAGTTTTGAGTTTGTCCCCAGGTGGGTTGAGCCATCAACATTACTGTTATGGGCGTTAGACAAATACCCAAAGCTAAAAAATTGGTAAGAATTTTTTTCATAGAATATTACAGATATGATCAGTTTTCATTGAGCATCAGCCGAAGCTGTGGTTAGGAATGTTGAAGTTGTGGTTACTAACGTTGAAGCTGCTATAAAAAATACTTAGCCTGTTGTTAGAACAACTTAAGCGTTTGTTATTAATGTTGAAGCCGTTGTTACTAACGTTGAATTTGCTATAAGAAATACTTAAGTCGTTGTTAGGACAACTTAAGCGTTTATTATTAATACTAACGTTGACATAAGAAATACTTAAGCTGTTGTTAAAACGACTTAAGCGTTTGTTATTGATGGTGAAGCTGTGGTTATTAATCTTGAAGTAATCGTGAAGAACGTTGAAGCAAATAGTTGATTGCTTGATTCATTTTCAGGCAGTTGCTAAAATAATTCACCCTCAATAAGGTTTTGCCAGAATAGTGATCGTTTTTTGTTGCGAATTGAACTGGATTTCATCTACCACATATTGCCGATTTCTAGCCACTGATTGAATACCCCGTAACTGTGCTGTGGAAACTACAGGTGGTTTGAGCTTCAACACTGCTTGACCTTGGGTAGTATTTTTGACAGTAAAATTATTTATGGGTATACCCCTCCAAGTTACAGCCTTACCTGTAGGACGTTCTCCTCCACCCCGCAGACGTGGAATCCTATCAATTTTGTAAACCAATGCCTCTTTCTTGAAAACTACTTTTGCAATTTGGCTCAGGGGAATTGTAGCAGTTTTACCACTACGCTGAATTGATAGAGCTTGGCTTTGTGCATCAATTCCGATTACTCGACCACTGCTTGACTCACCCCCATTAAGGATGATCTCTGCTAATTCTGGCAAAGCTACCACAAGTTCTAATTCATCTGCTTTGATTTGTGTCTGTGCTAACAATAAATTTCCCGTCTTGACATCTTGGCTAATTACAGTTTCAATGTTTCCGGCGATCGCTGCTGCCATTACTAAAATTGCTACAACCCATCTCTGGAAAAAAGCTTTCATGGCTTTAACAGTATATTTGACTATATTTAACTTTCTCATTAAACTTCAAAAGCAGATACTAAATTTACGTAAAATTACCAAAAGAAACTGAGCGTTCACCCTCCCCATCTCTCGTATGACCCAAGTCCCTAATCAGGAAAGCAATATTTTAGGCAAATTCACAAGTGTACTTGGCTTACTGGGTGCGGCGCTTTTCTTTGCAGGCTGGATTTATCGTTGGTCATATTTCTACTTTTTTCAGCTAGAAGTCAATACCCTCGATTTACCTGCACAGTCTTTCTTGATAGTTCCCCTGCAAATATTTCTCGGAGATGGCTGGACAATATGCAAAAGTGCGATCGCCTTTTTTGTAGCTGCGATCGCAATTCAGGCTACATTATGGTTAATTAAAATCATCAGTGATGCCGTAGTCTCTACAAGCCAATTGTTAGTGAATCGCATCATCTCTGTTACCCAACACAAACGCTCATGGACAGCTAAACAGCTAAAATCTCTGGCTGAATTTAGTTCTGGACAACTGCGCTCAGTGGAATTTTTGCGATCGCTAGTCAATGAGATAGTAATTGTATCCTGGGTATTAATTGTGATATTTTGGTTAGCGCGTTGGCAAGGCATTGCAGATGCACAACGAGACGCTGGTCAAAACTCCACTTTACCTGTTGTAGCGTTAATTACACCTGAAGAAAAGTTTCCTGTGGGGCGCAAACTTGATGATATATTTGCTGATCCGTCCTTGAAAGGTTATCGCATTATTGGCGATCGGGGTTTATTCGACGACTTGCGAGGCAGGGAAGATAATGATACCAGCAATCCAAAGCAGCCGCGAGTCTGGCGTTTACTCTTAGAACGTGGCGGCTGGATTTATTTGTTTCGAGCATTGCCCCCAAATGCGAAACTTGATGAACTGCCGTCGGTGTTGGCTATTCAAGAAAGTGACAAGGGACATATTATTATTCGCAGTCCAGAAGTTTCTAAAACTAGTTCTCCTTGATATAGGATAATTTGTTTCACGCAGAGGCGCAGAGGCGCAGAGAGGATAAGAGTTTTATTAGCGCTTTTGCATCAGACAATCAAGCAATCATTTTCTCTAAGGCAATTTGCAAATCTTTTGTCAAGTCGCTCACAGCTTGCTTTGCAGCAAAGCGATCGCCCTGACAATTTTGCCAGCGTTCCGTAACTGAAATGGGTTCTCCTACGGTGATTTGTGCCTGTCGTAAACCTAACCGAGGTCGTCCTGGAAGTGTTGTATCCTGAATTCGGGAAAGCATATCGAAAATGAGCAAAGCTGTTTCCGCAAACCGTTCCGCTGTCGGTTCTTCCTGAATATAAGTAGCGGTAACTGCAACAAAACTTTCCACTATCCTCATATGTCGCATTCGCAAGTCTGCTTCCTCTGCAATCCAGTCTGCCAAACCGCGTTTGAAAGGTGGTAAAGCATTTATATCTGGCAAATCTTCCCGGTAAATATAATTCCAACCAGCCTCTTCCAAGCGGCGACAGCGATCAATAAAATTACCCTGTGGCTGAACTCCAAAATATTGCTCGGTAACTTGTAAAGACTTATCCAGTAAGCGATGGAGTCGAGCAATCAACACCTGATTAGGAGTAGCAGATTCCTCAGTTGCAATGGTTTTTGGAATGTCTTGATGATAGAAGCGACGATAAAACTCTTCCATCTCAGTAAGGATATATTCAGCCAATCGATAGATGCGTTGATAGTAAATCTCTTGAAGATTGCCCTGATCAATTTCCTTAACTGGTAAGCCGCTATCAGCTTCCAACTTACTCAACAGCCAATCCAGTTTAGACCAAGGTGGCTCAACGTAGCGATACTGGATGGCGATCGGCACAATTATCACAGTCTCAGGACGGTTAGCTTTTTGCAAGTCTTCTGCACACCAAAACCCCATTTGAGCAACACCGGGTTCCAGGGGGCTAACGATGCCACTATGACCATTAGTACCTCCTTCGGGTGCAACTGCGATCGGGAATTTTCCATTAGCAAACAACTCCCGTGCTGTTTGAATAGCTTGCCGATCTAGTCGTCTACCGCGATGAACCGGCACACCTCCTACCCGTGAAAACAACCAACCCAGCCAGTCACCAGCCCAAACTGTCATACCCCGATCATAAAGAAAGTAGCTGTGAACAAGGGATTGTAATGTAATACCTTGCTGACGAGCAACCTTTGGCACTATGCGGGAAAGCAAATACAGCATACAGAGGGGATCTTCTACCTCTGGATGGCGAAATGCCAACAAAAAGCGAATTTTTCCAGCCTGAAATTGTTGATAAAGTTCAGCTAATACCTCAGCATTCTTGGCTTCAATATTGACAATACCAGCTTGTAGCCAAGGGCGAGTGCGAAACCGTAGTGCGATCGGCAGTAACCACCGAACAATCTGGAGTACCAGCGGGTTAAACCGTTGGGGAATAAACTTTAGTGGTGGTTGAGTAGAGTGAATCGATTTAGGCAAGTCGCTCTCCAGATTGTGTCTCTAGCGATTGTATAACGCGGATTTTCAGTTTTAGGTAAACGCACAGATTGGAACAAGTACCTGATGCCCTCTAAGTTCTTCAGCCATAAGCTAGATATCCAATAGTTCGGGTCTAAGGCAACATTGAAGACACGCGCGGGCCTGCTCTTTAAAGAACTGGGGACACTATCCGCTCAAGTGAAATATCTTCTAAATTAAATATACTTGGGATATTGCACATTTATAAAATCATCTTGAATGGAGGTTAGCGGACTCGAACCGCTGACATCCTGCTTGCAAAGCAGGCGCTCTACCAACTGAGCCAAACCCCCATAGAATTAAAAGAGTAGGTAACTTTAGTTGCCGTTTTTATTGTAACTTATATTGTTCCATTACAAAAGGGATGAAGCCAGAAAATATCCAAGTTGTTGCAGCATTGTATAAATTCGTCAAGCTGCCAGATTTTGCCGAAAAACAAGATTCTCTCCTATCTTACTGCCAAGCGCAAGGTGTCAAAGGGACAATTTTGCTAGCACAAGAAGGCATTAACGCTACAATTGCGGGTTCGCGTCAGGCGATAGATTCCGTTCTCTGCTTTCTGCGTTCTGATTCCCGTCTAGCAGACTTAGAATACAAAGAGTCTTATACCGAAACCCCACCATTTGAGCGGCTGAAGGTGCGATTGAAGCCTGAAATTGTCACTTTGGGATTACCTGAAATTGACCCAAATGAGCAAGTTGGCATTTATGTCAATCCCCAGGAATGGAATGATTTAATTTCTGATCCAGAAGTAACCGTGATTGATACCCGCAATGATTATGAGGTGAATATCGGTACTTTCCAAGGAGCAGAAAATCCCCAAACTAACTCATTCCGAGAATTTCCAGATTATGTGCTACACCATCTCGACCCAACTAAACACAAAAAGGTGGCTCTGTTTTGTACGGGCGGTATTCGCTGTGAAAAAGCTTCATCTTTCATGCTTGCCCAAGGCTTTGCAGAAGTTTATCATCTTAAAGGCGGCATTCTCAAGTATTTGGTAGAAGTTCCAGCCAAAGAAAGTTTATGGGAGGGGGAATGTTTTGTCTTTGATGAGCGGGTAGCTGTCAGTCATGGGTTAGAGGAAGGAAGTTGTGAAAGGTGCTTCAATTGTGGACGTCCGATTTCTGAAGAAGATAAGGTATCTCCTAAATATGAACAAGGTATCTCATGTCCCTATTGTTTTGATAGCCTCACTGAGGATAAAATAGCACGTCAGCAGCAAAAATGGCGGCACTATCAAAGCCAAGTTGATATCGTGGACTAAATTACAGTTAGTACTTTCTTTGTCGATCGCAGGTTACTTTGAAACTATCAATAACAGTAGGGAGAACAAACTATGCCAAATTCATCTCTATTTATTCCAGTTATCCTTGGCACTCCTCGTCAAGGTCGTCAGAGTGAACACGTTGCTAAATTTATTGTTGAACAGGTTGCAGCACGCGATCGCCTAGAAACCGAACTGATAGATATTAGAAATATAGCGATCGCTAACGATGATGCAGGTGAATCTCTCAAAGACCCGCAATTTTCTGCAACAATGGAACGGGCAGATGGATTAATTATTGTTACACCAGAGTATAACCACGGTTATCCGGGTTTGCTCAAACACATACTTGACACCTGCCTTAAAGAATACATTCATAAAGCCGTTGGATTGTGTGGCGTTTCCGCAGGACCTTTTGGAGGCACAAGAGTAATCCAAAACCTCTTACCTGTAATGCGAGAGTTGGGGCTAGTAACTATTTTTTATGACCTCAACTTTAGCAATGTTCAAAAACTATTTGATGAGTCGGGTGATTTGATTGACAAACCAACCTACATTCGCCGGATGGACAGGTTTATGGACGAGTTAGTTTGGATGTCAAGTGTATTGAAATATGGGCGACAAGAAGTTAGCTTGGAGAATAAAGATAGTAACTAATCGGACGCAATCAATTATACAATGTCATTGTGATCGCTTTGCTACCAATGCATCTATAAATTATAATGATTTAGTCAACAGATATTTGTGCAGACAAAGTTAATCACATCTGCAAGTCCAGACTGAGTTTTCAAATTAGTAAAAATAAATGGTTTATCGCCGCGCATTTTTTTAGCGTCCCGTTCCATAACGCTTAAATCTGCGCCAACATAGGGTGCAAGGTCAGTTTTGTTAATCACCAACAAATCAGACTTAGTAATGCCGGGTCCACCTTTGCGGGGAATTTTATCACCAGCAGCAACATCAATAACGTAAATCGTTAAATCCACCAATTCTGGACTAAAGGTAGCAGCCAAATTATCGCCGCCACTTTCTAAAAATACTAAATCCAAATCAGTAAAACGTTCTTCTAACTGTTCAATTGCCGCCAAATTCATCGAAGCATCTTCGCGGATGGCAGTATGAGGACAACCACCAGTTTCTACACCCAAAATGCGATCGCTTGTCAACGCCTGAGAACGCACTAAAAATTGAGCATCCTCCTGAGTATAAATATCATTCGTCACCACCGCAATCTGATACTGCTCACGCAACCCCTTACACAAAGCATCCACCAAAGCTGTCTTCCCAGAACCCACTGGCCCAGCAACTCCTACTCTAAATGCATTCATTCTTATTTGTCCTTTGTCATTTGTTATTTGTTATTTGTCATTTGTTATTTGTCCTTGGTACATGGTTATTAGTTTTTAGTTTTTGACTATTTTTACAGTACGTAAGTTCTAGACTAATGACCAATGACTAATGACCAATGACTAACTCCTAAACAGCCTTGTATACTGCGTTTCGTGCTGCATACTCGCCAGCGACAAACCCCAATTCCAACAGCCGAGTTGATCATCCTCCAACGCTAGAATTTCTAACGCCACAGTACTAATTAATGGCTGCAAATCTAGCAATAACTGCTGTCCTGCTGTTTGTCCAAGGGGGATCAGTTTCACGCCAGCAGTAATCAAATTACTCGCCCAACTATGCAGATATCCCAGTAATCCGGCTTTGATACTGATTTGCCAATGGGCAACGGCAATGCCAAAAGCGATCGCATAATTGCAAGGATTACCCACAGCATTAGCAATAGGCATAATCTGCGGTTCTAGTTTACCAAGTAATTGGATCAGCGATCGCCCCATCTGCCAACTAGAAGCGCGTAATTCTTCTGTTTCTCTAGCAGCAGATAACCACAGATTCCAACGGCATAGCGACTTTACATCACCCATTTTTGCAGATTGTTCAGATCGTACCATCACCGCCGCCTCTAACTGAATTGCCCCGTAGAGCAACTCCGCTTTTAGCCAATGTTTAAGATGTGTTTGGTTAGCGATCGTACCATTTTCCACCAGCGTTTCCAAGCCTTCAGAATAGCTATATGCTCCCACAGGCAAAGCGGAGCTAGCCAGCTGCAAAATACTTAAAAGATGGCTATCAGTGAGCGTGATACTGTTGTCCATAAGCTCCCAATTCTGGCTGAAACGGTAAAATTTCCTCTTTAACTTCTAATCCCAGTTGTTCCAACATTGTGCGTAAAACAGAATCAGAGGACAAGCGTAAATAAGTCGGGGTAATTTCTACAGGTACATGGCGATTTCCCAGATGGTATGCCGCCCGTAATAATAATAATGGTGTTTGGGCAAAAGCAGTCAACACTAATTCTGGTTTGGCAGTAATTCTGATTAAACTGCTATGGATTTCTTCTTGCAGAATATCGCCATCATGTAACACAGTTCCTCTGGGTAAATGTAAAAACACAACCTTACCATCTTCAGTTTCAAAGCGATGACGACTGCGGGTGCGTTCTTCTGCTGTCAGCGCTAGAGTAAAAGTGACTACGGCATCGCTATTAGGTGGTTTAAGTTGGGTAAATGTCAGCATACATAGTTTCGCCTGAACTTCCGCTTCTGATTATGGTTCTAATTTAACTAATTACGAATTATTTTAAACACCATAGCTGCCTTGCCCGAAGGAAAGATAAAATCAAACAAAGAAAGGCAACAAGCCAAACGGGGACAATCATGAACCAAGCCATTGAGGGAGTACGCTGGACAATTCACGATTTAGAGGTTCTACCCGAAAATGAGTGGACACGCTATGAAATTATTAATGGAGAACTCTTTGTGACTCGCACTCCTCACC
>NZ_JBGTFY010000378.1:0-14924 GCF_041747015.1 Nostoc sp.
TATCGTAGATAGCTTGGCGGAATTTTTCTAGTTGTGTCAGGATCATCGCGTCAATGATTTATCGATTACTTTCATTGACTTTACGGCAGTCAGTGTTACTGCTGACTGCTTTTCTCTAGCCTTTTAGTCCAAAGTCCAGTAACTTAGCTACAACAATTGCCCGTTACGGGAATCGAGTGGGTATTATTGATACTGACATTCAATCCCCAGGGGTGCATGTCATTTTTGGCTTGGATGAAGAAAAGATAAGTTACACCCTGAATGACTACTTGTGGGGTAAGTGCGCGATTAAGGAGGCTGCTCACGATGTTAGCCAAATTCTACAGGTAGAACAAGGTCAGGCAACTGCACCCAATAGCGCTCTTTACCTCGTTCCTTGCAGTATTAAGATGACTGAAATCGCCCAAATATTAAATGATGGGTATGACGTTGAGCTACTCAATAATGGCTACCGGGAACTGAACGATAGCCTGAAGTTGGATTACCTGTTCATTGACACTCATCCCGGCATCAATGAAGAGACTCTCCTCTCAATTGCTATGTCTGATGTACTAGTGCTAATTATGCGTCCAGATACCCAAGATTACCAGGGTACAGCTGTGGCTGTTGACATCGCTCGCGAACTTGAGGTTCCTAAAATGCTGTTAGTGGTTAACAAAGCTTTAACAAAATTTGATTTTGAAGCCCTACGCCAAAAAATACAGGCAGCGTACAACGTACCAGTCGCTGGTGTCTTCCCCCTGTGCGAAGAGATGGTTGAACTCGCTAGTAGTGATATTTTTTGCCTGCGATACCCGGAACACCCTTGGACTCAAGAACTCAATAAGGTTGCGGAGCAAATCCTGAATTAAAGCACAAAGCACAAGATGTCTGCACCCGTTAATTTCTCAAGCCTTAGACGGGCTTCTTTGCCTGCTCTCTTCGCCTATTTTTGTTTGAGTACCAGTAAAGTGATGTCATCAAACACCTTTTGTTGACCAATATGCTGCCGCAAATTCCGAATAACTGCTTCTTTAATCTCGGTGACGCTTCTTTGTCGGTAGTTCTTAACCACGTTATACAGCCGCTCCATACCGTATTGCACTCCATTGATGTCTTCCGCTTCTGTAATACCATCGGTGTAGAGTACTGCCACATCTCCAGAGTGCAACTGCACATGCGTTTGGGCGATAAATTGAGCAATGTCCCAGTCCAGCCCAATTGGAAAACCAAGTTCCATTGTCTCTACCCGTTCTACTTCCCCTGACGCTCGTACTACCACCATCTCTTCATGCTGTCCGCTTATGCTGAGTTTACCTTGGTGATAGTCAAGTAACGACAGCGTCAGATTTTTATCGGTATTCATGCGCTGGATGTTCTTGTAAATCGTGCGGTTGAGTATATCCATAAATCTCACTGGATCAGTCTCATTACTTTCCTGAAGTGTTCTAATAGCAGTTTGTACCATTAGCATCAGCACCCCACTTTCAAATCCATGTCCAGTGATATCGCCAATGCCAATTTTGGTAGCGCCATTGTTAGTTAGCACGTCGTAGTAGTCGCCACCAACAGCATCAGCAGATTCCATAAACCCAGCAATTTCCAGTCCCGGAATCTCACTGAGTTCATGATCTTTGGGTAGGAGCATTTTTTGTAATCGGCGGGTAATTTCTAGCTCTGCACTCATGCTGAGATTTTCAACTTTGAGGCGTTCATTTAGGACTGTTATTTTATGGTTAGCTTCAGAGAATTTCTTGATGATTAGATAGGAAATGCCACTAAGCAGGACTAAAAACCAACCGTAAGCAAACTGAAGATAAATATTGACGGTTTTAATTGCTTTTTGATAGAAATCATCATAAACAGTTTCTAAAGTTTTGGCATATTGTGCTATGGGAATATTTAGAATTTGATTAGTCAGTTCGTCCACTTGAGGTTTGTTATTGAGAATAATTCTAGTGTGAGAAATTGTCAGTTTGATTGAAAATTGTTCCTCACTAACTTTATACTGGTCTTTAATCTGGGATAGCTTCTTTATCTGTGCCTCAATAAGTGGTTTTATATCTTCATTAGCTGTGAAATTGTAGAGCAGAATATCGTACAGTAGGTTGTTAAGAGCTGTTTTTAACGGGAAAAACCATTTTTGATCAGAGACTGTTTCGTTGATTTCAGCTATCAGTTCCGGGAGGTAACGCAGAGAGTTTTTCAGCGTAGCATTCTGAGATTTAAATCGTTCGCTCAAATTTTCTTTTTGCTTAAGTAATTCTGCTTGAGTTGCAAGTATGTTCTGGATTTGCCTCTGATCCCTTGCATCAATGAAACTGGGAAGTTCTTGCAGATGTTGTTGAATAATTTTTTGTGCGTTTAAACTATTAACGAGTGAATCGTAGGAGTTGAACAGTTCATATCTAAATTTGAGGATATCTTGATTGAAAGTGGCATCTTTTTCCTGCAACTCGACTATGGCGCTACGGTATCTCTGGTGTTGGTTAAAATCAAGGGACAGGCTTTTACTTATCAGGAAAACCAAGACGAGAATGGCAGCCAACACAATGAAGACTCTTTGCGATTGGACATATTTCATAATGGCTTTCCCTGGTACTCTCCTGTTAGGGTTCTAAGGAATTTAATAATGAGAGTGATATCTGTTTGGGGAAGTTGGCGACCCAACTGATACTTAGCCATAACCTTAATTGCTTCTTCGAGCGTTTCAGCGGAGCCGTCGTGAAAATAGGGAGATGTCAAAACAATGTTCCGCAAACTGGGAACCTTAAAAGCATAGCGATCATGCTTGTCACCTGTGACATTGAATCGTCCCAAATCAGCTTTGGTTACTTTACCGCGATCGCCAAAGTAATCTCCAAGTAGTCCAAAGGTTTGGAACATATTACCACCTAGCAGCATACCTTGATGGCAGCTAACACAGCCATAAGATTTAAAGCGACGATACCCTTCTTTTTCTTCTTCAGTTATGGCGTTTTGATTTCCGTTTAGAAATTGATCGAAGCGCGAATTAGGAGTATACAGAGAGCGTTCAAACATAGCGATCGCATCCTTGATATTATCGCTGGTAATCCCATCTGGGTATAATTGTCTAAACCAGAAGTTATATTTAGAAAATTGCTTGAGCTTATTAATAACTTCTAACCAACTTTTTTTCCCCATTAAACGCCCTGACAATATTGCTTGCTCGGCTTGAGCTTCTAATGTCTCAACCCTTCCATCCCAAAACTGCTTAAAATTAAACCCACTATTAAATACTGTTGGCGAATTAATAAAATCCAATTGCTTTTGAATTCCAATCGAACGTACTAATCGGTCTGTGCCACCCGTATTCAAGTTGTGGCAGCTAGCACAGGAAACCTTATTATCGCTGGATAATCGAGGCTCGTGAAACAGTTTATCCCCCAGTTTCACTTTGCTTTCATTAAGTTCTAGCTGAAGCGTAATTGGCTGGATTGGTTCATTAAGTGCAATATTTTCTTTCGATTCACTAGGTGCAATTAATGGTTGCTGTGTTCGCCGAAAATCCTGCCACCAAAAGATAAATACTACCCCGCAAAAAAAAAGTATGAGAATAAGGTAAAACTGTCCAATTAACTTATTTTTAAAAATCATTATTCTCCTAAAGTCTCCTGAATATGCACACTTGGCACTGAAACATCAGATCGCTTTCACTAGAACTAAGCCATCCTCTTCTTTGGCTTCAAAGCTTTCCAAAGGTTTTTCGGCGGGACCTGTAAGTATCTTGCCATCAGAACTAAACTTAGACCCATGACAGGGACAAGCAAAAATCTTAGTGGCTGTTTTCCACTCAACGAGACAACCCTGATGGGTACACGTAGGATTGATAGCAGAAAGGTTCATGTTGTCCGGGTTACGAACGATCAGAATTGGTTTTGCTGCATTTTGTTTGTCTAGAATTATACCTTGCTCGCTTAAAGCTTGAACCTTGCTGAGGACTATAAATCCATCCTTCCGGACAATCTTATTAATCTTTGGGTTTTCCTGCTTGACTTGTGGCTTATCCTTACCAGAACTACAAGCAGTAAGTACTACTAGCAGAAAATTTGCCAAAGCACTGACACTAACCCAGCCAATAAATTCACGACGATCCATGCTTAGTTAGACAAAAATTATGCAAGTTAAATGTACACTAGTTTATCAAACTTAAATAGGCCAGTGTAAACGTTATACTGCTTCCACAAGAGATTGTTTTCTTTAAAAGTATCTGACTTCTTAGCCCAATAATTTTTTAGGTCTGATCTGTTCGTCATAATTTCAACCCCCGCGTACAGATCCTATCCATTAGTCATATCTTTCTTAACAAAGCTGCAAAGCCGATAATTGGTGGTTTTCACGGTTATGATCTCAGCAATTCTAAATTTGGCTCACTAAGAGGAATTGGCTGGACGGATGGGGTCAAATTCATCTAGCATGAAAGAAATCAAATGCCGCCACGAGTCAAAAACAAAGTAGGTAGTTAAGAGCGTATTTGAAAAGTTTTGAGTGGTCAAATTTATGCCAATCGCCTCACCATGATCCGGATCATGGCAAGGTAGATAAACGTCTCTGATGTTTCGGGCAATAATTCATAATCTCTGACCAATCGCCGACACCCCATCAGCCAACCAAAAGTGCGCTCCACCACCCAACGTTTTTTGAGTAAGACAAAACCATTGGTTTGCTCAGGTCGCAGAACTACCTGCACAATCCAACGGCAAAAGTCCATCACCCACTGCATGAACGGCTCACCATCAAAGCCACCATCCACCCAAATGGTTGTCAAACGAGATACCTGCTGGTGAGACTGTTTGACTCGTTTGAGAGCTTGTTTGCCCCCTTCCCTACAGGACGCTAACGCGAACACGCTCACCGACATTGGCAGACGTGACCAAGACCCGCAAGACTAACCCGCCCGGTATCGACCGTCATAAATCGCTTGCGTCCTTTAATTTTCTTACCTGCATCAAAGCCTACTTGTTGACTCACTGCCGCCCCACTTTTAACACTTTGACTATCGAATGATTGCCTCTGATGGACTGCGATGACGCTCAATTTCGATTCTTGTCCACTCTCGCAAACTATCGTGAATGTGCAACCACGTCCCGTCTTGACTCCAGTTGCGAAAATATGTGTACACTGTTTGCCAAGCAGGAAAGTCACTTGGTAGCGTTCCCGCTTCGGGTTGCCGAAGGCATCGCCATCTAACTCCTTCTACCAAAACATAGAAAATTGCGTTCAGCACTTCTAATTTCTTCTGCTGTACCATTCTCCATTTTTTTCGACCTAATCGCCCAAAAGAGCCACTAGCTGTGGCAATCTGAAAGACAGAGATTTATCAAATCTGATATTTTAGCTACAGCAAATTTACCTAATAGGGTTATGCAAACTCTACCAACTCTTACAACTTCAAACACCACGGTAGATCAACCTACCTTTGATACAACTCTTAAGCGGCGTAAAACCCGTCCTGTAAAGGTGGGAAACGTCATCATTGGCGGTAGCTACCCCGTTGTAGTGCAGTCGATGATTAACGAAGACACTCTCGATTTAGATGGTTCCGTGGCTGGTATTCGTCGTCTGCACGAAATAGGCTGCGAAATTGTCCGTGTTACAGTGCCGAGTATGGCTCATGCTAAAGCTTTAGCAGAAATTAAACAAAAATTAATTAAAACTTACCAAGACGTGCCAATTGTGGCTGATGTCCATCACAATGGGCTGAAAATCGCTGTGGAAGTCGCCAAGCACATAGAAAAAGTGCGGATTAATCCGGGATTGTATGTGTTTGAAAAGCCAAACGTCAATCGAACTGAGTATACTAAAGCCGAATTTGACGAAATTGGTGAAAAAATCAGCGAAACTCTAGAACCTCTAGTAGTTTCTTTACGAGATCAAGGTAAATCGATGCGAATTGGCGTAAATCACGGTTCTCTCGCTGAAAGGATGCTATTTACCTACGGTGACACCCCCGAAGGAATGGTGGAATCTGCTATAGAATTCATTCGCATCTGTGAATCTTTAGACTTCCACAATTTGGTTATTTCCATGAAAGCTTCACGAGTACCAGTGATGCTAGCCGCCTATCGTCTCATGGCCAAGCGCATGGATGATCTGGGTATGGATTATCCGCTACATTTAGGCGTTACGGAAGCCGGTGATGGCGAATACGGGCGAATTAAATCCACAGCTGGTATTGCTACGTTACTCGCTGATGGCATTGGCGACACAATTCGCGTCTCACTTACAGAAGCACCAGAAAAAGAAATTCCCGTCTGCTACAGCATTCTCCAAGCTTTGGGATTGCGAAAAACGATGGTGGAATATGTCGCCTGTCCTTCTTGTGGACGCACTTTGTTTAACCTTGAGGAAGTGCTACACAAAGTTCGAGAAGCCACTAAGCACCTAACTGGTCTGGATATAGCAGTTATGGGTTGTATTGTAAATGGGCCAGGAGAAATGGCAGATGCCGACTATGGTTATGTTGGCAAAACACCTGGTTACATTTCTTTATATCGTGGTCGAGAAGAAATTAAAAAAGTCCCAGAAGATCAAGGTGTAGAGGAATTAATTAACCTCATTAAAGCAGATGAACGCTGGGTAGAGCCTTGAAAGGGCTAGGGCAGTAGGGAGTAGGGGAAGATGAGAAAGACAAGGAGAAAATAACCATTCCCCACTCCTCACTCCGCCAGATTGTCAAGTATTTTATCGAAATTAGGAATAGATGCTCGGTCTTTACAGTGGTAGCCTGTGTTAGATTGAGCATACTGACTATATATTTTCCCTCTGACACAGCTGTCATTATGGTGATTACAAAAAATAGGCTTGTTTTGGGTGCTACGGTAGTGACACTCTCCATGATCGCTGTTACTAGCCTTGGCATTCACTCACGAGGCCAGGCTTTATTTAAAGCAAGTCCCAAAGAATTGGTGGATGAAGTTTGGCAAATTGTTCAGCGCCAATATGTAGACGGTACTTTTAATCAGGTAGATTGGCAGGCTGTTCGTAAGGAGTACTTGAACAAGTCCTACAGTAATCCCCAGGAAGCGTATAAGTCCATTCGGGAAATGCTGAAAAAGCTAGAAGATCCATACACCCGGTTTATGGACCCAGAGGAATTCAAGAATATGCAAGTGGACACCTCTGGAGAATTGACAGGGATTGGCATCACGATCAGTCAGGATGAAAAAACGAAGCAGTTAGTTGTAATTGCACCAATCGAAGATACACCAGCCTTTAAAGCTGGTGTTTTGGCTAAAGATGTCATCCTCAAAATCGACGGCAAAAATACCAAGGGAATGGATACCAATCAGGCAGTATCCCTGATTCGAGGTGAAGCAGGAACGCAAGTCAGCCTGATGATTCAGCGCAACGGTCAGACTAAAAAGTTTGACATCAAACGGGCGCGGATTGAAATCCATCCAGTTAAATATTCACAAAAGAAAAGTCCAGCAGGTAATCTTGGCTACATTCGCCTGAATCAGTTCAGCGCCAATGCTGGTAAAGAAATGCAGACTGCCATCAAAGATTTAGAAACTAAGCAGGTATCTGGATATATTCTTGATCTGCGTGGTAATCCAGGCGGACTGCTCTTCTCCAGTATAGAAATTGCCCGGATGTGGTTAAATAAAGGCACAATTGTTTCTACCATTGACCGCCAGGGTGAGCGAGAGCGAGAAGTGGCAAACGGACGCGCTCTAACAACTAAACCGTTGGTAATATTAGTAGATAAAGGTTCAGCCAGTGCCAGCGAAATCCTTTCAGGAGCGTTGCAGGACAACAAACGTGCAACTTTGGTGGGTAGTCAAACCTTTGGTAAGGGGCTGGTGCAATCGGTGCGTCCCCTAGAAGATGGCTCAGGATTAGCGGTGACAATTGCTAAATACCATACGCCCAATGATACAGATATTAATAAGCATGGTATTGCTCCAGATGTGAAAGTGGAGTTGACTGATGCCCAGCGACAGAACTTGTGGCTCAAAGAACGTGACAAACTCGCTACCCTAGCAGACCCTCAATTTGCTAAAGCCGTGGAAGTGATAGGTAAACAAATTGCTGCTAAACGCACAGCCACAGCAGAAAAATAAAGAGTTTGAAATAAAGTTAGCAGCAGAGAGGCGATTAATCGCGTCTGTACAAGAGTTAGGAATAAAAACCATCATTGTCAACTCCTAACTCTTAACTTAAACTGGTTGGCACTTCCCAGTCCTAATAAGTCCGACACGACGAGCGATCGCTTCTCCTTGTGAACTAAAAGGCCCCCACTGTTCTATAATCTCGGAATTATCGTCTCCAACTTGGTCGCTGGGAACAATTTCGCAATTTCCAGCCGAACTCTTGACAATATACCAAGTTTGTGTTTCGTTCATATTTAAAATAAAAGTTTGTTTTTTACAATAAAAATTTTATGGCATACAGAAAATATTTTCGCGCTTACAAGGCTATTAGAATCGCCACTCAACGGATACGCACAAATCCAACTTCATTCATCAGTTTTTGTCCCTGAGTTGTCAATAGCATCTTAGCGTATGCCTCGCCTGCTTGTTGTTCTAAACTGCCGCCATTATTCTGCTTGACTATGACAAACATCTGGCGGGTAATTGGATATTGACCTGTTTTGAAAGCATCGATATTTAACTTATTCCGCTGATTCGGACATTGCTCCGGTTTAATCAAAGGTTCTATGTAAGGAGCTATAAAACTGTTTCCTTGTTTGGCGATTGGCAATGCCTTAATTGTACATTGGGGGACGACTTCTGGAGCAGAAGCGTAGTAAATACCACCGCGATCGCTTGCTAACTTTCTCAGCCCATCTGTTGTATCGTAGACGTATATTATGTTACTTCCGATTTTTTCTCCATTGAGAATGTTGTTAACTAAGAACTCAACAGTGCCGCCATCATCAAGGCGACGGGAGTAAGCAGTAATTTTAAGGTTAGACCCACCAACTTGATTCCAGTTGGTTATTTTACCAGTGTAAATATCTTTAATTTGTCCTATGGTTAGCCCTGGAATTTGTAAACTGGGGTGAACAGCGATCGCTAATCCTTCCAAAGCCACTGGGATTTGTTTCAGACTCAATCCCCGTTGTTGAGCTTGTTGATACTCTCTATCTGCGATTGGGCGGGAGGATTGAGAAAAGGTTAGTTGTCCTTCCAACAACATCCGAATTCCCGTACCAGAACCTGGTGTAGCATTAATTGCATCGGTATAGCGTAATTCAAACTGCGGATGGGCTTTTTTAATTTCAGGATCTACATATTGCCGAATCAGTGCCCAAGATGTGCTTCCACCATAGAACCATGTTCCTTCGGGAGTAGTTACGGAACTCAAATCGGAGTGGACTTTTTTCCCAGCCAAATATAGTGCACCACCACTGACAACCACACCAATTAAACCAATTAATAACCACGGCTTGATATTTTTCTTTGATTGAGGAATTGAATCTTTTGGCTTGATTGGAGTTGGACTTGGCGGGGAAATTTCGCGCAATCCTTGCCAAGTTAACGGTTCAACATTGGCTTCAATACAAATTGTTGGCAACCAAATTGCACCTGGGTAATCAGACTTAAAATGTTCTAGGCGTTTGCGTGCTTTTTTAACAGAACTAAATAGTGATTTATTATTATGAGTAAATTCTTGGAAAAAGTACCTTAAGAAATCTACTGCTATGGGATCTGGCACTGGTTCCCGCATCACAATAACTTGAGGCAAATGTAGTTGTGCAAGTTGGTTAGCTAATCCTAAACCATCACAAGAATTAAAAATTGCTAACTGTAATCCTTTATCAATAGCTTGCTTTAAAGCTTCTTTAAATTCCTCAATAGTTAAGATATCTTGATCGTTAAGTTCAATCCACCCTATCTGCCCATCTTCTTGACTTCCACTATGCCCTGTAAAAACGAAAATATCGTAGCCTTGCTCATCCCAAAGCGCTTCACACAAATCCTTGCGGCTAGGCTTAATTAGACAGCGGACTTCTACCCCATCTGTTTCTAAATCTTGAATTACCTTTAAGTCATCTTTTGTATTAATGCCGTCACTCCTGCCAACAGCAACTAAAATTCTAGTTTTTGTACTTTTAGGAACTAGCTTATTTATCTTTTGATTCGAGCTTTTGGGCGCACTAAGAGCAACTTCAGCGTTGGGATAGTGTTCTTCAAATAAATTCCATTCTTGCCAAGGGAGGCGGCGCAAGTCGATATCTTTGGCATCAATTATGACGCGAATCTCTTCATTTAACTGATGCAATTGTTGGGCGATCGCAATTAATCTATCCCGGATTGGTCGCCACCTGCTATCATAAGTATTCAGCCATTGATTTAGCTCGTCTTTCACTGCGAGAGTGTGTTCCGCGTGGGAATAAATTGTTACACTTTTAGGTGTAAGACGGAACGTAGCACAAGAACGCACAGCCTCGATTTGGCGATAGGCTGACTGCCATTCATTAAAGGATGATTCTAAATTTGGTGGTAATGGAGGCAAAAATCCTTCTGTTTCTTCATCCAAGTTCTTCGCCGTTAAAATTACCAGAAATCCATCTGGTGAACTGCGTCTGAGTTTCAACTTGACGATCGCCATTGCTGTCTCCTCTTGTTTGCATTAAACAACAAACTCTTCGATCACACTTGTTTCTCCTAACACCATCTTGACACTGAACTTTTCCTCGTGTTGGCAGCTAAACTCTAGCTGCATCCAATCATCTGCGCTTCTTGCTTGCACTTCCATGCCAATGTTTCCCGCTGCATCAAAGACAATCAGTTGTAAATTTGCTGGTAGATGAATAGCATTATCACCTGGATAAACCCGTAGGCGAATGTCGAAAACTTCACTATTGGTTGCAGTTAACTGCACTAACAAAAGTACTTGCCTTCCCAAGTCAATCACCTTCGCCCGACTGATAGAGTTAGTTGAGGAGCGAGTTATGGTACTAATACTTCTCAAATTGCTAGCAAACACTAACTCTGGCGGTTGCCAATCTGGCTCGAAGATTCCCGTAACCCATTGACGCAGATTTATTAATAACGTTCGCTTATGTATAATTTCGATAAGAGCATCAAGGGATTGCAGTTGTGCTATTTGAAGTATTTGTGGTGATTCAGTCATGGCGATCGCTGGGGAAAATCCCAACAATTCTATATAATCTAATTGCTGACTAAACTGAACTCCTACATAACCAATGCGGTCTGGTGTCATGCTTGGAGGCAAGACTATAGCAACCTCACCCGGTAACACTGGCCGACATTCAAGCTTACCAACACCCGGCAACACTAAATCAGCAACATCAAAAATCGCCCTTAAACCGCGATGCCAACTATCGCCTTGATTCAAAGCCGTCTCAACCTTTAGCCATTTAAGGTAGCTGTGAACGGCGTAAACAGCCAAAGTGTTCAGATAAACTTGTTTTCCCTTTTGGGGGCTATCTTGCTGTGCGGCAAATTCTTCAGCCCAACGGTGGGCATTTTTGGGGAGAGGGACGCTTAAAATATCTGGTTGTGTACTACTCATTGCTCATATCCGAAATTCGTTCCAATTTCTCTTAACAACGGAAGACAATTTTTCTTCCAGTGGGAGTAAAGAGTTTGATTGCTTATATTTAACTCTCTAGCAAGATCAGCGATTTTATGAGGTGGTTGTTCCAGAAGTAAGCGCATTGCCAATAACTGACAATGGCATTCTGGATTTTTTCGAGGATGACTAGCTGTTAATTTACCCTCTTCGTCTTGCTGAATATATTGCCTGATGCGATCGCCAAGGCACTGGCGCTCAACTTCTTGGATTTGGGCAATCTTGATATCCAGCAAATCTAAGGTAATACTTGGTGACTGACGGTCTGGCAAGATATTTAGCAGGGTGGTTTCGTCACCCTCATAGTTACGGATGGGTCTGTCTAAACTGATGGTATATTTACTATCTGGAGTATATAAATCTTTAATGCGCCACTTGAGATAGCCATTAATCCAGATTACTAGGCTTTGTTGGAAAGAAGGCGATACTCCTTCTCCTATCGGAGAGGCTGCGCCAACGGAGTCACTTCGTGAACGCACTTCAAATTTACAAACTTTCCGGCTGACCCATTCCCAAGTTTGATTCAAGGCTTCTAAATAATCTTGATGCCCAGACTGATAAATGCCAGGAAGTTGTTGAATCACCATGAGCAGTCTATTTAAAGCTTTCTGCCTCTCTGGACTAGGGTCTGGGTAGCAGCATACGTCGGTAATAAGTTTTTTAAGTTGTTCATCCACAACGATTTTGCTTCCAAGCTGCTATGGGGCTATTAATTACTTAACTGAAAGACAATAAAGCTTTTGCAGCTTGAGTTTAACTGATTTTTGATTCACTTATTACGTGTGGATGTTACAAATATTCAAAAATTTTTATTACGCTTGCTAGAGAAAAATTTCATAATTGAATGGTAGACAGTCAAGCCCTTCTGTTGTAGTCGCCCCGACGCTCGATAGCGAAGCGAATCTAATAAGTCGGGAATCTTAGCTAATTCATTTCATAAAAATAAAAATACTTGATGTGAATGTAATTAGAGTGAGAACCATAATGAAGTTGTATCTAACCAAAACCATTCTCAATGAGATAGGTGTGCTGTATGAAAAAAGTTATGTACTGGGTAATGGGTGAAAAAGCCGGAAGAACTATAGTTGGTACTTGGAATTGGCTATGGGGAATGCCGGTGGAATCTGGTGGTAAAGTGGCTGTGGCGATCGCTGAAGAATCGCTGCAATCAATGCAAGAATCGGTACAAAAACTGGCTGTTGCCGTTGCTATGCAAGAAGGTTCTTATAAAACAGCCAAGAACAAATACGAGGGAAAAGTTAAAGAATTACGAACCTTGGAGCAGCAAGCAAATATTGCCCAGCAAAATGGTAACGAAGACGCGGCGCGGATGGCGATGACTAAGGCAATTCAGACAGAGCAGATTTTGCCCAAATTGGAGGAAATGGTCAAGCAAGCTGAGACATCTGTAAATGCTTCCAAAGATAAGCTGAACCGAGAGCGGATGAAGCTAGAAGCCTACAAAGCTGATATGCAGAATATGAAAGATATGTCAGAAGTGAACGAAGCACTAGCGATGATTGCCAAAGTCAATAATGAATTTGACATTGGATCGGCTAAAAGTGACTTTGAAAAAGCTAAAAATGCAGTTGAGCGGCGCAATTTTAAGACAGGCGCTTTAGCTGAAATGTCTGAAAACCCAGCTGAAAAGCTCCAGGCTGATATGGAACGCATGACTATAGACGATGAAGTTTCGCGTCGCTTGCAGATGTTAGATGGATCAACCACTAAGGAACTACCAGAGTAAACATTTATGAGTCAGAAAAGCGGCCCGCCTCCAATTGTTTTTATCTTGATATTTCTAGCTTTGCTGGGTGGTGGCTACTGGTTCTTTTTCAAGCGGGAACCAGCATCCACAGTACCAGCTAATGTTACCTCTCCAGGCAGCACAACCTCTGCTAGTAATTCGGCTTTCCCTCTTCCAAATTCAGTACCAAGCGGTACTACTGTCAAAATAGACGGTTCTACCAGCATGGTGACAATTAACCAAAATCTTAAAAGAGCTTTTGAGAGGCAGTTTCCGGGTACAAGTATTGTCACTAGTGCTAATGGTTCTCAAAATGGGATCGCGGATCTGGTAGCGGGTAGAGCGGATATTGCGGCGGTATCTCGACCTTTGACTGCACAAGAGCAGAGTCAGGGATTGGTGGCGGTGTCTGTGACAACAGATGCGATCGCTCTTGTCATCAGCAAAGCAAATCCTTTTAATAAGGGATTAACCAGCGCCCAAGCAGCAGATATTTTTCAGGGTAAAATTAATAACTGGTCAGCTGTCGGTGGTAATAGTGGAACTATCAGAGTAATTAATCGACCAGCAATTAGTGGAACGCATCAAGCATTTCAAGAAACAGTACTGAAGGGAGCTAATTTTGGCACAACACCAAACATTACAATCCTGCAACGGGATGCCACAACTCCGCTACTCCAAGCTTTAGGAACTGATGGTATAGGCTACGCTACTTTTGCTCAGGTTGCCAATCAACAAACAGTGCGAGCCATTGCGATCGATGGGTTGACTCCAGATGCAAGTAGTTATCCCTACCAACGGCAACTGCTTTATGTCTATAAAAACCCTGCTAACCCTGGAGTTCAAACATTTTTAGGTTATGCAACTTCGCCTCAAGGACAACAAGCTATGATCCTGGATAATTAATTTATCTAGATTATGTAGAAACGTGAAACATTGCGTTTCTACAGATTTTTTTTGTTTTGGGCGTTGCGATCGCTTATGCTAAATTTCATTTTAGAACATCCCAGATTGCTAAGATAAACAGTAAGAATCTTGTTTTGCCAAGCTTATGCATTCACCGTTTCCAGGGATGAACCCCTACCTAGAAAATCCTGAATTGTGGACTGAAGTTCACAGTCGATTAATTATTGCGATCGCTCCCCAACTCCGACCAAAATATCGAGTGGCGGTTGAAAAACGGGTATATCAAATGACAGATGAAAATTCTATTCTAGTTGGTATTCCTGATGTGCTTGTGGGACGTTCTTTAACAAACACAGAAAAAGAACCGTCTAATATTGCAGTCGCCGCACCACCTATAAAACCGATAACTGTCAACGTTCCTATTCTAGAGGAAGTGCGAGAAGCATACCTAGAAGTTCGAGAAGTGGGAACAGGAGAAGTTGTAACAGTGATTGAGATATTATCACCAAAAAATAAGCGGACTGGGGAAGGAAGAAAGGCTTATGAAAGTAAACGTCAGCAAATATTAGGTAGCTTGACTCATCGGGAGCATCCACTTTTGGAAGATATACAAAATATGGAAGAATATAAGAGGAAATAAAAAGAGCGCATCAACTACCATGAGCCAAGATAGACAAGAACGAATCCAAGCCTGTGTAACGGAACTGGCAACATTACTGTATGA
>NZ_JBGTFY010000379.1:0-8152 GCF_041747015.1 Nostoc sp.
ACGAGCGAACAGTTTAGCGGTTGCGGCACCAATTCCACGGCTAGCTCCTGTAATTAGAACCACACGATTGTTCATCAACTTGGAAATATCTGAGGTTGGGTTGGTATCAGAATGTATGGTAACCATATCAATCTCCTTTCAGGTTGTTAATTTCGTTACGGGAATTGTGGTGAGTGAACTGGCAATGAGGCTCACGGCCCCGGCAAAGCCATCTCTAGTGTATAAATGCGATGTGCGGTTGTTGGCTAATCATCTGTATTCCTCCATGTCTAGCTCACTAATAAGTTCGGACACCTTCTAGTATGTCGCCTTACTACATTTAGTATGCCACCTTAACTATGCAATTATGCAAGCTGTTTCTTAGACTTCTAGTTCGGATTAGGGATTGAGCGTAATCTTGCTGGCTGGGATAATGAATATTTGATGGAAGTTTTAATTGGTATTAATCAATTATAAATTTTAATAACTAATAGTTTTCGCGCCGTCCGGCTGATGCAATAAAAGCATTCTTGCCCTAAGATTCTGGCACGCTACGTTAGCAATATTTCAATCAAATATTAGATTTAGTTATTAATTTTTCCAAAACATATAATTTTAAATATGACTCTGCAACCTCAAGCCCTATACGTAGAAGCTAAGTACCCATTATTTTTGTTTTTCGCACATTTTGGTGCGTTTGCCCTGCCCTAACCACTGCTTGAATTCAATGAACGATACCTCCAATTCAATAAACGACCACCCAAATTCAATAAACGACTACCCGAATTCAATAAACGACTACCCGAATTCAATAAACGACTACCCGAATTCAATAAACGACCACCCGAATTCAATATATTTATTGCATAAATTCTCAAAACCCCACCTGAAACCTGATTTACTTAGAATTTTATCGCTAACCATCTTGACAAATCCTGTTTGAAATGGAATGAAACAGCCCTGGGGCTAGGGGGGATTTCGATACAACCATAGATTTTTCAAACAACCTCTTAAACTAAAGCAAAGTATGCAGGATTCGTTGTTAGAATACGACCAGTCCGCTCAATTAAACGAGATACACAGCTTATGATTACTCAAATGATGGTTCAACCTTCATTCTGGGTAGATTCTGGAATAAAACTCAGTAAAATTAGGGACGTGTATCTATTTAAATTTACTGAAGAATTGCAGTCTCGACTCGAAGAACTGTCACAGAAGAAAAAAGCCGGATTGCTAACATTAGAGGAACACGCTGAATTGGCAGGCATATTGGAACTGGATAGAATTTTTACCTTGCTCAATGCCAAAATTATCTCTGAGTCATGACGGTCAATGATGCCACTAAAAAATTAGTACTTATCTTCTTTGAGAATTTTTTGCAAATAAGTTGCACTTGTTATGGGCAATTTGCCAGACATAAACAATTAAGTAATAAACCAATATTTTTGCAATATGTTTATTGCTGAAGTTGTTCAATTAGTTCAATAATTTGTTGGTAATTCTGGATATTACCTTCTTGATAATACAAGTCTGCGGATTTCTGGAAATCGGTAATTGCTCCTTGATAGTCTCCCAAATTTTGGTAGACATCTGCCCGAAGGATATAAGCTGACACCCAATTAGGCTGACGCTGTAAGGCTTGATTCAAGTCTGCAAGCGCTCCCTGAAAGTCTCCCACCAAAGAACGACTACGACCTCGATTGTACCAGTCTTCTGCAAAACTGGGGTCGATCGCGATCGCCCGGCTGTAATCTTTTATTGCCCCTTGATAATCTTCTAAAGCATAGCGAGCATTAGCGCGATCGCTGTAAAATGCAGCAGATTGAGGATTAATTTGCAAAGCTTGGGTATAATCTGCGATCGCACTTTCATATTCTTCTAAAGCATAGCAGGTAGAACCCCGATTGTAATAAGCTTCAACTAAATCGGGATTAATTTGTAAAGCTTTATCGTAATCTGCAATCGCCCCGTGTTCATCTCCTAAAAGACGACGAGTATTTCCCCGATTGCAGTACGCTTGGGAAAAATCAGGAACAAGCTCTATGGCTTGAGTGTTATCATTAATTGCTCCCTGTAAATCTTGCAAAGCTTCACGAGCAATACCCCGACCATAATAAGCTGCGGCTAAGTTATCATTAATCTGCAACGCTCGATCATAATCTTTAATAGCTCCTTTATGATCTCCTAAAGAACGACGAGCCGCCCCGCGATCGCAATATCCTTCAGCTAAGTTAGGATTGAGTTGTAATAGGCGATTGCTATCTTCAATTGCACCTTGATAGTCTCGCAATCGGCGACGAGCATTCGCCCGAAAGCCGTATACTAAAGCTAGAGTCGGATTTTCTTGTAAGGCTCGGTCATAATCTGCGATCGCACCTTCATAGTCTTCAAGAATACTCCGAACCAGACCACGCTCGCAATAGGCTTGCACGTCATCAGGATTCAGCCTCAGGGCTTCGTTAAAGTCTTCAATTGCTCCCTGATAGTTTTTGAGGTGAGAGAGAACAAGACCCCGATTATAGTATGCTCCGGCAAAGCTAGGGTTGATTTTTAGAGCGCGGTTGTAAGAAGCGATCGCACTTTCATAATCTGCTAAAGCATAGTGGGCATTACCTCGGTTATGATAAGCCTCAGCTAAGTTGGAATCTAACTTTAATGCTCGGTCATGATCAGCGATCGCTTCCTCATAATTTCCTAAGATATACTGAATATTGCCCCGATTGCTATAAGCTGCGGCAAAATGGGGATGCCATTGTAAAGCTTGCTGAAAATCTGCAATCGCTCCTTGGTAATCACCGTCCTCAAAACGAGCTACACCGCGATTATGATAAGCGTTGGCAATATCAATATTGATATTATTAGCTAATTGGGTACTATTTTCTATTGTTTGAATATAATCTGCGATCGCTTTGTCATAATCTTCCAAAGCAAAGTAGGCATTCCCCCGGCTGTGGTAAGATTGGGCTAAATTGGGATCAATTTTTAATGCTTGGTTATGATCGGCGATCGCTCCTTCATAATCTGCTAAAAAGTAACGTGCATTCGCTCGGTTGCAGTAGGCTAAAGCAAAATTGGGATTGATTTCTAGTGCGCGATTGAAGTTTGCGATCGCACCACGATAATCTTTGAGTTGACCAGTTAAAATAAGTCCTCGATTATGGTAAGCTTCGGCATAATCAGGATTTAGATTTATTGCTTGGGTGTAAGCTGCGATCGCTGCTTGATAGTCTCCTTGCAAATTCTTGTTTAATCCTTGGTTTAAGAAGTCTTCAGCATTCATATAATTTTTTGGGGTTTTGACATTCTTTGGTCTTAAAGCATCGGGATTCTTAACAATATATTTTAAAAATAATTATAAGTACAGCTTGTACTTGTTGCTAAAATTTTAATTGATCATTTTATGTTTGTTTGGGTAAAGAAGTAACGAGGTCAAAACTTTTTTATCCAAACCCTACACCTTAAGAAGATGTTTGAAAAGTATTTGGCTGTGATTCTAGGCACTTATAGATCCCCCCTAACCCCCCTTAAAAAAGGGGGAACCGGAATCAAAGTCCCCCTTTTTAAGGGGGATTTAGGGGGATCTCAAAGTATTTGCTACCGAGAAGAGGACTTTTCAAACCTCCTTTAAGCCTCCCCATCTCCCTCAGTCTCCTTAATCCGTAAGCAAGATGGTAAGCAGGAGTGGTATTATGTTTTAATGGCTGCTCTAATCCTTGCTATTGATGAACAAACCATTGGATGAAACGCTGTCAATCAAAATTGCTGAAGGCATAAACAGCAGAGCTAGTACTCCGTTTGATAATGCTTACAAAGCAGCATTGGCCACTGAGGGCGCAAAATATGTTCAGGGATTTTTAGCTTTTGCTGGCAAGCCATACAGACCGATTGAACACGGTTGGATTGAGCTAGGCGACGCCTCAGATATACGCATTGTCGATCCCACATTACCGCACCTGAACAAAAATCCTCAAGAAATTTGGTATTTTGCAGCACAAAGACTGACTGTAAAAAAACTGAAAGCCATAATTGAAGAATCGAAAGAAGATTATCCAGAAGATGATCCCTTGCCAATATATGGTGAGCCACCTTATGAATATTACGGTGATGTAATGTTAGGTGGTTTAGATTACCTGGCAGCATATCAAGCAGCAGAGGCTAAGTGCAGAGAAATCAACCAACTAAACCCTGATAGTAACTAACAAAATTGAGTTATTTAATTTGATTTTCCATCGCTGCCAAAGTATTCCCGATAACCACAAATTTTGTCTCCACGTACATCAAAGGAAATTGCTACTCGATTTTTGTAAAGCTGTCCGAACAAAAGTCCTTCATCCCGAAACTCAAAGACAGCCGTCATTTCATTGCTAGTAACACGGTCTAGAGCAGTCAGGTTCAACCCCGGACTAAAGGACTCAAAAACGTACTCGAAAAACTCTCTAGCTCGCTCTTTTCCCACATTCAACCCGTGGAATTTACCCATTGGAAACCAAAGGGTAAAATCTTCTGTGAGTATATCTAAAAATGCTTCCCATTTCCCTGTTGCCATACCATGCACCAGATGTTCAAATGCCTGTTGAGCAACTTTTAAAGTATTTTCTGAATTTTGTATCATCCTCACCCTCAACCGGATATAAACGTGTAGAACAGGTAAAAGAGGCGATCGCCTGCTTCTGCCATATATTCTTTATAATAAGGCATGAGAAAGCAGCTTTCCCCGCTCTTTAATCACTCTCTATAAAAGAGATTGCTGAAGAACTTAGAAACACTTAAAAATCACAATGACAACAGCACTAGAGCAAGTAGATCGCTTTTTTAATGCAATTTTAAGCAAAGAAGTAGTTCAAATTTGCCAAAATTATATTCCTAAAGAGAATACCTACGTTTTTGTAGAAGGGCCTCGCTACTCTACTATTGGTTATACTAATATTGCCAAAGGATGGCAGGATTTTTGTGATTCTGCACTCAAGTTAGAAAACATTGAATGGGTGGAAGGCCCCTTTACTGAGGAATGTGAACAAGTTGCTTGGGTTGCAGGAATTGTACTAATAACAGTAGCGGTGAAAGATAAACTTAGCCAACAAAAGTTTCGTTCTACATTTATTCTGCAAAAAGATGAAATTGGTAGCTGGCAGATCCGACACGAACATCTCTCTGCACCTCTACAAGATCCTTATGGGATTGGAGATTGGTTGAAAAAAAATTAAAATAATTAATCCGAAAACTTTTAACAGAAGCCGGGGAGTTTCTAAGGAATTGCTTTTGTAATGAAAATTACCCTTTTTGTGCTATGTTAATTAGCCATTCAATCAGTGGTCTTAAAGTTCCTGGCAATGCTGACTCACTGACAGTTACTGTATGCTGCTTGCCGTTATCTTCTACTGTCAATTTATATTGAAAGCGATCGCTCTGGGGATTCGGCGAGGTAATCTGTTCAGGTAGCCTAAATAAATCAGCCACTTCCACCAGTCGGCGAAGGGTATTGGCTTCGTTTGGTGGGAGATCGGCTGTATCAACGGTTGTTTTCTTGCTAATCCCAGCAAAGCCGCCCGTGCGTTCAAACGATATCCGCATTTTTTGCTCTCCGATGTGCTACTTAGTTGGGATAAATACAAAAACTGGGAGATGATAGTTTTCACCTCCCAGCACATCTAAAAAGTTAGGAGTTAGAAGTTGTGAGTTTTTATTTTTAACAGAAGTTTAACAGAAGCGATTAATCGTGTGCGTCCTAGATAACTCCTACCTTTTGCCAAGCGTTCTGCACAGCTTTCTGTTCCTTACTATCGTTACCATAGAGTTCGCCAGCAACTTGAATGGTGACGTTGGCAGCTTTTTTAAAATCTGCTTTGGCACGCAAGCGATCGCGTAAAGCTATATACCAGATTTTACCAACCGTCTCCCAGGTATAGCCACCAATTTCAATAGCCGCTAGATAAAAGGCATGGTTAGGAATTCCTGAGTTGATATGCACCCCAGCGTTATCTTCAACACCAGTATATTTATCTTTCATATGACCTGGTTGGGGATCTTTACCCAATACAGGGTCATGGTATGCTGTTCCTGGTGCTTTCATGGAGCGGATGCCAACACCTTTGACAGTGGGGACTAAAAGACCTTCACCAATGATCCAGTCTGCCTCTTGTGCAGTCTGATTTTTGGTCTTTTGTTTCACCAGCGAACCGAAGACATCAGCAAAGGATTCATTCAGTGCCCCTGGCTCGCCATAATATTGTAAACCCGCTTCATACTGTGTTATGCCATGAGCTAGCTCATGTCCAATCACATCAATCGACTTCGTGAAACGTTGAAACAATTCTCCGTCGCCATCACCATAAACCATTTGATCCCCGTTCCAAAAGGCGTTATCGTATTTGACGCCATAATGCACGGTAGAATCTAAACGCAGTCCTTTGTCATCAATAGAATTGCGATCGAATATTTCATAAAATAAGTCATAAGTAGCACCAGCAGCATCGTAGGCTTCATTTACTGCGGCATCACTGCTGGCAGGATCTCCTTCAGCACGTACCAATGTGCCAGGGAGTTGCTGTCCAGATTTTGCATCGTAGATAGTGCGGCGCTTCTCACCCGGAGAAGGTGCAAATGAAACAGTACCTATAACATCTCTTCGTCCGCGAAACTGTGCCGAAACATTTAATGTACGAAAAGCCCAACTACGCTGTTCGGGATTACCATTCACCACGACATTTTCTAGCATATGGGGCGGGACAATACAACAAATTGGGCATCTAGAGTAGAGTGGATGCTCATACTTAAACCCGGCTGATTTCTTTTTATTTCGAGCCATCAAGATATTCTCCTTTTAAAACTAAGTGATGGCAAACAAAGGAGCAGAAAAACGAATCTAAATCGCGTGTCCCTGGTTTGTTTTCTAAAAAACAATTTCCTACTCTGTATTTTCGGGTAGCTTTGTGGACGATGGATAGTACCCTCCGGGGGTACTTTTGATGTGGAAATATTGCTTAAAAACACAAGGATAGCTTAAATACCGCAAGTTTCAGCTAGAATCCTGGCATGAATTAGCAAGACCTCCTTTACAGATCCAAAGCGTTTATATATTAGTTCTGATCAAGGGAAATAATCTTATTTATTGCTGTTTTGTTACCATAAGACTGCTAATCTTATAAATACCGATTAGAGACAGGCGAATCTCAGAAAACTAATTTCACAGCCAGCCACCAAACACCGCCAAACCATAATATTTCCAAGGTACTGCAACTGTCTTAAATCCAGCTTTGCTCAACATTTGTAAATGAGCATCTAAGCTAGCTAGCTGGTCTTGACTAGAATAACCTTGGGTGCTACTCGCACCACGTTTAGCGCCAATTTCTGTTAAACTAATTCCCTGTTGAACTGACCATTCCTCTCGTGCCGCCTTGTAAACTTCTGCTAAAACTGGTGATTCTGGTAAAGTAGGATCTGCATTCCAAAAACAGCCGTCTTGAGTGAGGCTAGCAGCAACTCGCTCAAATAACTTCAATTTCATCTCATCTTGAAGATGGTGAATTGCCAAGGATGAGACACAAGCATTAAATTCGCTACCAATATCCAAGTTTTCTGGATTATTTGCCCAGTCGCCAAAGTCTGCTTGCATACCAGTCCAGCGTTGTTGATATCCAGCTGCTGTGATTTTATCTTGGGCAAATTGCAGCATTCGAGGTGAGTAATCTAGGGCAATTACTTGGGCATCTGGACAGCGGTTGAGTATCTTGAGACTGAGTTCGCCTGTACCACAACCTAATTCTAAAATGCGACGACTTGTAGAAGGTACACAAAAGGTAATTACTTCCAACATTTCGTCGTATCGCGGTAACAACTGGCGAATACCAGTGTCAAAATCATCAGTGTTAGCGAATACCTCTCCGGGAAATACCTGTTGCATAGAAGTTGGAATAAATAGACACACTAATCAATATAGCGTTGGTTAAGATTTTAAGACGCAGAGGTATGCAGAGAATTAACTCCTCTGTTCTCCAATTGCAAATTAAAAATTAGCAAACTACAAAAACAGATATCACTATACTTTTGCAGAAATTGACCCAGAAATTAAATTCCTGAGCTAAGTATCAAAAAGTTGCAACTGGTGGTCTAGGCGGCTAAACGAAGAATTTGATCTAGCTCACGTGAGCGTGGCGTCAAGTCCCCTTCAGGAGCG
>NZ_JBGTFY010000380.1:0-4791 GCF_041747015.1 Nostoc sp.
CGCTCCTGAAGGGGACTTGACGCCACGCTCACGTGAGCTAGATCAAATTCTTCGTTTAGCCGCCTAGACCACCAGTTGCAACTTTTTGATACTTAGCTCAGGAATTTAATTTCTGGGTCAATTTCTGCAAAAGTATAGCGGAGATGATAAATCACCTGCGTCAAAGCGACCCCCGACAAGTTCACGAATGGTTTCGGCAACGGGCAGCGATCGCACAAATGTTAGATGCTAGAGATGGTGGCAGACAACCACTGCTAATTTCCCGCCACGCCGACGAACTGCGACGAGTGGAGAGGGGTTACGGTAATGCCCAAAAACCCGAAGATTATTTAGATAGTTTTGGCGCATATTTACGCGAGAACATTAACAAGATTCCGGCTTTGATAGTTGTAACTACCCGTCCCCGCGAGTTGACTAGGGCGCAGTTGAAGGAATTGCGTTTAATGCTTGATCTTGCAGGATATTCAGAAAAAACATTGCAGGTAGCATGGCGAGAAATGACTAATGCTGATATTGCTGCCTCAATCATTGGATTTATCCGCCAAGCAACTTTGGGCGATGCTTTGGTTCCTTATGAGGAGAGAGTGGACAAGGCAATGAAGAAAATTTTGGCTTCTCAAAACTGGACATCACCCCAGCGCCAATGGTTAGAACGCATTGGTAAACAGTTGAAGGTAGAAACTATTGTGGATCGGGAAGCGTTAGACCAAGGTGAATTTAAATCCCAAGGTGGTTTTGTCAGATTAAATAAAGCTTTTAATGGGAAGTTGTCAGAGATTTTAGTGCAGATTAATAATGAATTATGGCAAGATGTGGGATGATATCGCAGATGGAGAAATTTTCAACTTTGAATTGGGTCATTTTGTGGTGGATGCCGCCCAATTTCTCTATCAGCAGCACGAATATTAATTATTCTGGCTCTGTTGAATTTTAATACTGCTACTGTGGCGCGTCCTGTTGCTGTCAAGCCGATAATCGAAAGTGTATCTGTTGACCAAATAAAGTGTTCTTGCCAACTATCAATGCGCGGATTAAATAAAAACACTTCAGATAACGACTGGTTATCAAGTGCTTGAATTTTATCGGATTTTTGGCGATTGCAATGAAAACACGCCAAAGCTAAATTATCAATTGAGCTAGCACCATTTTTGGCAATAGGAATCACATGGTCTACAGTGAAGGAAACATACTGCCATTGTTCTGATGCGTGACAATATTCGCACAGAGACTTTGCTCGTTGTCGTACTTGCTCTTGAGTAGCTTCATTAATGTAACGATTCGCAGACAAATCTCTAATTCCCTATAATTCGCTTGGATTTTGAGTAAGCGATGTATTTCGGATCATCCGATTTACCAAACTCAGATAATCGTCTAATTCTTCATATTCATCTAATTCTGTTTCTTCTTCAGAAGTCAGGGCAGATTCTTTTTGTTTAATTAATAAAGCTTCAATTTGCCCCTGTACTAAACTGGAAGCGCGAAATATCGGCACTCCTTCTACTAACTCAATGCGGACAGCACCATCTAACGGTAGACTGTTGGGTAAGTGTGACAATTTCAGAGGTAAATTAGTTTTCATCATATTTATCTCAGAATATTTGGATATAAGTTTTAGAGAGAAAATTTCCTTATAGACTTAGCAATTAACAGAATTGGATAGGCATTGCTTACTCTACAATAAATCTGCAAATAGCTTTATCTGTTGTAAATGTTCTTTACGCCAATCATCGGAATAATATCCAGTTTTGACAACACTACCTGATTGCGTATAATTGCAAAGCAGCATTTATATAGTAACTATTTATTTAAAACATTGAGCGCAACAACTGATATTGTTCAAAAACTCTGGAATCTCTGCCACGTCTTACGCGACGATGGGATTACTTATCTGGCTTATGTGACAGAGTTAACATACCTGCTGTTCCTCAAGATGGCGCAGGAAACGGGTACAGAAAGCCAAATCCCAGAAGGCTGCCGTTGGGGTGATTTGGTGGTGAAGGATGGCATCGAACAGATGAATTTTTACCGCGCCACTTTGTTAGAGTTGGGTTCTAGCAGTTTGCCACGGGTGCAGGCAATTTTCGTTAATGCCCAAACTGCCCTCAAAAAACCGCAAATTCTCAATAAGCTAGTAAAAAGCATTGACGAACTTGACTGGTACTCTGCTAAGGAAGAGGGTTTAGGTGATTTGTATGAAGGACTTTTAGAGAAAAATGCTAGTGAGAAAAAATCTGGTGCAGGGCAATACTTTACGCCGCGTCCTTTGATTGATTGCATGGTGGAACTCATTAAACCACAAGCTGGGGAATTGGTGCAAGACCCCGCCGCCGGGACTGGTGGTTTTTTAATTGCCAGCGATCGCTATATCAAAAAACACACTGATGATTTATTTGATTTAAGCGAAGCTGAACAATCGTTTCACCGCTACCAAGCATTTTACGGCATTGAGTTGGTGCAGGATGCCCATCGACTATTATTAATGAATATGCTGCTACATGGCATTGAAGGTGCTGTGGACTTGGGTGATACTCTCTCTAGCGAGGGGCAGCAGTTACCAAAAGCTAATGTAATTCTTACCAATCCCCCCTTTGGAACGAAAAAGGGTGGCGGACTGCCAACACGGGATGATTTTACATTTACTACGTCAAACAAGCAGTTAGCTTTTTTACAGCATATCTATCGCGGACTGTTACCCGGAGGACGGGCGACGGTGGTGTTACCTGATAATGTGCTGTTTGAGGATGGGCAAGGGCGCAGCATCCGCGCTGATTTAATGGATAAGTGCAACCTGCATACAATTTTGAGATTGCCTACGGGGATTTTCTATGCCCAAGGTGTGAAAACTAACGTGCTATTTTTCCAACGGGGAACGACGGAGAAGGGTAACACCAAGCAGGTGTGGTTTTACGATATGCGAACGAATATACCTGTTTTTGGCAAGCGGACTCCTTTAACTAGAGAGCATTTTAGGGCGTTTAAAGAAGTTTACGGGAATGATGCTAATGGGGGAAGTCCGCGTGTTGATCAAGGGGAGTCGGGACGGTGGCGCAGATGGACGCGGGAGGAAATTACTAAACGCGGCGAAAATCTAGATATAAGTTGGCTGCGGGATGAAAGTTTGCAGTCGGGGGATGATTTACCAGAACCGGATATCATTGCAGCCGCTATTATGACGAAATTACAAACAGCGATCGCAGAAATGGAGGCGTTGACAGTGTTGCTAGAAGGGGAGGAAGAAACTGAAGCAAGTGCAGAACTTCTAGAATAAAAGCAATGCAGCTAAAAATAAGGACAGTATATGTTGAATCTTACATTAACCCCAGAACTTGAACAATTTGTCAAAACTCAATTAGAAAATGGTAAGTATACCTCACCAGAAGAAGTTGTTTTAGCTGCATTGCGGATGTTTGCTAATCAGGAAAATATCTACAAAGGACGATTTGAGGAATTACAACGGGAAATCATGATTGGTGTAGAAGCATCAGAACGCGGTGAGGTGATTGATAGTGAGACTGTTTTTCATCAAATACGGGCGAAATTAGCACAACGTCGCCAACATGAGGGTGCATGAGTAATAGGTGTAAATTTACCGTTCCCGCCAGTCGAGATATTGAAAGTATTATTGACTATGTTGCTGATAATACTAGCTTGGATGCAGCAGATAAATTACTCAATAAAATCAATCAAAAATGCAGCACTTTAGCTAATTTTCCTAGTATGGGGCGTAGACGAGATGAACTACTACTCACCTTACGTAGCTTTCCTGTTGATAATTATCTCATATTTTATCGTCCCATTGAAGGAGGAATTGAAATTTTACGGGTAGTAAGCGGATATCGTGATTTAAAGGCACTTTTTGACGACATAAATGATGAGTGAGTATTGATAATCTAATTTATTTAGTACCATTTTAAATATTGAGAATTTTATGACCCAAGCCTTACCAAAAATAGTTACCTTTGACGAATTTATCACTTGGTATCCTGAAAACTCTGGGGTACGCTATGAATTACACAATGGGGAAATTGTCGAAATGTCACAGCCTACGGGGAAACATGAAAGGATAAAAGGATTTTCGGCGGCTGAATTGACTTTAGAGTTTAGAAGATTAAATCTCCCCTACTTTATTCCCAATCAAGCAATTGTAAAACCACCAGAAAGAGAATCAGGTTATTTCCCTGATGTATTAATACTAAATGACGCAGCTTTGGTTGATGAACCTTTTTGGGAAAAGTCTTCTACTGTTACTAAGGGTGCATCAATTCCTTTAGTGATTGAGGTTGTCAGTACCAATTGGCGCGATGATTATTATCTGAAACTTGCCGATTATGAGGAGATGGGCATTCCCGAATATTGGATTGTTGACTATGCAGCATTGGCGGCTAGGAAGTTTATCGGTAATCCCAAACAACCCACTTTCTCAGTCTATCAACTAATTGATGGGGAATACCAAGTTAGTCTGTTTCGGGGTAGCGATAAAATTCTATCTCCTACTTTCCCTGAGTTAAATTTAACTGCGGAACAAGTTTTTCATGCTGGTCAATAATAAGTATTAAATTTACTAAATTATCAGAGGTAGGTAGTAAAGATGAGTGCAGAACAAGAATTATTAACCAAGTGGCGTTCCCTTCCACAAGACAAACAGGAAGAAGTTCTATACTTTTGCAGTTTTTACTATTTGTGGATGAGTAATAATACTCATGGCATGAGAAGAGGATTTCTTTAAAAACTAGTTCACTAACGCGTCGGACTAGTTATTTTTTTTACATAACTAGGTTTTTTCACACTTAA
>NZ_JBGTFY010000381.1:0-5514 GCF_041747015.1 Nostoc sp.
TTAACTTCTAACTCTTTACTCTTTACTCTTAATTTAAATTCTTTACTCAGCACTCAGCACTCTTTACTCAGCACTAACCTTCCCAAATAATTAATAACGGAGTCACGAAAATGCCTATAGGCGTTCCTAAAGTTCCTTACCGGATGCCCGGAGGACAATATACAGATTGGATTAGCATCTACGATCGCCTCTACCGGGAACGAATTATTTTCTTGGGGCGAGATATTGATGATGAAATTGCCAACCAAATTATCGCTGTAATGCTGTATCTGGACTCAGATGATCCAGGTAAAGATATTTATATATACATCAATTCTCCCGGTGGGATGGTTACATCTGGCATGGCTATTTTTGACACCATGCAACATATCAAATCAGATGTAGTAACTATTTGCGTGGGTTTAGCTGCTTCAATGGGGTCTTTTTTGCTAGCAGCCGGCACTAAGGGCAAACGGCTAGCATTGCCTCACTCACGGATTATGATTCACCAGCCTTCAGGTGGCACCCGTGGACAAGCAAGCGATATCGAAATTGAAGCTAGAGAGATTCTGCGGATTCGTCACGAGCTCAATGGGATTTATGCTGATAAAACTGGTCAGACCATAGCAAAAATTGAAAAAGATATGGATCGTGACTTTTTCATGTCTGCCGAAGAGGCTAAGGAATACGGTTTAATTGACCGTGTGATTGAAGAACGAACCTTGATAGTACCTGCGGAGTAGGGAGTAGGGAGAGATTTATCACTCCTGTATACAGAGACGCGATTAATCGCGTCTCTACTCTCCACTTCCCTTTTTTGCTAAAAACTGTCAAAATTGAACTTTAAAATAGAAAATTAGCCCTTATCATTAATAATCCAGGCTTGACAGCTGATACTGATAGCCGATAGTTAAATATTCGATAGCTGATAGCTCAAGATGGATCTTGGAGATTGCTACCGGTTATTGGGTTTAAGGTCGGGAGCTTCTTTTGCTGACATTAAGGCGTCTTACCGACGGCTGGCGCAGCAATATCATCCCGATATCAACCCAGATGACAACAAAGCCAAAGATAAGTTTATTGCCCTAACAGAGGCTTACAAACTCCTGCTGACGTTAGTGCTGCCAGAGGAAACAGGCACGCATTCAAGTCGGGTGTCAACATCTGGACGTGATGAAGACAAAACACCAGTAACAACGGTGACAAGCCAACAAGCAGGGAAACCAAAGCCGCCGAATCTATCGGAAATAGAAGAGCGGCTGAAGTGGAAGACTTATGAGCAATTGCAGCGATTTTTGCAAGAAAGACGATTTCCGCAAGCGATCGCCCTGGCAGAAGCTTTAGCAGATCGGATGTCAACAGATGCAGAAGTCCGCCAATGGCTAGCGATCGCTTATCAAATTTGGGGACGGGCGCTAATTTCCGAAAACCAGCTGCTCAAAGCGAGAATTTATCTCAAAAAAGCCTTGAAGACAGACCCCCATAATAAAAGTCTCTGGGATGAAGTGCAACGTGATTTTCTGCGTTTGGAACAAATTTTTTAACTCGTTCCCAGTCTCAGAGTGGGAACGAATTACGAATTATTTAGTTATCGTTGCCATTCGCGCAACACTGCGCCCAGGGTAGCAATTCCCTCGACAATCTTCTTAGTTGGCTGAAAGCTAAAAGCTAGTCTCATGGCATCATCCCCCTGTCCGTTGGCGTAGCAGCGTGTCCCTGGCAGAAAGCCGACACCGTGTTCACTGGCAGCAATTAGGAGTGCTTTGGCGCTGATGTGTGGCGGTAACTTACACCAGACATAAAAGCCTCCGCCTGGTCGCAGAGCAACTACATCACTGGGAAACTCGTGAGCGATCGCCTCTAACAACAAATTACACTTATGCTTGTAGCAAGCGATTAGCTCTTGAATGTGATAATCTAGCTTGCCTGTTGCACAGTAGTGAGCGACCATATGGCTGACAAATGGTCCCACTGGCCCCTCGCTTTTAAACATTGCCAGCCGCTCAATAATCGCTGGATCACCACAAGCCCAGCCCAGCCGAATACCAGGCGCAATAATTTTTGAAAAGGTATTCACATATAATACCCACCCCTCCTGATCGAGGGTTGCCAGGGGAGGCAGAGCTTCTCCTTGGAAGCGCAAATCGCTGTAGGCATCATCTTCCACTATTAACACGCCATATTCAGCCGCCAATGCTACTAGCTTTTGGCGACGAAATAACGGCATAGTAGTGCCTGTGGGATTGTGAAAGGTCGGGATGGTGTAAATAAACCGGGGTCGGATACCCTGTTTTTTAAACTCGCTCAATGTTGCTTCTAACACATCTACATCCATCCCCAACTCATCCACAGGAATGCTAATCAGATGTGCACCAGCATTGATGAATCTACCAACTGCTCCCAAATAGGTTGGTCCCTCCACAATCACCACGTTACCAGGTTCGATAAACACATCTGGTAGCAAGCCGAGAATCTGACCAGAGCCGTAGCCAATGATCAGGCGATCGCGATCGGCAGTGATGCCTTTAGCCTGCAAGCGGAGGATAATTTGCTCATACAGTTGATCTGAAGTTGGGCCGTAATTGAGGGCGATCGGAGCCTCTTCTGCCAGCACAGCGGCACTTGCAATAGCCAAGTCAGTGTGGGGAAAAAGAATTGGGTCAGCTAGACCGTAAGCAAAGCTGACAGTGACAATTTTGGTTAATTCTGTGCCATAGGTTGGTGGTGTGAGGTTTCTAGCTCGTTCCGCGAATAAATCAGTAATTTGGTGAGCGTGGGTGGTAGGAGCCATAAGTAATTCAAAATTGCAGAATTGAAGAAGAATACAGGAGCAAAGCCGGAGATTCCGTTCGTTGCCTCCGGTTAGAATTCAGAAAAAGGCAATTAGTGGGGATCTTAAACTTCTTTATTCATTTCTTGGTCGCCCATAATCCAGCATAGATTGTGACTCCTGTACACGCATGATTAATCGCGTTTGTACTCCTGAATTCTTTCTCATAAAGGAATTAGCTGCCAATATCTGAAATATTTATCAATTATGCGTCACAATTAATACTGCCACCAAAATTGACTGATAAAACTACAATCTAATGTAGGTCTACTGTAGTCAGGGCAACCAATAATTGTGACGCCTTGAATCTTAGTAGCTAAAAGCACCTTGGAATGGGAATTAAGGAACTTCCACTATGCTGATTTGCCCTCAGTGTAAATTTGAAAACCCCAATACTAACAAATTCTGTCAAAACTGTGGCACATCCTTGACTCACAAGGTCTGTCCTGAATGCAGTACCGATGTACCTCTGAATGTACAACGTTGTCAAAACTGTGGCACAGAATGCGGAACAGTGTTTTGGGCAATTATTGTTAAAGAACCGACTAAAGATTTGGGAGTAGGGCAAGATGAGGGAGATGGAAAAGACAAGGGAGAAGATTTTACCTTATCCTCCTCATCTTTCTCATCTTTCTCATCTCCTGTATCTCCTAGTTCTCAAATTGTATTAGGCTCCTATTTAGACTCTCAGCAGCGCTATCAATTGTTAGACGTGTTACCTCCTCTGGAGCAAATTACTGAAATAGAGGCGAGAGTTTTAGACTGCGAACCGTATCAAATATCAGCCATTGAAGCAATACTAATAAGTCAACAATCAGATGATGTCGTAACGTCATCAGTGGAAGCAAGTGAAATTCCTCGCCTTGCTAAAGTTTATATTGCTTTACAATCCCAAGGTCAGCCAGCCATACCGCCGATTCACGATGCTTGGCAGCAGGATGATGTAGGGGTAGTACTAATTGAAGACCGCTCGGATTGGCAGCATTTACTTAACTTGTGGCAAGAAGAAACAACGAGTTCGTTAAAAATTTTACACTGGTGTTATCAAATGACCCAACTTTGGGCATTACTAGAACCAGTAAATTGTCATCAAAGCCTCTTAGATTTGTCGAATTTGCGATTGGATGAAGACCAAACGCTGGCGCTACAAAGGTTGTATGTAAAATCAGAAAATTATCAGCCCGCCGTCGAGTCGCCAGAAGATGCACAAGCTGAAACATCTGTTATTGGCGAGCAACCATTAACCATCCAAGCTTTGGGGCGAGTTTGGCAAGCGCTATTTAGACAGTCTCAACGCACTCAATTTGGCTCTGTAGTCCAGATGTTGGGGGATTTAGAGGGAGGTAAGATTCAAACGATCGCCCAGTTGCGATCGCGTTTGGAAGAAATCTCTATTGAACTGGAAGCACTAGGAGCTGCAACTTTGCCCCAAATAACGGAGGAACATACTGCTGTGCCTACTATCCCCCCATCAGATGAGCCAGAAGATATTATTAGCAAAACTGATGATATGCCAACTGTTGTGCTGGCGATGCAGTTAAGTAGCTTAGAAGATGCAGGATGTACAGATGTGGGGCGTCAACGTCATCATAACGAAGACTACTTTGGCATTGAAACCAAAATTCACAAGCTAGAGTTGCCCAAAAGTCGAGTTCTGCAAGGGCATGGTTTGTATATTCTTTGTGATGGTATGGGTGGACACGCTGGCGGCGAGATCGCTAGTGAGTTAGCAGTCAACACCCTACGGCAATACTTTCAAGAACATTGGATTGCCAACCAACTGCCAACAGAAGATAGCATTCGAGAGGCAGTATATTTAGCTAATGAGGCGATTTACCAGCTCAATCAACAAGATGCCCGTTCTGGAGTGGGGCGCATGGGTACAACTCTGGTAATGCTCTTAATTCAAGATATTCAAGCAGCAGTTGCTCATGTAGGAGATAGCCGTCTCTATTGCCTGACGCGCAAGCGGGGACTGGAACAAGTCACAGTAGATCATGAAGTCGGGCAACGAGAAATTACCCGCGGAGTCGAAGCAACCATAGCTTACGCCCGCCCAGATGCCTACCAACTCACGCAAGCTTTGGGACCTCGTGATCAAAACTCGATTAACCCCGATGTCGGCTTTTTCGAGATCAATGAAGATACTCTTCTGCTGTTGGTATCGGACGGTCTATCAGATAATGATTTAATAGAAACCCATTGGCAGACTCACTTAGAACCTTTACTTAATTCTGGCGTTAACTTAGAACGGGGCGTTACAGACTTAATTGATTTGGCGAACCAACACAATGGTCACGACAACATTACTGGTATAGTTATTCGGGCAAAAGTGCGTCCAGATATGGAAAGTCAAAAATAAATGGGGAATGGGGCATGGGGCATTGGGCATGGGGTATAAGAAAGAATAATCACCAATTCCCACTAAACATATCCGTGAATTAATGTAAAAATCTAGTACTTACGCATTGACAGAATAACCTAAATGGCAGATGTGCTTTTCAAGGCTTTTAGTTAAATTTTTCAACTACACTTTTTGGGATGCCTGGGTTGGGCTACGCCTAAGCAACTAACAAAAGATGGTTTGTAAAAGGTTGAAACGACCTAGTTACGTTAATACATAAGCTGATTCGTTTGTACAGTGTGTAAGTCCTAAAGTTTTACAAATCAGGGTTAAAACCTAAATTTACGGATAAGTTTAATGC
>NZ_JBGTFY010000382.1:0-21626 GCF_041747015.1 Nostoc sp.
CGCTCCTGAAGGGGACTTGACGCCACGCTCACGTGAGCTAGATCAAATTCTTCGTTTAGCCGCCTAGACCACCAGTTGCAACTTTTTGATACTTAGCTCAGGAATTTAATTTCTGGGTCAATTTCTGCAAAAGTATAGAGAAAAATAAGAGTATTGGATGGCATTAGCCAACTAGATAGATGCGGGTATATTTGCTGAAATTCGTTGAGAAAAGCAGGTTTAGAAGTTGCAAAAGCTAGTTTAGAAGTTGCAAAAGCTAGTTTAGAAATTGCAAAAGCTGGTTTAGAAGTTGCAAAAGCTGGTTTAGAAGTCGCAAAAGCTGGTTTAGAAGTCGCAAAAGCTGGTTTGATGAAAATCGTTCAAATAATTCCATAACGCTTAATGAGCTCAAGTCGAATTACCCCCCTTAATCCCCCCTTGCCAAGGGGGGAAACAAGAAATCTAGTTCCCTCCCCTTTGCAAGATTTGTTGCAGTTGCAAGGCTTGAAATATGACGGGGGGAAACAAGAAATCTAGTTCCCTCCCCTTTGCAAGATTTGTTGCAGTTGCAAGGCTTGAAATATGAAGGGGGGAAACAAGAAATCTAGTTCCCTCCCCTTTGCAAGGGGAGGGTTAGGGTGGGGTAAAACATTACGACGTAAATAAAGCAACTATTTCAAATTGTTTAAAAGCCCGTCTTTTAAACAATTTGACTTTTGACACTTCTCCTATCGGAGACGCTACGCGAACGACTTCGCTCAGTGTTAACTTTTGACTTCCGCTTTGCGGTACTAAGTATATTTGCGAAAGTGAGATACCCGCCTAGTAAACCAATAGTAACAACAGCTACCCATCGCATCGGCTAGAGGGGGATGAGCCAAAGCAGACTAAAAATTTATTTTTATAACTGAAAATTTTATTTTATTTATGTGTTAAGTAACTTTCAGGATGTTATCTGTATAATATATCATTCAGTCTGAATTATCGAATGTATAATCTATCATTCAGTCTTATTAGTTATTGACCTCTATTACTCATTGATAGGTTGAGATTTGGGAATTAGGGTATCTCTTTTTAAGACATAACATATCACTCACCTAGTAGTTATTTATTAACGGAATTTGAGAAGTTATGTAGGCATACTCTATCCTAGACATTACCTAAACTTTTAGCACAGAAATCATGAGCCATTATATGAATAGCTCCCATGTTTACGGCACTATCCAATGTCTCAAGAATTATTAAACTCCTTTCAAGAAGCATACAGCAATCTTGAACTGTTTCCACTGATGGAACGGAACGAAATGGAAAGATTTAGAGTCGAGTATGGTGATGATTTGATTGCAGAACTTAACCAATTAGTAGAAGATAGTCCCAACCGAGATGGCAAAATTGTCTTTACAGGACATCGGGGATGTGGTAAGTCTACTTTGTTAGCTGAGTTTAGCAGACAAATTCAAAATAAATATTTTGTAGTTCTATTTTCTATTGCTGAAAAAATTGAAATGTCGGCGGTTAACCATATTAATATACTGTTTGCGATCGCAGTTAATTTAATGACAGAGGCTGAAGCCCGCCAAGTTGATATTCCTCAATCTACTAAAGAAGCTCTTTATAAGTGGTTTGCTACCCGTACTCGCACCGAAGAATTAAATTTGCAGGCAGAAGCTAGTATCGGTTTTGACCTTTTAAAGTTAATTAGTTCTAAACTAAAAGCTGATGCTAGCGTTCGGGATGAAATTAAACAAGAATTTGAACGCAAATTATCAGATTTAGTTGCCAGAATTAACGAAATTGCGGCTCTCATTCAAGCTGCAACTAAACAAAACGTTTTAGTAATTATTGATGATTTAGATAAACTTGACTTAGGCAGAGTTAACGAAATTTATCGAGATAATATCAAAGCTCTCTGTCAACCTAACTTTCAAATAATTTATACTATCCCGATCGCAGTACTTCGTGAAACATTTATCAGCACAATAATTGCTACTGAAACTAACGACCAAGTTGTAGCAATGCCTGTGTTAAAAATTTTTGAGAAAGGTAAAAATCGGTTCCTTAACGCCAAACCTAGCCCGGAAGCAACAAAGATGCTCGGTGAAGTTTTACAAAAGCGGATATCTAGTGAATTAATCGCGGCAGAAACTGCTGAAAAAATTGTGATTTACAGTGGGGGTGTATTACGAGAGTTAATTCGGATTTCTAAGGAATGCTGCCGCATTTGTTTGCGGATTATCCGGCGAAATCCTTCAGCAAAAGTGATCATTGATGATAAAATTCTCCTAGAAGCAATCAATAAAATTCGCAATGATTTTTCCATACGTTTAGGAAAGGTTGATATAGATATTTTGCAGAGTGTTTATGAACAATTTATGCCCAATGACCCCAAACAAGCAGAGTTTTTGGATTTGCTACATGGGCTATATGTTCTAGAATATCGCACTGATGAAACTTGGTACGATGTTCATCCAATTATTATAGAAACATTGAAAATCAAGGGAGCTATTAATGTTAAATGAACACTTATTAGATGATCAGGGAGAAAATCAAGATGCCTATGATGATTTAATTGTTTCTATTGAAGCTCAAAAGCGGGGGTTAAATTTACTGATTGCAGTTTGCGATGATGCTAGCTTTCGTAATGATATTATCGCTCACTATAAAGCCGAACTAAAACCTAAATTTCATCTATATGGAGTGACTTTAGCACGTCAGGAACCGAGCCTAAAAGCTACACTTAACCAACTGGTACAACAAGAAGAATATCTCCGTCAGCAGAACCGAGCAGTGATTACTGTGACGGGTGCTGAACAACTTTATTTTCTCCGACTGGGAAATGAGCAATCGGAACAGGAGAAATTTTTTGGTTACTTACAGTGGACAAGAGAAGGATTGCGCGAGTTTCCTTTTGCCATCGTGCTTTGGGTAACTAACCAAATTTTAGTTAACTTAATTAAAAAAGCCCCTGATTTTTGGAGTTGGCGCAATGGTGTATTCCGGTTTGAATCTAAAAAGACGAATGCTATTCCTGGTAAAGAACTAGAACATATACGCTTTGTTTTTAGAAACACAGAATTAACCAGCACAGATACTAATGAAAATAATCTCTTTTTCTTACCTATTCAAGATTTACAAAGGCTGATTGAGAAAGTAGAACAGGAACGGGGAACTAAAGACCCCACTTTGGCTACTTTATATGCAAGATTGGGTGATATTTACCGCAGCAGATTAGATCGAGGTGAATCTCAAAATTATCAAGAAGAACAGGAATTAGCAATAAAATATTGGCGACAGGGGAGTGAATTGCAAAATGAATTAGGTTTGCAGATAGACTTAGCTACTAGCTTCAACAATTTAGCTGGATTATATCGGGCAACAGGACGCTACAGCGAAGCCGAACCATTGTATCAACAAGCTTTAGAACTGAGGAAACGCCTGTTAGGAGACAACCATCCTTGTTTCGCTACTAGTCTCAATAATTTGGCAGGACTTTACAAATCTATTGGCCAATATAGTAAAGCAGAACTCCTATATCAACAAGCTTTAGAACTAAGAAAACGCCTGTTGGGAGAAAACCATGCCGATGTTGCCGCTAGTCTCAATAATTTAGCATTATTATATGATGAACAAGGACGTTATGACGAAGCAGAACCTCTATATCTACAATCATTAGAACTCGAAAAACGTCTGCTTGGCAAAAATGATCCTTGTTTCGCTCTTATATTGAATAATTTAGCACTACTTTTTTATCATCAAGGACGTTACAGTGAAGCTGAACCGTTGTCGCAACAAGCAATAGAATTAGATAAGCGATTTTTGGGAGAAGAAAATCCTGATGTTGCTACAGATTTGCACAATTTAGGTTTAATATACCGCGCTCAAGAACGTTATGGTGAAGCTGAATCTTTGTTTTTGCAATCTTTGGAACTCAAACAGCGTCTATTACAAAAAGCTCATCCGCTTTTAGCTGATACTATCTACGCTCTTGGTTATATGTACAGAGAGCAAGGGCGCTACAATGAGGCAGAACCTCTATGTATAGAAGCCTTAAAACTCGATAAGAACTTGTTGGGAGAAAATCATCCCAATGTTGCTGAAAGTCTCAACAATTTAGCAGAAATGTATCGTCAAACAGGACGCTACAGCGAAGCAAAACCCCTTTATTTGCAGGCTTTAGATATTAGTGAACGAATTCGGGGTGTTAATCATTCTCGTAGTGTTGCCATTCGTCAAAATCTAGAAAAACTTGGCGTAGCAATGCAAAATAATTAGAAAGATCGCATTGCTGTTTGAAAGTATAAACTCAGGTGTTGCATATTTGCGGGATGATTTATGTCACGCAGAGGAGCCAGTGCGTTGGGCGGCTCTGCCGACTTGTTCGCGCAGCGTCTCCGGTAAGGAGAAGCACCTGGCGTCGCGCAGAGACGCAGAGAGTATAAGGAGTTTTAGATTTCATCCCTTGATTCAGCAACGCCTAAACTCATATAGCAGTCCTAAATCATTTGTGAAAGCTGCTCTTTCTTCTCTGCGAGACGCTGCGCGTTGGCGGAAGCCTCTTGCAGAGATTGCGGTTCGTTAATTTTCACAACTTAGATAGGATCGCTATATCATATTCCAAGAAGCCAAAATAACTAGTCAATTATCTTTTTGCGATCGCATAGTCTTAACTCTTAACTATTTAATATGGTTGAATATCTCATTTTCTTAGCAATTTCTACGGCAATTTTTGCTTTATTCGCACTGGGACTCAATTTGCAATGGGGTTTTACAGGGTTAATTAACTTTGGTCATATTGCTTTTATGACACTCGGAGCATATACAACTGTGTTGTTAAGCTTAAAGGGTGTCCCTCTACTAATATCGGCGCTGGCGGGGGCAATTGTCGCCGCTTTGTTGGGTTTGCTAATTGGTTTTGCAACTCTCCGCTTGCGGGAAGATTATCTGGCAATTGTCACCATTGGTACAGGAGAATTAATTCGTTTGGTGGTAAATAACCAGGATTTACCTGTGGGTGACACCTGGATTTCTGGGGCGTTTGGTGTGCAAAGTTATCGCATACCCCTATCTACAGAGCCGAATTTATTTGTCAGATTTGTGATGATTGGACTGTTGACGCTGCTAGCTGCTGTAACTTTCTGGGCGTTATGGCGGTGGATTAGTATCAGCCAAATATCTCGAACTACTGATTTAGGGCAAAATAAGATTAGCAAGCAAGAATTTGCATCACGCTTGGGAGTGGGAATTTTCTTAGCAGTTTTGGCAGCAGCGATTTATATTTCTGGGGTAATCGGACTGTATAATTACAACCCAAAAGCAAGTTTAATGCTGGTGTTGCTGCTGATTGTAGCATTTGTATTCTGGCGGTTAGAAATTTTGGTGCGATCGCCTTGGGGTCGAATTCTCAAAGCCATCCGCGAAGATGAAGAAATTCCCAAGGCATTAGGAAAAAATGTCTTTTGGTATAAACTACAATCTCTCATGCTTGGAGGTGCGATCGCTGGCATCGCTGGTGCTTTCTTCGCTTGGCAACTCAGTGCCATTTACCCTGATAATTTTCAACCGCAACTAACATTTGATACTTGGATCATGGTAATTTTAGGCGGTTCTGGTAATAATGTCGGCACAATTTTAGGTGCAGTAATTTTCTTTGCTTACGATGCGCTAACGCGAGAAGTTTTGCCCAGAATCGTCCCCCTTGACGAAGCCCGTTTGGGTGCATTTCGGATTATGGTAATCGGACTAATTTTGATGGTACTAATGATTTGGCGACCTCAAGGTATTCTAGGGAAAAAGGAGGAACTTACCCTTGGTAAATAACCAGTCATCGCCACTTCCCCTTTTGGTAGCTACTGGACTTTGTAAAAGCTTTGGTGGTATCAAAGCAGTTAATGAAGCGAAAATTGAAGTTGCTAAAGGCAGCATTACAGGTTTAATTGGCCCCAATGGTGCTGGTAAAACTACTTTATTTAACTTACTCTCTAACTTCATCCGCCCAGATAAAGGACGAGTAATTTTTGATGGCGAACCTATTCATAACTTGCAACCATATCAAATTGCCCAACAGGGAGTAGTAAGAACTTTTCAGGTAGCACGGACTCTTTCGCGGTTGTCGGTGTTAGAAAATATGCTGCTAGCGGCGCAAAAACAGACGGGTGAGAACTTTTGGCAGGTGCAGTTGCAACCACACATTGTAGCTAAGGAAGAAAAGCAACTGCAAGAGCGAGCAATGTTTCTATTAGAATCAGTGGGTTTGGCAAAAAAAGCACATGACTATGCTGGCGGTTTATCTGGGGGACAACGCAAGCTACTGGAAATGGGACGGGCGCTAATGACTAATCCCAAATTAATTTTGTTAGATGAACCGGCTGCTGGGGTGAATCCGAGGCTGATTGATGATATTTGCGATCGCATTATCACTTGGAACCGCCAAGATGGGATGACCTTTCTGATTATCGAACATAATATGGATGTGATTATGTCCTTGTGCGATCGGGTTTGGGTACTTGCTGAAGGGCAGAATTTGGCTGACGGTACACCCGCAGAAATTCAAAGCAATCCCAAAGTTCTAGAAGCTTATTTGGGACAATAGAGTGCGATTGGCTTTCTGCTTATGCTTTGAGAAGTAGGGGATCTTGTTAATCACAAATAATTTTGCTTTGATATAGATTTTCTGAGTAATTCGGGAATACTAAGGGCTGAAAGCTTAGACCCGATATCGGGTTTTGGATATTTAAAGACTGACTTATGAAAAAGATTGCTGACTCAATAATCATCGGAATCATCCTGCTTGGACTTTGCAGTTGTAGCTCAGTCAAATCCACTGACCCAACAAATTCTAATCAAGTTATCAGCCAAGCTGATTCTGAAGCCCAAAAAATCATTAAAATTGGAGCTTCCAGTTCAACAGTAACTGTTTTAAAACTTTTAGCAAAAGCTTATCAATCCCAAAATAAAACTGTCAAAATTGAGTTTATCGCTAGTAGCCAATCCGAAGGTGTGATCGCAGCCCTAGAAAACGATATTATTGATATCGCTAGCAGTAGTAGCAAACTCAAACCAGAAGAAGATAACGGTAAAATTCAATATCGTGAACTAGCACAAGATTTGTTAGTTGTCGCCACTAATAACAATGTTAAAGGTATTACAAACTTATCAACCAAGCAATTAAAAGCTATTTATAAAGGTGACATCGCAAATTGGCGAGAATTAGGCGGTGCTAATGCAGACATTGTAGTGTTGGATAGACCCGAAGACGAGTCAGCAAAAAAGTTACTGCGAAAATATTATTTGGGAGAAGAGAAGACCACAACTAAAGCCGTGATTTTAAAGAAAGAGACAGAATTGCTCGAAACCTTACAAAGTACTCCTAATTCCATCGGCACTTTTTCTTTAGCGTCTTCCCTCATTAATCAATTGCCTGTCAATCATCTCAGTCTCAATGGTGTTGTTCCCAAAGCGGAAAACTTTGCCAGTGGTCAATACCAAATGGTGCGTCAGATAGGTATTATCTGGGAAAAAGCACCTTCAGCACCTACTCAGGGTTTTATTGATTTTATCTTTAGCAAAGAAGGTAAAAAACTACTACAAAATAATGGCTTTGCTCCTGCCAAATAAATTAACCATTCGTAATTAGGACTTACGCAAAACTACACCCGGTAAAGGCAATTCATGAATTGCCCCTACCCAATAATCAAGGTTTCAGCTATTGTTTGCGTAAGTCCTGGTAATTACGAATTATTGTTGAATGTACCATGCAAAGATTTTTCAGGAGGCTGAGACTCAGCCAAAAAATTGTTCTACCGTTGCTTGGAGTTTATCTGAGCGTATTTATGCTGGGCTTAGTAGTGCTAGGACATTGGTTTACGGATAGTTTGCAGCAGAACTTTATCCAACAAATCGAAAGTTTTGCCGAACGAGTTTATCAGGATTTTCAGTATGAACAACAAACACTAGAAACTGAAATCGAGCTAATTGCTAATCGAGAGATGCTGAATCAGGCTGTTGAACAGCGTAACCAAGGGTTGCTTTTGCAGATATTACTACCAGTTAAGTCTGTTTTGAAATTGGATTGGATTAAGGTAATTGATACTCAGGGCAATGTCCTCGTAGATTTACGGAACAATTCGTTGAATCAAGCCAAGTTTTTAGACGAAGTAATTACCAGCACTGCTAGTAGAGGAGCGCATTTAGTCGATTTGGTAGATGTAGAAAGCAAGCAACAGGTTCTACAAGTGATAACAAATGGGATTAAATCATCAGCAGGACTCTTGGGATCAATCATCATTGGTAATTTAGTAGATGATACCCTACTGCAAAAAATTGCTGCGGGTTCTTCCAAACACCTGATTGTCCAGAGACAAAATCGTGTAGTTGCGGCAACATTGTTGGCAGCCAAGGCTGGAACTTGGCAATTTCCTCCTCCTAATTTGCTTGCTAGACGAATCACTATTGACAACAAAAACTATTTAGCCAAAAGCATCGTATTTACAGGTGCGAGTCAGTCTTTAACAATCACAGTGTTGGATTCAATCTCGCTACTAGAAGTTACCCAATGGAAGTTATGGGAGCATTTAGGACTGTTATTTTTGTTGGGAAGCAGTATCTTAGTAGTTATTGGGTTTTTAATTGCACGAACAATTACTCGTCACCTAAAAGCTGTTACACAGGTCGCACAACGAGTCACCCAAGAATCTAATTTTGATCTCCAAGCTCCCGTAACAACTGAAGACGAGGTGGGAATCTTAGCTATTTCTTTTAACCAGTTAATTCAACAGGTAAAGCGACTGCTAGCACAACAATCTGAAGCGAACCAAAAGCTAGAGGTTTACAGCCAAACACTAGAAGAAAAAGTAGAAGAGCGAACGCAAGCACTACGACAAAAAAATATCCTTCTCAAGGATACTTTACAGGAACTAAAACATACCCAATCCCAATTAATCCAGAACGAAAAAATGTCTTCTTTGGGACATTTGGTTGCTGGGATTGCTCATGAAATCAACAACCCAGTTAATTTTATCTACGGCAATCTCAAATACACTGATGATTATACTCAACAATTGCTGGTGTTACTTCAACTTTATCAAAAACATTACCCCAACCCAGAACCAGAAATTCAAAATGCTAAAGAAGAAGCTGATATTGAATATTTAACAGAAGATTTACCGAAAATGTTGACCTCCATGAAGATTGGAGCCGATCGCATCCGCGAAATTGTCCTCAGTTTGCGAATCTTCTCTCGTTTGGATGAAGCCGAGTTTAAAACTGCTGATATCCATGAAGGAATAGACAGCACCCTGTTAATTTTACAACACCGGATAAAATTCCAAAGCGTAGACGCATACTCCTACGGAGAAGCAAGCTACGCTAAGGGTCTCGTAGAGAAGCGGCTTGTCAATAGACATCGCCCTCAAATCAGTGTGATTAAAGACTATGCTGAAATCCCTAAAATCCAGTGCTTTGCAGGACAATTGAATCAGGTATTTATGAATATCTTAGCAAATGCTATTGATGCTTTAGAAGAGGCTTTTCACAACGGGCTTTGTTCAGAACCGATAATTCGTATTTCTTCAGGCCAGGTGAATGAAAATGTCGTTGTTCATATTGTTGATAATGGCACAGGGATTCCAGAAGCAATCCAGTCACTTCTATTTGACCCCTTCTTCACCACAAAACCAGTTGGTAAAGGAACTGGTATGGGATTATCAATTAGCTACCAGATTATTACTGAAAAACATGGTGGCTCGTTACGGTGCGTTTCATCACCGGGACAGGGTACAGAGTTTGTGATTACAATCCCGATTCGATAAGTCGGAGTAGCAGTTTTTGAGAACTCTAAATTTATTTTTTAATCTTCGCTATTTTCTGCAAAATTGACTTGCTCGTAAAGGTCGCGCAATTCAATTTGAAAATCAACCGTTCGCAGTGAGAAAGTTACAGATTCATGTTCAAATTCAGTAAATGACTATTGACTTTCCGCAGTTTTTATATATTGCATCAGATGATACTGAATATTGGTCAATTAAAATATACCCATTGAATTCGGAAATAGAGCAAGTATTATTAAGGTGCATTTACCGACGATACCGTAAAAACAAGTAGCTGCATAACCAGAATAGAGCCTGCTTGGGCACGTTAACCATCTCAATGTTATCCTAGTCTTGCAACTATCTACTTTAACTGCACTTTTTAACTTACTGCCTTAATGATGATTACTATACCATTGAGGTGTTTTCATCCTGTAGCACAAAGCTAGAGGTAGTTCCGCCCAATCATAATAAATATATAAGACACTTAGGAGAAAAGCAACGCATGGGCAAGGTAGTCGGCATCGACTTGGGTACGACCAACTCAGTAGTCGCCGTTATGGAGGGTGGCAAGCCGGTGGTGATTGCCAATGCAGAAGGAATGCGAACAACCCCCTCCGTAGTTGGCTTTAGCAAAGAAGGCGAAAGGGTAGTTGGGCAAATGGCACGGCGACAAACCGTCCTCAACCCTCAAAATACCTTTTTTGCAGTTAAACGCTTCATTGGGCGCAAATATAGCGAACTTAACCCAGATTCCAAGCGTATACCCTACACCATCCGCAAAGACGAAGTAGGTAATATTAAAATTGCCTGTCCTCGCCTGAATAAAGATTTTGCTCCCGAAGAAATTTCGGCAATGGTGCTGAAAAAATTGGCAGACGACGCTAGTCGCTATTTGGGTGAACCAGTCACAGGGGCAGTCATTACAGTACCCGCTTATTTTAACGATTCTCAGCGACAGGCAACCCGCGATGCTGGCAGAATTGCTGGTTTAGAGGTGCTGCGGATTCTCAATGAACCAACTGCTGCATCTTTGGCTTATGGATTGGATCGGGGTGAGACGGAAACTATCTTAGTATTTGACTTGGGTGGTGGCACCTTTGACGTGTCGATTCTAGACGTTGGCGATGGGATATTTGAAGTTAAAGCTACCAGTGGAGATACACAACTTGGTGGTAACGACTTTGACAAAAAAATAGTCGATTGGTTAGCAGAGCAATTTTTAGAAACAGAAGAGATAGACTTAAGACGCGATCGCCAAGCTTTGCAACGTCTAATGGAAGCGGCGGAAAAAGCTAAAATTGAGCTTTCTGCTGTCAGCGTCACCGATATTAACTTACCATTCATCACCGCCACGGAAGACGGCCCCAAACATCTGGAAATTAGTTTAACCCGTTCCCAGTTTGAAGGTTTGTGTGGTGATTTGGTAGGGCGATTGCGAACACCAGTGAAACGAGCGCTCAAAGATGCCGGACTTTCACCTAGAGATATGGAAGAAGTTGTGTTAGTTGGCGGTTCTACCCGGATGCCAATGGTGAAGCAGCTTGTGCGGGACTTAATTGGTACTGAACCCAACGAAAACGTCAACCCCGATGAAGTCGTGGGCGTGGGTGCAGCAATTCAAGCCGGAATTCTCGCAGGCGAACTCAAAGATGTGCTGCTTTTGGATGTTACACCCTTGTCTTTGGGATTGGAAACCATCGGCGGCGTGATGAAAAAATTGATTCCTCGTAACACTACTATCCCAGTCCGCCGCTCTGACATTTTTTCTACATCCGAAAATAACCAAAATACTGTGGAAATCCACGTAGTCCAAGGCGAACGGGAAATGGCCGCAAACAACAAGTCTTTAGGACGGTTTAAGCTGTATGGCATTCCCCCAGCACCACGAGGAATTCCCCAAGTACAAGTATCCTTGGATATCGATGCTAACGGTATTTTACAGGTAACAGCCCTAGATAGAACCACTGGTCGAGAGCAGAGTATCACCATTCAAGGCGCTTCTACCTTGAACGAGTCGGAAGTGAATCGAATGATTCAAGACGCTCAGAAATACGCCGATGTTGATCGAGAACGCAAAGAAAGGATCGAAAAGCGGACTCGTTCGGAGGCGTTAATTTTCCAAGCAGAACGACAGCTTAGAGAAGTAGCTTTGGAATTTGGTATGCAGTTTGCCCGCAGCCGCCGCCAAAAAATTGATAGTATTTGCCGTGAACTAAAGGATAGTCTTAAGGAAAATAGCGATCGCGGTATCGATCAATCCTACGCCGATTTACAAGATGCTCTCTATGAGCTAAATCGGGAAGTCCGCCAGACTTATGCTGAGGATGAAGACGACAACTTGTTTGGTACTATCCGTGACATCTTTACTGGCGGCGATAAGGAACAAAAACGCGAACCTGGGCGAGATGCCTATCGGGAACGCGATTCTTATGGTAACGACTATGGCCGAGATTACGGTAAAGACTATGGCAGAGACAGAGACTATGGCCGGGATAGTCGTTCTTCCTTCTCTGATAGTCGTTCCTCCTCTGATAGTCGTTCCTCCTCCTCTGATAGCCGTTCACGCAAATCTCGTCCCAGCTACCAAGATAACTGGGATGATGATGAAGACAATGATTGGTTGTAGCACTTTTAATAAAAGTTAGGAGTGAGAAGTTAAAAATTAAATTTTTCAACTCCTAATTCCTATACAGACGCGATTAATCGCGTCTCTAATTAATCCAAAATCCCTTAATCAAAATCTAAAATTTAAATAACTGAACTATGCAAAATTTGCCAAATTTCCGCGATTACTACGAGATTTTGGGAGTATCCAAAGACGCCTCTAGCGAGGAAATTAAAAAGGTTTATCGGCGGTTAGCAAGGCAATATCACCCCGATCTCAATCCGGGTAACAAAGCATCTGAGGAAAAATTTAAGGATATCGGCGAGGCTTATGAAGTCCTTTCAGACCTAGCCAAGCGATCGCAATACGACCAGTTTAGTCGCTACTGGAAGCAAAAAGGCTTTGCCAGCAACAAACAGACACCAAAAGCCAAAACCTGGCAGAATAGCGCTGGTGGCGTGAGCAACGGTAATCAGGACGTAGATCCAAGCGAATTCTCCGACTTTGAAAGCTTTATTAATCAAGTTATCGGCGTCAAAAATAAGAGTGCAGCAAGTAATTCTAGTAATGGCAATACTAGCGATCCGTTTCGTTCCCCCAGAACAAAAGTTGCTTATACAGTTAACACTCCACCTCGCACAACCCGTCGGGATATAGAAGCTAGATTAACGCTCCCACTAGAAAAAGCTTATCAAGGCGGCAATGAACGCATTCGTTTGGAAGATGGGCGATCACTAGAAGTTAATATGCCACCAGGTATGGTAACAGGTCAAACCATTCGTTTACGCAACCAAGGCGTTGGTGGTGGCGATCTATACTTGAAAATTACCGTTGAGCCTCATCCATTATTTAAGATAGAAAATTCAAATATACTCTGCCAGGTTCCCGTTACTCCCAGCGAAGCAGTTTTAGGAGGACAGGTAGAAGCACCAACTTTGGACGGGCCAGTGAAAATGACAATTCCCCCAGGAGTCAGATCAGGTCAAAGATTGCGCTTGGCGAATAAAGGCTATCCTGTTGAAAACGCTAAACGTGGCGATCAATTGGTGGAAATTCAGATAGTTACCCCGAAAAATATTAGTCAAGAAGAACAGGAACTTTACGAAAAATTGCGTCAAATTGAAACCTTTAAACCCCGTGCTGATTTACTGCGTTAGCTTGTCCTCGTGCTTTGATGTCTTCAAAAAAAGCCTGCATCGACTCTTCGTTATATTCACTATACTCACCGCTATTAAGCTGCTTGATACCAATGTTGATTTCGTGTTGTAACGCTTGCAGTTTCAGTATCCGCAGTTCTTCTTCAAGGCATTGGAGTTGATCTATCATCTGCTGGAATGCTTGTGCTTCATGCACCACAACCTCAGCTTTCCCATTGACAGTTAGCACCAGGGGGGACTTTGTAAACTTAATCTGCTCTACGTAGTCTTTGGCATTGCGTTTGAAGTCTGTAAGAGTTTGAATGTTTTTAAGATTAATTCTAATGTCCATAACATTTAATAAAGTGCTTTATAATATATTTTATTAAGATGCTAGACCTGCTGTGTCTTTTTCCGTTTCTCTAAATTCATAATAGATTTAAAATATAAGAAATATATTTGAGCAAGGTGACTCAAACAGCCGTGAATCAAAACGGGGCAATGCCACAAAGCAGTGAACCCACTTATTACTCTTTGCTAGGACTACATCCCTCGGCATCGGTAATGGATATTCGTCGTGCTTATAGGGAACTAAGCAAACGCTATCACCCTGATACTACAGACTTGCCAAGTGCGATCGCTACTGCCAAATTTCAGCAACTCAACGAAGCCTACATCACCCTGAGCCATCCAGAACGGCGCTTCGGCTACGATTTAAAAATTGGCTATTCCCGCTTTGGAGTGATTCAACCACCCCTTGACTTGAATCATCCTGTCTCAGGTTCTCATGACAGGTCAAAATCAGCTTACCTTGATGCCAGCGATCGCCCCCTCTCCTCTGGCGAAATCTTTGCTTTATTTATGCTGGTATTAACATTTGTCGGTTGTCTACTATTAGCAGTTGCCATTGGCTTAACTCGTGGTGAAGCTGCTTTCCAAACACATTTACTACAGTCAACTCCATCTATACAACAACACATTAACCATGTGTTGCAACTAATTACCTCTGTGGTAATTAAAAATTAAAAAATTTCCTAATCCAAAATCTAAAATTCCTATGCTTCTTCTTCCTTCTGATACCCCCCTATATAATCATTCCCTGCCACAAATTGAACAGTGGCTAAAAGACCAAGGCTGTCAACAAGACGATATACAGAGGCATTGCTGGCGTGTGGAGCGGACTAGTTGGCAAGCTGAATTATGGCTTGATGTTGAGCAAGTCGTAGTGCGATATGTCCAATCTGGGGAAAATAGACAAGAGATCCAACGTTCATTTAAGTATTCTCTGAGTCGGGATGATATAGAACAAGCGGTGTTTTCTGGCCCATAGGAAAGCGCTAAATACAATTCACTAGCAATCATCAAGGCGCGATCGCCTTAGGGCGAAAAAAGTACTAGAAAAACAGGCTTTCTCGCAATACTGAGGCAGAAATTGGCGGGTGGGTTGATTGTAAATTTAGACCAAAGTCGATAGCGATCGCATTTCTAAAAATTATAAAATTTGCTTGGCAGCCGGAATCAGGGTTTTACCAATCAGTGAAGGAAGGGTGAGATGGGCGATGTCTACGACGGGTTACGCCTACGCACATTTGGGCACAAGAAAGCAGGTACATCAACTTTTTCAAATCCGTCCCTTGTCTCACCAACTACTCCGACGCTGGCGAATCCAGTGCGAGGCTTTGGTTTACCAACGAATAATGTTATCCAAACAGCAACTGAGGAATCAACCAACCTTCAAGAAGCGCAGGCTGCTAATGAGCAATCCTTGTTATCAGAAGCCATTCACCAACAGTCTTTTGGTCACGACATTAGTCGCATATCCTTGCGTCGTCCCCAGGCAAAACTGACGGTGGGTGCGCCCAATGATGTCTATGAGCAGGAAGCAGATCGCGTCGCAGACAAAGTGATGAGTATGCCCGATGCCAAGCCATCTGTGCAGCGTGAAGTAATGCCAGAAGAGGAAGAAGAAATTCAAACCAAAACTCTAGGTGATTCGATTCAGTGCGAAGTAATGCCGGAAGAAGACGAGGAGATTCAAACAACAAGATCCGCCGATGCAGGCTTTCCATTAGAGAGCAATCTCGAAAATCGGCTGAGTAGTAGTCAGGGTGGAGGCAGCCTGCTGCCGGATGAAGTGCGATCGTTCATGGAACCGCGCTTTGATGCCGACTTCAGCCAGGTGCGGGTGCATACAGGCAACGCAGCCGTAAAGATGAATCAGGATTTGAACGCCCAAGCCTTCACACACAAGCAGGATGTTTATTTTGGTGCGGGAAAAGCTCCTGCGAAGGATGCTTTGACTGCTCATGAGTTGACCCATGTGGTGCAGCAAACAGGTGCAGTTCAAACTAAAACCGCCAGCATTAATACAGCCATTCAGCGTGATGATCTTAAAAATCCAACTATCACCCCTGCACAACAGGAACCAGTTGTAGCAGAACCAGGAATCATGTCAAAGCAAGACTTCCTGAATCGCTGTGGGCAAGTCAATACTATCATTGATGCTGCTGATCGAGGGACAACAGCTTGGCTGCTGAGTGTTGCCATCGCCTATGGCGATGCCTGGAAGAACCATACTGATACATTAATTGCACAGGATAATCTCGAAAAACTACAGGATGAACTTATTTTGGGTGCAGCGTTGGCATTCATTCCAGGTGGGATTGGTGGGATGGTTGGCGGAGCACTCAAGAATGCTAAAAGTAGTGACTTTATCATTGATGGAGTAAAAGATCTGACTAAATATGTAGGGAGATCGCCTGCATTGTCTGGATTGAAGGGGGGAGGTATAGTAGGTTCAAGTGGACAAGGTTTGAAGGCTTTTCCAACTGATCCAGGGCAATGGCAAAATCAAGTTGCATTAAGAATCAAAAGTGAGCTTTTAGTTGCAACAAACAATTTAGAATTATGGCAAGAGATAGCTAATTCAAAGGTTTCAATTGCACTGAATTTTGATCCAGTTGTAGCAATGAATGGGGCACTTGTTGTTCAGGGGCAGAAAGCAGCAGCGCTTCAACCAGTTGACCAGGCACAAACTAGCAAAGACTTTGAGAAAGGGTTTTGGAAAACATGGCTAGAAAACTATTCATATAAATATATGGAAGGTCCAGATAATTCAGCTCATTTGGCTGACAAAGTGGGCAAAAAGATTCGCAATCGTTGTGAGTCATTGGGATTAGACATTACTCCCTATAAGGAGGAGTCAAAAAGGAGGGTGGCAGAACGCAATCAACTATTTATTATTAAGTAGGGTTATTTAACCATGTTGCAATCTTCAGTTTCACAAGCTGAACTGATTGAAAAACTTCGAGGAACTCGTCGCTCTTATCCCATTGATGGTGATTTCTTTGGAGCCGATTTTCGGGGTGCTGACCTATCAGGTCTTTCGCTTTCAATGGTTTCTCTAGCTGCCGCGAAGTTTGATGAAGCTAATCTTATTGGTTGTCAGTTTCGTCAAGTCGATTTAACGAATGCTTCGCTGATCAATGCCAAGCTAGATCGAACTCGTTTTGAACTAGTGAATGCCGGAGCAGCTTCGTTTATTGGCATTCAAGCCTTTGAAAGTCGTTGGGAGCAAGTTAACTTAACAGGTTCTGACTTCTCCAATGCTAATTTAACTCAGGCTGTGTTTCGCAGTTCCATACTTGAATCATCCTGTTTTAATGATGCCGATTTTTCGGAAGCAATGTTAGTCTACTCCAATGCAAATACAGCCAGCTTTCACAGAACTTGCTTTCTATGGGCTAACACTATCGGCTCGACCTTCAGTCAGGCTGATTTTACCGATGCCAGAAAGTTTTTTATCTGTAGAGAAATCGTGGTTGAAATTCTTCGTCGAGAAATAGGGGATAGTGTAGAGCGTTCAAAATTAGTCGGATTTGTCGCAGTTGGTACACAGTGGTGTTACCCAGAGTGGAAACGATTTCTTCAAACGGAACCTCAATATCATGAAATAGCCCTTGAAATTTTTCGTCGTTACCCTGAATCTGGATTTGTTGAAGCATTAAGAGCAGGTTGGAGGGGTAATTCTTAAGTGCGATCGCTACCCGCTACCATTGTCGAAAGATGCGTAGTTTACCGCCGCAGGCATCGCGGTTGAAAAGGGAGGAGGGCGATCACTACTTGGAGAGTTGGGACGAATGCGATCGCATGAGTTGTTTGAACCAGTACAATCGTTTCTTGTAGTGCGATCGCCTAGCTTCTAAAGTAGGTATAGCTGACAAAAGCAGATCGCTTACAATTAAAGTTACTCCTACTTTGACAAAAATCCATGCAAATCGTTCTGCCACCTGAAGTAGAAGCTCTAGTTCAACGTCAACTCACTAGTGGTAAGTATCAGAACGCGATCGCAGTTATTCTTGCAGGCATAAAACTCCTGGAACAGCAAGAAGACATCTATCAAGGACGACTGCAAGACTTGCAACAAGAAGCGCGTATTGGATGGGAAGCATCCGGGCGGGGCGAAGTTGTTGATGGCTCGGCTGCAATGACTCAAATTCGCGCCAATGTCCGCTCACGCTACGGTGTTTCAGACGAAGCATGATCCCACAATTTCGCCTTACCAAACCCGCAATTCAAGACATTGAGCAGATAGCGGATTACATTGCTAGACAATCTGGCTTGGCTCAGTCTGAGGGTTTTTTAAGTAAGCTGGACGTGAAATTTGCCCAAATTGCTCAATTCCCTCGTTTCGGACGAGGGCGTGATGAAATTTTACCTGGTATCCGTAGCCTCTCAATGGAGAATTACCTCATCCTCTATATGCCCAAAGGGCAAGATGTGGAGATTTTTCGTGTTATCAGTGGCTATCGAGATATCAAAGCCCTATTTCACGACTCTGATTCTTGATTTATACTTTCCCAAACCGCCGCTCTCGTTGCTGGTAGGCACACAAAGCGCGGTGAAACTCAGCCCGATCAAAATCAGGCCAGAGAGCATCGGTAATGTAAATTTCGCCATAAGCCATTTGCCAGAGCAGGAAATTTGAGAGGCGCATTTCTCCACTTGTGCGGATTAACAAATCTGGATCAGTAATTCCGGCTGTGTACAAGTGGCTTTCAAATACCTGTTCATTAATTTCATCGGGTTGTAGCAGACCTTGCTGCACAAGCTTGGCGATCGCCTGACAAGCTTGTAAAATCTCTTGCCGTCCGCCATAATTAGTTGCCACCGAAAACCGGATACCGCGATTATCCTTAGTTTCTTCCATTGAACGGGAAATTTCTTTTTGAAGGGATTGTGGCAAAACCTGCAAATTTCCCACAAATTTAATTTGAACATTTTCTTCGACCATTTCCCGCAGTTCTTGGCGCAAAACTCTCTGAAACAGAGTCATTAAAAAATCCACCTCTTCCTGCGGTCTTTTCCAGTTCTCGGTCGAGAAAGCATAAGCCGTCAGCGCCTGAATTCCCCAATCCTGGCAACAGCGGAGCAAATCCTTCAGAGCATCTACTCCTCGTTTATGACCCATAAACCGAGGTAGACCCTGACGTTTAGCCCATCGACCATTGCCATCCATAATTACTGCAACGTGTTGGGGCAATAATTCTCGTTTCAAGTCACTGGGCAAATCTTGCAGTTTAGTTTGTTGTAATGTCATTTTTTATTTCGAGAAGCGGTCGATGGTAATCCGAGTAAACGCGAAACCAGTGCTAGTGCCTTCGTAGCTATCTGATGAACAAAACTCAATAGACCAGGAGCAACAGCTTCCCTATCCACGGTCGGGGACAAGAGAGCCTCTAACGATTCTTTCAGCTTCTTAATCGTTAGTGGTCTATTTAGGGTTCCTCGTTCCGCTAAGGAAATAGAACCCGTTTCTTCAGATACAACGACACAAATGCAATTTTCGACCCGCTCAGTAATTCCCATTGCTGCCCGGTGGCGTGTTCCCAACTGGCGCGAGGCTGTGCGTCCCGAAAGTGGTAAAATTATACCCGATGCGACAATCCTTGATCCACGAATCAACGTCGCTCCATCGTGTAACAAAGTTTTCGGTTGAAAAATAGTTTGGATCAGTTCTTTAGAAACCTCGGCATTTAGCTTTACTCCTGGCACAGAAAAATCTCGCTCATCAATTGGCCCTGTGGTTTCCAAAATTAGTAAAGCTCCAATGCGGTTTTTGGACAATTCTTTAACAGCCTCAACAATTTCATCAATTACACTATCAGATTTGGGGATTGCTAGGCGATCGCGTTGAAACATCTGGCGGAATTCACCACGTCCCAATTGTTCCAAGAACCGCCGAAACTCTGACTGTAGAGCAACTGCCATTGCTACAGCACAACCAATCACCAACTTTTCCAACACAAAACTTAGCAGAGGTAGTCCTAATCTGCCACTTAGGGCTGAGGCTAGCATTAAGATAATGAATCCCCGCACCATCCACAGTGTCCGGCGCTCACTAATAATAATTAGTATCATGTACGTCAGCGCCAGCACTAACAGAATATCCAGAGTCCCAACTAGCAAGGACTGTGACCATCCCAGGTTTGTCAGCCATTGCTTCCACCAATCTCTCATGACATCTGGATTACACTTTTGCCTCTAATTACAGTTAGTCATTAGTCATTAGTCATTAGTCATTGGTCATTTGTAATTAGTTCCTGGCTAATGACTAATGACCAACAGAGAAATCTGAGCGAAGGCTTTCGACCATCAGAACTTCTCCCAAGGGAGACGCCTGCGCGGAGCTTGCTTCCCCGTTGGCGCAGCGTCTCGTAGGCAAGGGGTACGCGGAAAAATGACTATTTCTTCAGTCTTTCTGGTAAGCAATCTTGTCGAATTAAGTCTTGATAAGTTTCACGTTGCAAAATTAAATTTGCTTCGCCATTCGCCACTACCACTGCTGCCGGTCGGGGCAAGCGGTTGTAGTTAGATGCCATACTGTAATTGTACGCACCAGTTCCCATAACTACGAGAATATCTCCTGGTTCAGTTTTTGGTAGTAGGGCATTTTTAATTAGAATATCTCCTGATTCACAATGTTTACCAGCAATTGTGACTGTTTCGGTTAAGGGAGAAGACATTTTATTAGCAACGACTGCCCGATAAACTGATTGGTAAGTAATTGGGCGGGGATTATCAGACATTCCCCCATCGATCGCCACGTAGGTACGAATTTCTGGGATAACTTTGGATGAACCAACAGTATAGGCAGTAACGCCAGCTGTGGCAATTAGCGATCGCCCTGGTTCACTCAGTAATTTCGGCAAAGGCAGATTTTCGGCTACACAAGCTTCTTGGATCACTTCACAAATTGCCTTCACCCACTCTTCAATGCTGGGAGGATCGTCTGATTCTATATACTTAATCCCCAAACCGCCACCAACGTTTAACTCTGTAATATTTAAACCATACTTCGCGGCATCCCGCAACCACTGCACCATGACAGCAGCCAAATCTTGATGCGGTTGGCGCTCAAAAATTTGGGAACCAATATGAGCGTGTACTCCTACGCAATTAAGGGCAGATTGTTGACTGACAAAGGTAAAAACTTCATCTAGATCGTTGGGATCAAAGCCAAATTTACTATCTAAGTGCCCCGTGCGGATATATTCGTGCGTATGACACTCGATACCGGGAGTTAGCCGGAGCATGATCCGGATTGGAAGAGAGGGTTGGGCTATTTCCACAAGGGTACGCAGTTCATACCAGTTATCCGCCACAATGGTGACACCAGACTCGATCGCTAAAATTAATTCTTCACGAGATTTATTATTTCCGTGGAGATAGATTTTATTGGGACTAACACCCGCTTGCAGGGCGGTGTAAAGTTCGCCCCCAGAAACGACATCAATTCCTAAACCCTCAGAAGCGGCGATCGCACAAACTGCTAAACAATTCCAAGCTTTTGAGGCATATAATACTTGAGATTCACCCTTGTAGTATTGCTTGAAAGCATCTCGGTATTGCTGACAAGCCGAACGCAGGGTTTCTTCATCTAAAATATATAAAGGTGAACCAAACTGCTCAACTAGGGTTGTGACATCACATCCACCAATTTCCAAGGAGTCATGATGATGAACTCTGGCAGTTAAAGGTAAAAGTTCCTGATTAGGCGATGGATTTGCCTTGGTGTTGCGCCTTTGAGGTAAATATTGA
>NZ_JBGTFY010000383.1:0-3199 GCF_041747015.1 Nostoc sp.
CTTACAGTCAAGTTGTTATGCAATGGTTACAAACGGAAGAGAAGTATTGTTTTTGAAATGCGATAGCTTCGCTCGCCACAGGCATCGCCACCAAAATGTCCCTCAATATACTCGATCGCATACTTATCGGTTACTTGAAAAGACATCAGAACGTATCCAAGTTTTGCAGGGACTTAAACAAATTGGGGCTTATATTGGTGATTTGAGGAGTTAGGCGATCGCTATTACTATGAGTCGTAATTTTTAGGCGATCGCATTAATAAAAAACCCAAAAATCAGATAATTACGGTGAATAACAATCAATTTGGTGCGTTACATTGCATTAACAAACCCTACAAGATCGGCTACTCAGGGGAGTAATGATTGCGATCGCAATCATTACTCGTCTGGTTGTGGCGGGTATCATTTACACGCAGTTACTGAAGTCAATAGAGCTATTATCCTATTTTGGGATTATCCGAAAATAGGTTTATTGTAATAAACGTAATATTGCAGTGCTAAAAACAAAGCACGATGAAATCTATATCTAGCTATGAGTATGACATATTTCGTCGTTGTATGATTGCGGCTCGTAAGGAAGCGCAACTCACTCAGGAATCTCTAGCCAAATCTCTTCAAAAACCGCAATCTTTCGTTGCTAAATATGAGAATGGTGAGAGACGCTTGGATGTTGTTGAGTTTCTCATAGTTACTCGCATGATTGGCGTAGATCCTTGCGCCATTCTTAGGAAGGTTGAACAACAAATATCTGAGGCATCTCGTGAGGAAAAACTATGAATACACCAGATGTAATCAGACTTGCATCGGAGTATTTAGCTGATTTATCGGGGCATACATTTGATGTTTTAGATGTGTCTAAACCCATAACTGTGAATGCAGCAGTCAATTTGACTAAAGTGATCTCAAAACTTTCACCATTACTCGGAAACCTGATCGAATTTAACACTGTTGAATTCTTAAATAAACAAGATGATTTTGCTGAATTTGGAGCGTGGGAGAGACAAGATCCCGGATTCCCAGACACAATTTTTGTGGGAAATGTTCAACCAACACCGGGATTAGAGATTAAAGCATGGTTCCCATTGGCGACAGAGATAACCGCGCGATTTAAAGATAGCCAGAATCACTTTCAATTTGATCAAACTCACGTTGTGATGTTGGCATGGCTACCTGAGAAGATTATTTATGGAAAACCTCGTATTCTGGATGTATGCGTTGTATCTGGCTTGTCAGTAGCTCTGGCTAGAGATACTCACTACCATAATCCGCCAGATTACCTTGTTTTAGAACCAGAAGATACAACTCAAAGGACATCAAATTTACAGCAAACGAACACCAGTGGCTATAAGTTTCAGGGTTCTAGCAGTGAGCTTTTAGAGGCTCAAAAAATAGTTGATTCTTGGGGATTTGAAGCGAAAATCTATAAGCCGACTAGAGAATATCAGCAACTTCTACGTGAGCTATTGATACGATATAAGTATAGGCTAGATACCAATTTTGCGAAGATGGATAGAATTGTACATCCCGACATTGAGGAATTCAAGAAACGTGTTTACAACATTGAAGTTTCTGGGATGACAGTTGGACAATGGAATAAACTTTTATCAAGCCGCCGAGAAGATAGCATTGCAAAATCATTACAAGAGCATTTAGAGATCAAAGAAGAGAGTATTGATGAACTTCTTGATTAAATCGCTGGACTCCGTAATAAAAATAGTCTGGGTCAATCTCACAAGAATAGGCTTTTCGGCTGAGATTTCGGGCTGCCAAAGATGCACTAAACAGTCCTCCAAAAGGTTCCCATACCACATCATATTTATCACTTGATGATTCAATAATCCTATTCATCAAATCAAGAGGTTTCTGGTTAAGATGCAACGCCTTACCAGAACTTGTCTTAATTCTTTCTTCACCTCGTAAGGCTTGGCGTTCCCATACATTAGTAAAACCATGAGGGCATCTAAATTTTGACCGCATCTTACTCCATTCCTGCCCTGTCAAGGATTGATTGCCATCTATAGAGAAATAAGGCTTTCCATCAGGGCTACCATACGCATTTGCATAATTTACTAGCCTTTCAAACATCTCTGGAGGTGGGAAATACCATAAATGTCCTTGATCAAAATATTTTCTAGTGGCAGCATCTACTACGCCACATGCATCATTTGCCCGTCGTAACGGCAATTTAGACCGTTTCCATTCATTTAGCAACCAAGCTTTTAAAGTAAGTTCGTTAAATTTAACCTCCCTTACATATTGGACACAAACTTCTGTAACTACTGGAAATCTGCGGATTTTTTCTGTATTAACATTCCCTGCAATATGACCTTTGCCTTTATTCCAAACGTTGCAATTAACATACCGCCAACCATACTTTTCTAAAATTGGATGTACTACAGCCCAACCAATTTCTGAATTCCAAAACCAGAGCGTTGTACATGGCATAGCTGCTTTTGACCATTCTTCAATATGTGGCTGATACCAATCGGGTAAATCAATGTGATCGGACGTATCCCCTTCAAAACCTAAAACACCATAAGCCCCATCCGAAACGATTACCGTAGCTTGCTCCCAGTCTTTATAGTATTCAAGACTATTGCCTAAAGATAAAGCAACGTATTCATCACTCCATTCGGAAAAGTTAAGTTTCGCATTTAGGTTTACAAATTTTCCACGACCAACTGTACTAGTAGCTTTTCGTTTCAATGTGACAGGATCGTTTACCTCTTGATTAGATAAATTCATTTGTTCACTTGTGTGGGTTGATGAGTTAATTACCTACATTTTATCCTATTTTGGGATATTTGAAAAGTAGGAAACGACAAAATCAACCACAACCAAGCTCGATCTGCAATTCAATGGCTTTTTTCGATTTTGGAAAGCACGCTACACAATATTTATTGTCAACTTGACTTTTGCATCTCATCCCCTACAAGATCGGCGACTGAGGGGAGTAATGTATTGCGATCGCTATTACTGTGAGTCGTGATTTCTAGGCGATCGCATCAACAATCTATCTCCTGAAGGCGATCGCTATTCCTGTGAGCCGTGATTTTTAGGCGATCGCTTCAATTATGTAACTGCTAGAGGTTTTGCTGATAACTTAAGAACAAGGAAATAGGCGATCGCGTAACATAGAATTATAACTGACTTCAAAACAGCAAATTATATGCTAGAAGCAAATATACGCGACAACCAA
>NZ_JBGTFY010000384.1:0-5585 GCF_041747015.1 Nostoc sp.
TCTTAATACGCAGTGAAAGATTACGAGTAAAAAGCTTAACTAAAACTGGAGTACGTAAAAACAAATTTTTGAGATTATGGTGTACTTATACTGTTGCCTCTAATGATGAACGAAGTAAAGATTTTGTGGAGTCTATCATTAAAAAGTTAGAAAAAGGCTGGTATAACTTTACGGGAGAAATTCACTCTATTAATAATAGCAGGATTGAAAATATTCTGCAAAACTCCTTCAATGATGGCTTTCAAACGTGGTCGGCTTTACTTAGCAATAAGATGAAATTAGGTGTTAAAGCTTTGAGTGCCGAAGAAATCTGGTCGTTAATCTGGCAGCAATTTAATCATTCGGAACCAACAGCAATCCCTAACCCTTTAAAAATCAATGAAATAGATAAATTAATCGAAACTCAAACAAGTGATTTTCACATTCGACATCATATATTAGAAAATGAGCAATCTGTTCCTTTCTTCGATAGAAAATGGGTCAGAATTCAGGATAAATATCTGGGAGCGCTGAACTTCAGTCAAAAACCAGGAGGCTGGATTGATGAACAAGCACAATTAAGATATTTATGGGAATTGATATCTAGGGATAGTATTTTTGATACTGAAATCTTTTGTCAGTTAACAAAAGCCAACCAGGGAATCACAAAAACTAACTTGCAAAGACTAACTAAACAGTCAATCACTTCTACGACATTATCCAGCGATAAAGGCAACATTGATGTCAAAGCGGGGCTAAATATTGAGTCAGCCGTCGAAGCCCAAAAAACAATTTACAAAGGTAATGTTGTCGTCCAAACGGCTGTAGTATTTTTGGTACACCGCAAATCTACACGGGAATTAGATGAAGCTTGTCGTTACCTCGCTTCTTTCTTTCTACGTCCGGCAGTAGTTGACCGTGAGGTAGAGTACGCGTGGAAAGTATGGCTTCAGTGTTGTCCTTTTGTTTGGGAACCTTTACTAACAAAACCATTTAACCGCAGACTACCTTATTTCAGTTCAGAAGCTCCAGGGTTGATGCCTCTAATTCGTACAGCTACGGGCGATCGCACTGGCTTTGAATTAATTGCAGAAGAGGGCGGTACTCCTGTACACCTGGATTTATACCAAAATCACAAGAATTTGGCTGTTTTTGGTGCAACTCGTTCCGGTAAATCAGTCTTGGTTGCAGGTATACTGACTCCGGCTCTAGCTCAAGATATTCCAGTTGTGGCATTGGATTACCCCAAACCAGATGGAACATCCACTTTCACCGACTACACCAATTTACTAGGTAAAGACGGAGCTTACTTTGATATTTCTAAAGAATACAACAATCTTTTTGAATTACCAAATCTGCGAGGACTAGAACCAGAAATTATCAATGAAAGATTGAATGATTTCAAGGAATTTTTGAAATCAGTATTGATGACGATGATTATTGGAACTAGCATGATTGGGGTTAGCCCTTCCATGATTACCAATATTGAGTCAATCATCGCTTTGACATTAAAGATTTTTTTCGACGATGATGAAATCAAACTCCGCTACAAATTGGCATTATCAGCTGGAGTCGGAACTAAGGCATGGTCCGAGACACCAACACTACAAGACTTTTACAAATACTGTTCACCTGCATTTATCAAATTAGATTCCATTGCTAGTAACAGTCGGGATATCCTAGAAGCTTTAGAACAAATTAGGCTAAGACTTAATTACTGGTTAACGACAAGAGTTGGGCAGTCAATTTCTCGACCTTCCAGTTTTAGAACTGATGCCAAGTTACTTGTTTTTGCATTAAGAAATTTATCGAGTGAGGCAGATGCAGCGATATTAGCTCTAAGCGCTTATGCTGCTGCACTCAGACGGGCGTTAGCATCCAAAGTAAGTATATTTTTCTTAGATGAAGCACCAATCTTATTTCAGTTTGAATCAATCGCTGAACTAATTGGGAGGCTCTGTGCTAATGGTGCTAAAGCTGGTATTCGGGTGATTTTATCGGCTCAAGAACCAGAAACTATTTATCAGTCAAAAGCTGCCGCCAAGATATTCGCTAACATCACTACACGCTTGGTTGGCAGAATTCAATCTTCAGCCGTTGACCCCTTTTTGGTGAGATTTAAATACCCATTAGAAATCATTCGAGTCAATAGTACAGAAGCTTTCTATCCCAAAAAGGAGGGCATTTACTCTCAGTGGTTACTTGATGACAATGGCAAACTTACTTTTTGCCGTTATTATCCAGCACATTGTTTATTAGCCGCCGTTGCTAATAATCCACACGAACAAGAAATGCGTACTCTTTTCTTAAAAGAATATCTTGATAATCCCCTATTAGGAATGGTCAAATTTACCGAGGATTATATCAGGATGATTCGAGGAGAAGAATTCTCCGATGAAGCTAAACAATTAATGTCGAAATTACAAAAAGTAAAGGTGGCTTAATTATGTCTAGATTAAAGACTCGAACAATCACTATTATACTTTCTGCTACTCTGGGTAGTTTATTGGTAACTACACCCAGCTATGGATTAGTCATTACCGACTTTTTTAGTTCAATCATTTCTGATATTAAAGGTGAAGTTGAAAAAATTCAAGGTTGGGCTAAATCGGAAATTGAGCAAAGTTGGGCTGGCATTAAAGATGATGCTCAAGCTGCGATTGATAATGCTATTGGTGAGATGGGAGTTAGTGACCCGATTGCCAGTAGTAATGACCTAAAAACTCGAATTGCTGATACTTACTCATTGCCAATCGCCCAGCAAAAGGCACAAGATTTAGAGCGAGAACTCACAAGAGCTTCAATCATCAGTGTTGTTGGCGGCCTTGGGCAAGAAGATACTGCCCAAAAAATAGAGAAAACCACACAAATAGCTCAAGAGGCAAAAGGTCTGGCGGACGCTGCCCAAGAAATGGATGCTTCTCAAAATGTATTGAAGGCGATCGCGGCTCAGAATGGTCTAGTGGTTTCAATGTTGGCACAGCAACGCACAGATTATTTACAAGCAAGGCAGGACACTTCCTACTCTAATCTCATGCTGACTCAAGTAGCAGAGAATATGGCAAATGAGCGTAAAAAAGAAGATTTGAATGAACTAGGTACTCTTTCTCTGAGCCACGAACTTATTGGAATGACTCGCTTAGATCCTACTTATAAAGAATAGTCGAATTTACTCCATTCTATACCCTTTTTAATTTTATGTTTTTGAAAAATTACTTATTCGCCCAATCTCAATTTGCTGGTGCAGATTTATTAGAGCAAGCAACTAAGACGGCAGATTTTATTGCTCAAGGTTTCAATGAAATTTGGGATGAGACGATCACAGGTGATGTGTATAACGCTATGTGTGATGTAGGTGCATTATTCGCCGTTGCGACACTTGTTTTTTTCATGGTTGAATGGACAAAGAAAATGCTCAATGGTGATGAACAACGTGCTTATACAGAATTTATTTGGGTATTGATAGTTGTGGTACTTCTAGCGAATAAAGGCAAGGTACTAGGTGAAAGCACTCTCGGTATTAGAAATTACATCAATAATGTTAATCAAATTGTCCTCTTAAAAACAGCAAAAGGTGTTGATTTAAGAGCTGCATACCAAAAAGCCTTGGGGGTAGAAGCTGTGCGTGGGGCTATTGGTAAAGAAATAGAAAATTGCAAGACCTCATCTCTGACTCCAGAAGAATCTATTAAATGTTTGGAGGATGCGAAGAATAGGTTGAACCGAGAGTATCCTAGTTATTTTACTGGTTCTAGTGGACCTTTCTCATGGATAGTTCAAAAGATTGACAGAATTATTCAAGCACCAGTTGATGCTATTAAAAGTGGTGCTAATCCTCTACAAGTAATATTTTCTCCCTTTAGTGCTTACATTGGTTCTTCGGTCATTGAAATTGTTTCGATTATTCTGATTGGCTTGAATGGAGCTTACCAATGGGGAATAGAATTAACAATGCTGCTAACGGCACTTATCGGGCCTTTGGCTGTAGGCGGTTCTCTATTGCCTTATGGTGGGAGAGCGATTTTTACTTGGCTAACTGGTTATTTCTCCGTAGGGATGGCAAAGCTTTGCTTCAACGTAATTGCCGGATTAGCGGGGCAATTAATTGCTACTTCTAGATCAGATCAACCTTTATTCTTTCTGTTTACGATTGGCATTTTTGCTCCTTTCTTAGCAACTGGACTAGCGGCTGGTGGTGGTTTAGCTGTACTTCAACAAATCAATAAGGCCTCTGAAACCTATAGCTCAATTGCGATTGATGCTAGTAAAGCAGTGTTTACAAGGGGCGCTAGTTTAGCTTCAAAATTCAAGTAGAGTTGAACAATGTTTATAAAAAATAGTAATAAACCAAAAGCAGAACCGTTGCAGCTTCTGAAGTTTAATAAATCTGTCCCAACCAGAATCGGAATAATATCTCTGGCTGGATTTTCGATGGCGTTATTTTCTTTATTACTGCAACTACTTAATTATGGTGCAGTAAGTAGTCTCGGAAAAAAACAATTAGCGTTAGTGCAATTATCATCAGGAGAATCAGTTGTTGCTCAAGCAGTAGATCCTAATGAACGGTCAAATGAAGTCATTAAGAAATTTATTTCTGATAGCTTTATTAAGATGTTTAATTGGGATGGACTTAATAGAACCTTCAACGATAAAGGAGAACCCATTACCAAACAAGATACTGGAATAGATGTAGGTAGAACTGAACGCTCTAATGGTAAAGTAACTACTTCTTCTTATGAAGCTGCATTCTCTCTTAGTGAAAAGCAAGATTTTCGGGCAGCATTTTTGCGAAAGCTAGCTGCTATGACCCCAGCAGGGATATTCAATGGCAATACACAAGTATCTTTAATTCCTCGATTCATTTCTGAACCTCGCAAAATCAAAGATGGTAAATGGGAAGTAGATTTTATTTCTACTCTTGTTACTTTTACTAAAGAAAATAATGCTGGCAACGGTATTTTATTTAACAAAACTATTACTGTGGAATCCGTTAGTACACCACAACAAATTTCTCATACTAACGACCTAGCTCAGAAAATTTATCAAGCTAGACAATCAGGTTTAGAAATTACACAAATTGTTGATTTAAATCTCGCCAGCAGAAAATGACAGACAATAATTCGACTAATCATTCATCGACTATAAATAATTTACTCAAAATAGATGATCAGTCTCTTGACTCAATAGATAGCCATAGTAATCATCAGCCAGAAGCAGGGGAAGAAGTAGAACCAGATTCACCAGTTGTAACTAAACATACGGTAGTTACTTCTCCGTGGTCGAGGCTCGTAATAATCGCACTGCCTTTTGGCTTAACTTTCTTTGCTATATTTTGGCTGCTCAATGGAGTTTTTAATCCGACTAAGCAGCCGACTCCAATAGCCGAGCAGTCTCAAAAACCGTCTGAAGCTTTAGACAGGCTAGAACAAAAAGACGGCGATGTTTACGCTAAATTAGCACTGAACCAGCAATTCTCATTTTGAAAAAAATAGAGTATTAACCCCGATTTTGGAATTCACAATATAGTACAAAGTAACTAGTTTCTCCGACAGAGGCAATGGCTAAAAAAACATCTGGAACGAAAAATAAGTATAACTACTCAATAA
>NZ_JBGTFY010000385.1:0-4352 GCF_041747015.1 Nostoc sp.
TAGGTGTCAACTTAACGTAAAAGCTTACTCTGATAAGAAGAGTGAAAATTTTTCCATGTACCGCCTAGCTTTTCGATCCCCCCTAACCCCCCTTAAAAAAGGGGGAACTAGAATCTTGTGCCCCCTTTTTAAGGGGGTTGGGGGATCTAAAACGACGATAAATTCTAGTGTTTGAGCTTAAGTTGACACCAATGGGCATTGCCATGCCCCTACCAACGTATTTGTATCATTATTAAAGTGAAATGGTATAACTCCTAATTTGTATAAGGACATACTATGTTTAAAGTGATATCTTTCCTCATTCATGGGATTCAACCTTTGTTAATCCCGATTTGCTTTGTCGTTGCTTGGACTGTAATTATTTCCGTTGTTTTGAGTCTCTGGGCGGCGGCGCGAGATAGTGTAACTACAGCCAAGCTAATGCATCAAATCCCCTGTACTGGTTGTCAATATTTTACCGACAATTACCGTCTTAAATGTACTGTACGCCCATCTATTGCCAATACAGAAGAAGCGATCAATTGTTCTGATTATCAACCTAAGACAAATCCTTGTCTGTACTAAGCATGGCAAGCAGAGGGAGAATAATTAATGATCCTTGCCTTTTGCCTCTTGATTAATTAAAACCCTCAAACCAAAAATTGATTTATGCTAGTTCAAAAACTTCAAGATTGTCCAGAATTCATCGCCGGAGATAATACCATTCTGCGAGAACTGCTACATCCAGATAAGCAACCTCTGGCATTGCGCTATAGTTTGGCTCATGCAACACTACCAGTAGGAAAAACCTCTCAACCCCACTCACTCTCTACCTCAGAAGTCTATTATATTCTCAGTGGTACGGGAGAAATGCACATTAATGATGAAACCCAGATAGTTCAGCCGGGAGACGCTGTGTATATTCCTGCTAATACGCGGCAATTTATTTGTAACTCAGGCATCGAACCTCTGGTATTTATTTGTATTGTTGATCCAGCGTGGCGTAAAGAAGATGAAACAGTTTATTAAAAACCACTTACAGTCATAGTCTCCAAATAAGTGAAAAAAATCTCAGTTTTTTTCAACAATTACTCACTTTCAGCCGTCAATTTTGCTTAACCAAGTAACCAGATCATTTGAGTCAAGTGCGATCTCGCTTCCTAATGTTTTGATATAAAGAAGTCCGTCGCTAATAGTTAAATCTCGGATTGGATACCATGAATTTCGTGTCCTAATCAGAAGTTCTAAGGGGATTCCTTGTTTTAAAGTATACTTGCGATATTTCCACCAAGCTCGCCATAAAAGCACAGATTTAGTACAGTGCATTTGATAGCCTTTGGCAACTTCGCAGTATTGATACTCATAGAAACCCCGACTATCTACTTCTCCTTTAAGGAGATAACTATATTCTCCTAATGCCTGATTTATCAATTCCCACTGGGATGATTTTGGAGAAATCGAAAATTCACATACAGTATTAGTTAGTTGGGCGATCGCAATCACGCCTTCAGATTTTGCGATTAGTTGGTTAGTTTTATACACTGTGTGCGCTGTCAAAGCTGGATTTGACAACAAAACGTCTTTTTTCTGGGTAGAGTTTTGCACAAACTCTCGAATTAAATCTAGATTAGACAACATAAAATTATTTATACTAAACTAACCAGTGTGATAGAAGTCACAACACACTACTTCGATTAATAAGTATACTGATCTTGCACTAAAATCAGGATTATTACCAGCTTGCTTTACACTAAATTCTTTGTTTGACTGGGTTTTGCTAAGTATTAATATCGATATGCCGCCGTCCACTAGGCTGGTTGACAAAATCACTGTTCCAGGTATGAGAGCGGCAAATTAAATTTTTACGCCTTCCAGAAAAGGTTGAAATACCGGAACTAATTCGGGACGACTAACCACAAGGGTAGGAAAAGAGCGATCGCTATAATCTTCTCCTGACGACAACGGAAACGGTTTTGACTTGAGCGATAACCAAACACCGCCAGCAGCTTGCACAATTACCCAAGCCCCCGCCAAATCCCAAACTTTTGGTGTCGCTTCAATACCACCCAGTGTCGCCCCAGTTGCAACCATCAAAAAGTTATAGCTAGCTACACCCAGCATCCGAATTTTACAGGGAAAGCCTTTTTGGATGATTGCGGTGCTGCGGGAACAGACGTTGAAAAAGTGATTATTACTGGGACTATCAACACTGGTATGGATAGGATGATGATTAATAAATGCCCCAGTTGGAACTATTAACCCAGATGAACCCGCCCAGAAACCATGAAAAGCTTGATTCAAGGTTGGTGCGTAAACATACCCAAAAATGGGTGTGCCTCGATACAGCAAACCCAGAGAAATTGTCCAGATGGGAATACCGCGTGTGAAGTTGGTTGTACCGTCCAAAGGGTCAATTACCCAGCACCACTCAGTACCGGGAAATGACTGATCGCTCTCTTCGGTTAAAATGCCGTAACCAGAGAAATTAGAAGCGATGGCATCCCGAATCTCCTGATCTGCCCATTTATCGGCTTGCGTCACCAAACTCCCATCAGCTTTTTGCGAAGCCTGTACTTGCCCAAAATCTTGCATTAGCTGCTTGCCGACTCTGGTAGTGGTAGTTTGGGCAAAATCAAGAATTGTTGTCCAAAAATCATTCATTGGTTATTTGTCATTTGTCATTTGTCATTTGTCATTTGTCATTTGTCATTTGTCATTTGTCATTTGTCATTTGTCCCATGCCCTATACAGTTTAATCTAAATTGCTTTCTAAAACAGAAGCGATCGCTAGCTTTGTATTTGTTTGAAATTCTGCCACATTTACCCGATTCAGAAACCAAATCGACACCACCATTCCTACGGCTTCTAGAGCAAATACCAGTCCATAAGCTAACTCTAGGCTAGGTAGCACCTTGCGTCCAATATCCAAAACTGTACCTCCGATTACCACCGCTAGTCCTCTAGAGATGGACTGCGCTAATCCCCATGCGCCAATAAATGTACCTGCGCTTTCGGCAACTGTGAGATCCAACATCAAGCTAATTGCTGCCGTAGTTAAGAAACCTGTGGCTAAACCGAACAAGACCAAGGCTAGTTTGAGAACAGCTGCATTAGCTGTGAATCCTGATATACCTAGCAATATTGCACAGAATGCTACCAACATACAGCCCAAGCGCGCAGTTCTCCGCTTACCCAAACGCGGCACTATGAAAAAGCCAGTAACGCCGTAGGCAATCAGTATACCAATTCCGTAAAAAACATTTAATTTGGTACTTTCTGCTAAGGGCATTTTAAACACTTGACCCGCATAGGGTTCCAAAATCGGGTCTTGCATAAACAAGCTGACAGTCATCACCACTAAAAAGGTGAAAAACAAACCTGTTTGTGGACTAGCTGTCAAGATTTTCCAAGCATTGCCCAGAGTAATGCTGTCTTCCCGGGTTACCACTGTGGAACGGCTTAAGTATTTAGAGTATTTTTTTTCTACGCCCAATGTTGCTGCGATCGCCAAACCAAATACAATTGTTGGGACGATGAAAAACAACCTGTTGATCGCCGCCTGTAAGGTTGCTGTTGTTGCTTCTGGCGTTAATTGTTTCAGCAAACTGGCACTAATAATCGCCCCAACAATAATCCCCACCATCAACATCGACCAGACCACACCTACCACTTTGGAACGGTTATCTTCTTCAGATATATCTACCAACAAAGCAGCAAAAGCAGTGCCGCTAGCACAAATTCCTAGACCATATATAGCGAAGATCAGGGAAAGAAGTGCTGTCCAGCCGATTGTTTGGGTTGTCCATGCCCAACCACCTGCACTATTTGCAGCATTATTGAGCTGCCACATTACTTGTACAGCTAAAAATGCGGCGATCGCAAATATTGCCGCACCCACCCAAACATAAGCTGTGCGGTGGTATCCCCACAACGGCTTGGCATCGGAAATCTGGCCGAACCAGATACGTGAAGGAGCAACAAATAAAGGCAGTGCTAGAACTACTGATACTAGCGTTGCTGGAATTGCTATTTCTTGAATCATGACTCTGTTGAGTACCCCCAGAGTCAAAATGGACATCATGCTCAACCCCATTTGAAATAAACCCAACCGGAACATGGTCAGTAGGTTTACCCTTGGCACAGATAGGGATTTTGTTTTGGTATCAAATACTTCACCGCTTGCCATAGGTACTTTTTCGTATAGTTTATAGGATTTAATCTCTCTCACTTTAAACTATACTTTTGCAGAAATTGACCCAGAAATTAAATTCCTGAGCTAAGTATCAAAAAGTTGCAACTGGTGGTCTAGGCGGCTAAACGAAGAATTTGATCTAGCTCACGTGAGCGTGGCGTCAAGTCCCCTTCAGGAGCGG